>DATBDL010000032.1:0-20120 GCA_036269975.1 Pseudonocardiaceae bacterium | reverse complement strand
GGAGCCGTTGGTCTGACCGCTGGTCAGCTCCGGTTCCTCCGGCGTCGCCTGATCCAGGCTGGACTGTTCGGACTGGGTCAGCTCCTGGCCGTCAGCGTCCTGACTCTGGCCGTCGAAGCCGGTTTCCGTAGTTGCGGTCATCTCCATCCCCCTCGTTCGAGTGTTGACAATGAGTAACGAGCCGGGCGCACCTGCCGGGCACCCAGCGCCATCCCATTCCATCCTCGGTGGAACAGCGTAGCCGGCTGATCGACACATAATGCGTCATAGCGTGACAACCATGCCGCACAAGGCAGCATACGAGTGAACACATCCACAGGAGAACACCCGATCGGAGCAGATACCTGTAACCAAGAAACTTTCCCCACGAGGTCGATGTTGATCACGGAGCGTAGGCTGACATGCCGTTAGGGCCCCTTTGCACCCCCAGGTAGCAAAGGGGCCCTCCGGCCCGATGCGTCGACACACGCCGTCCAGTCCGGCCCCCCAAACCGGACGGGCGCCGCGTCCCCTCTCGTCCCGCACCGCGACTTGCGGTTCGGAGCGATGTAGCTGCCCGACACCGGGACATGAGCATGCGGGCGGGCGGTCAGATACACGTTGGTTCGCGGTCGGTTTCCGGCGCTTTCGGACACCAGCTACGCTCTCGCGCTGACCAGGGAGTTCACGACGTTCCGTGCGCACCGGTCACCCACAAGGTCCACCAGACGGGCTAACGTCCGAACAAGACTTGACTCGGTGTGTTCGACCAGCTTTCGTTGTCCATTACACCGATCGGCGCCACAGACGGGGGGTCGTGATGGCACCGCGACGACTCGTCGTCGGGCGAGCGCCCGAGCGAGCCGCGATCGTCGCCGCCGTCGACGCGGTAGCGGCCGGCGAGTACCGAATGGTCCAGATCTCCGGTGAGCCGGGAATCGGCAAGACGAGGATGCTGTCGTGGCTGGCCGGCTACGCGGGAACCCGTGACGTGGCGGTCCTCGGTGGCGCCGCCGCCGAGTTCGAGATGGACGTCCCGTTCGGCTGCGTGACCGACGCGATCGCGGCGCGCCTGGTGGCGATGCGAGGCGACCTGCGAGACCGCCTGAGCGAGGAGCGCTACCGCCTGGCCGGCACGGTCTTCCCGACACTGGCGACGATCGGCCAGCACCAACGGGACGGTGAACGCTACCGACTGCACCGAGCGCTGCGCTCGCTGCTCGAAGCGATCACCCCACCCACCGGTCTTGTGCTCTGCCTGGACGACCTGCACTGGGCGGACGCGGCGACGTGCGACTTCCTGGCGCACCTGCTGCGCCAGCCGCCGAAGGCGCCGATCCTGCTGGCGCTGGCGTACCGGCCACGCCAACAACCGGCCCGCCTCGCGGACGCGCTGCGCAGTGCCCCGAGCACGCACCTGGCCCTCGCCCCGCTGTCCAGGACGGAAACGGAGGAATTGGCGGGGGTGGCGGTGGGGAGCTGGCAGGGCGCCCGCCTGTACCAGGCCAGCGGCGGAAACCCGCTCTACACGGAGTTGCTGGCAGCGGCCCAGAACAGCGGGTTCGGCAGGTCGATGGACCTGCCGACCGACACCCTGCCGCACACCGTGCGAGCCATCGGAGCGGGCACGAACAAACCCGCCGCGCCATGCCCAGTAGCCGACCTGTTGAGCGACGCGTTCGCCCGCAAAGTCCGAGGTCTGGACCCAGCAGAAGCCGGCCATCCCAGCCTCGCCCGCAGCACCGCCCACCCCGCCAACGCCGCGCAGACCGAGCACATGCCGGAATGCCGAGCCGCGCCCATCGGCCAGCTCGCATCCGCCGCCGTCCGGGCCGCAGCCATCCAAGTCGCAGCCAGGGATACAGCGGGTGCGTTGCCGGTCGGGGATCTGCTCACCGATGCCTTCGCTCATGAACTTCGGGGGCTCGGGGCGATCGAGCGGTGCGTGCTCGAATCGGCCGCTGTCGTCGGGGACGAGTTCGATCCCACTCTGGTCGCCGCCATTGCTCGGCGGCCGGTCAGCGACGTGCTCGGCGCGCTGGACCGCCTGGCCGCCCGCGATCTCGTCCGCGCCGCCGGCACCGCGCCCCGGCTTCGGCATCGGCATCCCTTGCTACGGCGGGCCGCCTACCGGGACGCCGATCCGCGGTGGCGCCTGGCCGCACACCGTCGGGCCTGGGCCGTCTTGGCCGCGCAGGGGGCGCCCGCGCCCGCCGTCGCCCGGCACGTGGCCCGGTCGGCTTCGGTCGGGGATCGCGCCGGGATCGACGTTCTGCTCGCCGCCGCTTCGGCCACCGAGGTGACCGCGCCGGCAAGCTGCGCGCACTGGCTGGCCGTCGCACTCTCCCTGCTGCCGGACACACCATCCAATGTAGACGAACGACTGACCTTGCTCATCATGCGCGCCAAGGCTTTGGGCGTTGCCGGCCACTTCCAGCTCGCGCTCGACGTGCTCGGCGAAGTGCTCACTCTGCTGCCCAAGGACGCACGGGAGCGGCGTGCGTCGGTGACGGCGTTCCTCGCCATGATCGAACGACTACTGGGCCGTTTCGACGCCGCCCGCGCGATGTTGATCGCCGAACTGGCCGATCAGGGCGATCACCGCGGCCCCGCCGCCGCCGTCCTGTTGTTCGAACTGGCCTTGGGCAGCCTGTTGGGCACGCCGGCGGACGATCCGGCGCACTGGGCCGAGCAGGCCGTACTCGCCGCCCGCGCGCTCGGCGATCCGGCGCAGACCGCCGCCGCGCTCGCCGTCCGAGCACTGAACGATCTCATCAACGGCCGCTGGAGCGCCGACACTCGCGACCGCGTGCGGGAGGCCGTCGCACTCACCGACGCCCTCACCGACGGCCAACTCGCCGAACGCATCGACGCCTCCGTCTGGGTCGGCTGGTGCGAACTGAGCCTGGACCGCTTCGTCGACGCCGCCCGGCACCTCGAGCGCGGCCTCTCCCTCTCCCGCGCCACCGGACAGGACCACCTCGTCGGCTACCTGCGCGCCGGCCTCGGCACGGCCTACGCCGGTATCGGCCGACTTGCCGCCGCGGCAGAACGGCTGGCCGACGCCGTGGACAGCGAAAAGGTCAACGGTGACGAACTGGCCGGCATCGCGCTCGCGCAACGCGGCTGGATCGAAGCATGGCGCGGCAACGTCACCGAGGCGACCGACATCGCCGACCGCGTCGGTGCCGCCGACCCCACCGGTGGCATGTTCGCCGCGTTGTCCGAGGCGTTCGCCGCTCTGGTGCTGCACATCGCCGGTGACTCGGCCGGGTGTGTCGATCGCCTGCTCAAGGCGGGCGGTGGCCCAGAACTGTCCAACTTGGACGGATCATCCCGAGTGTGTTGGTTCCAACTGCTGACCGAGGCCGAGGTAACCGCCGGCCGGCCGGACCGCGCGCAGGCGTGGGCCACCAAGGCACAGTGGGCCGCCGAGGCGATGCCGCTGCCACGCAAGCAGGCATTCGCCGCGCTGGCCTGGGCGTGGGCCCGCAGCGTCAGCGATCCGGCCGGTGCGGCGACCGTGGCCGAGCGCGCCGCCCGGATGTTCGGCGAAGTCACCGACCGCGTGTCGCAGGGCAGGTCGCTGCTGCTGGCCGGCCAGTGCCACGCGGCGGCCGGCGACACCGAGGTGGCCAAGCGACTGCTGGCCGACGCGGAGCGGGTGTTCACCGGTTGCGGCGCCATGGGTTTCGCCGACCAGGCGGCCCGCGCCCGCAGGCGGCCGGGTCGGCGCGCCGTGCCGAGTGCCGAGCCGTCGTTGCTCACACTGCTGACCGAGCGGGAGCGCGCCGTCGCGACGCTCGTCGCGGAGGGCCACACCAACCGCGAGGTGGCCAGCGCGCTCTACCTGTCCGCCCGCACGGTCGAGGCACACCTGACCAGGGTCTACGCGAAACTGGGCCTGTCATCGCGCAGCGCACTGGCCAGCCAGGTCCGTTCCTGACCACTTTTTGTCCACCGAACAACGCTCATTCGGTCGATGCCCCGAACGGCATTCGCTGGTTTCATGGGAACGTGGGGGACCTGGAATCGGGCAGACACGCCGGAATCGGAAACACCGCGATAATCGCCATTGTCGCGCTGGTCTGTTCGGCGGTCGGGATGACGTTCTGCTATTTCCTGTTCAGGCTCATCCTGGGATAGCGCTGACCGCGTCGATCACGAACTGCCAGTCGAAGACCGGGCCGTCCGGGGTGACAGAACCGGGTAGCGGGCGGATCGCCTCCTTCGGCAACACCGTCGCACCCCACAGTCGCAGCCGCGCGAGGCTTTCCGCGAATACCGGATGGGCGGTCAGGCTGGACTTCGCGAAGGGCGCGACGATCACCGGCATCCGCAGTCCGATCGCCTCGTTGAGAATGCCGAGCGCGAACGTGTCGCTGATCCCGGACGACCATTTGTTGATCGTGTTGAACGTCGCCGGCACGAGCGCGATCGCGTCCGGTTTCGGCAGTGCCTCGGCGTCACCGGCGCTGCGATAGTCGTGGCGCACCGGGAATCCGGTCCTGGTGACGAGCGCGTCCGCGTCCAGCCAGCTCGCCGCACGCGGGGTCGGAATCACGCAGACGGCCCAACCGAGCCGCTGGATCAGCCCGACGAGATCCGTGATCGCGACGGCGGGCGGCGCGGCACACACGATCAGGTACAGCACTCGACCCCGGCCCTGACCATGTGATTCGGTCACCGGGATAACCCGTCCAGCGGCCGACCACGCGTCGGGAGCGGCTGGGCTGGCATCTGCGGGGGTCACCTTTCGCCGTAGTCGACCAAGCTACCAGCGTAGCGGCCGTCCGACCGCTGGTCAGCGAACCGATGATTCAGAACTTCGTGTGCTCCCGCCAGTGCGCCAGCAGGTCGGCGTCGCCGAAGACCTCGACGTCGGCCAGCGGAATCCGGCCGGTCAGCGCCAGCAGCAGGTCGGCGGCCGGGCCCCGGACGGCGACATCGGCCTTGACGTGCTCGTACGCCAGCGTCGGGCCCTCCGGCGTGCGGCGGATCAGCCACTCGCCGCCGTCGGTGCCATGGAAGTGCAGTGTCTGGCCGGTACCGGCGACGTTCGGCGCGATGCGGGCCGCTGCGGACGACGTGAGGATCTCCAGCCACTCGGTGATCCCGTCGACGGCCAGGTCAAGGGGCACGTCGAATGTCCGGCCCACGGTGATGGTCGCGTCGGCACGATGCACGACCGTCTCGTGGGCCAACCGGCGCAGCCAGAACGCGGCCCGCTTGTCGTCCGCCCACGTCCAGACGTCGGTCGACGGGCCGATGTCCGCGACGGCCGCCACCAGCCGCGCCGCACCCGCCCGTACCCACTCCGTGTGGCCGTCGGGCGGCAGTTCGCCCTCCGGCACGTCGTCGAACGGCACCATCGCGGTGGCCCGACTGGTGATGATCGCGCTCGCCCAGTAGTAGGCGCGGCCGACGTGGTGGACCAGTTCCCGGAGTGTCCACTCCGGACACGTCGGCACCCGCAGTCCCATGTCGGCGCCGTGGAACGTGTCGGTGAAGGCGTTCGCCTCCGCCACGAGGGCCGTGGCGAGGCGTTCGTCGGTCAGCATGTCAGTCGTCGTCCCTGGTGAGGTGGGCGATCAGGCGGGTTCGGCCTCGGACGCCGAGTTTGGCATAGATACGGGACAGGCTTGCCTCGATCGTGCGGGTGGACAGGAACAGTCGCTCCGCGATCTCGCGGTTCGTGCGGCCGGCCAGGATCAGCTCGGTGATCGTGCGTTCCCGGTCGGTCAGCCGGTCGGGGCCGCCGACCAGCGAGATCCGGTGGCGGGCCGCGTGGATCTGGGTGACCAGCGTCTTCGCGCCGGCACGGGTCGCCGCCGCCGCCGCGCGGGTGAGATGGTCCGTGGCGGCGGTGTGCTCGTCGGCGTCGGCGAGTGCGCGGCCGGTGAACAGCAGGGCGCGCGCCAGGCTGAGTTGGTCGCCGATCTCGCTGAGCAGCGTGATCGCGGGCGCCGCCAGTGCGGCGGCGGTGGCGGGCGCCGCCGGGAACGCCGCCCATGCCTTGGCCAGCAGGGCCAGCCCGCGTTGCCGGCCGCCGTGCAGGGCGGCGGACGCCTCGTCGGCGTGCTTGGCCCAGTCGGCGGCCAGATCCGGGTGCCCCAGTGCCACTTCGGCTTCGACCAGCAGTTCCAGCCAGTCGACCCGCGCGGCGGTCAGCACGGTCGAGAAGTCGCCGCCGTTGGTGGCGTCCATGATCGTGGCGACGCACTCGTCGGGCTTGCCAGCCAGGAACAGGCACACCGCCCGCGCCAACTGGACCTGCCCCTCGTACACGCTCGCGGTGGACGCGGCGAGCCGGGCCGCACGGGAGATCACCTCGTCGGCGGCCACGAGATCACCCTGCCACGCGACGATGTTTCCCAGGCGCAGCAACGCCATCAGCACGAACTGGTCGTTACCGGCGAGCAGCGCGGCGTCCAGCGCGTCCTCTGCCGCGGCCGCCGCCTCGTCGAGCGCGCCGAACCCGAACGCGCACGTGGACAGCAACAGCTTGAGATACGTGAACACCTGGTGCTGCCCGGTCCGCACGGCGACGGCGAGCCCCCGCGTCACGTGCCGGTGTGCCTCGGCCAGCCGGTCGGCCTGGATGTCGGCGAGGCCGAGCCAGACCGGGATCTCGATCACGGTGCCGAGTTCGGCGTCGGTCAGCGCGTCGACCACCCGGTCGGCCTCGGCGAGGCGCGCGATGTGTTCCGGCGTCGTGGTCTGGCCCGCCGATGTCGCCAACGCGGTGAGCGCGAGATTCGCGGCACGGACGACCGAACCGACGTCGCGGTCGGCGTCGATCGTGCCCGCGATCTGTTGTGCTGTCGCGAAGTCACCGGCCAGCACGCTCGTGACGACCAGTTCCATCCGCAGCCCCGGCCCGCAGTTGTCGGTCGGTCGTTCGAGTTCGGCGCGCAGCAGGGCGCGTGCCTCGTCGTGCCGGCCCAGCAGGCGTTCCACGGTCGCGGCAAGCAGGACCAGGCGGGTGCGCTGCGCCGTCATGTCGGGCGTGAGCGCGGCGAGTGCGTCGTGCACGGCGGTCCGTGCCTGGGCGAGCTGGCCGGACCGGTGCAGTGCCGTGACCCGCTCGGCCAGCATCTCCACCCGGCGCGCCGCCGACGCCTCGTCCACCGGCAGCAGCCGCAGCGCCACGTCCAGCCAGTGGGCCGCGCTGGCCGGCGCGATCCGGATGGCCATCGCGGCGGCGTCGGCCAGCCGGTCGACGGCCCAGAGATTGCCGGGGCTGGCGCAGCGGCTCAGGTGCTCGGCGATCATCATGTTCGACTCGCCGCGCAGCGCGAGTTCGTCGACGGCACGGCAGTGCGCGGCCAGCCGCCAGCCGGGCGGGGCGTGCGTGTAGACGACGTGGCGCAGCAACGGATGCCGATGCCGCCACCGGGCGCCGTCCGCCTGCGGGCGCAACAGGTCCCGTGCCGCGAGTTCGGCGAGCGCGGCGCGGGCCTCGTCCGGTGGCAGTTCCGCGGTCGCGGCGAGCATGCCGAGGTCGGCGTCCTCCCCCGCCACCGCGGCCGCCCGCAACACCCGGAGTTCGGCCTCCCCCAACGTGGCCAGCTCGCGCTGGAACGGGTCGGTGTCCGGCTCGTCGTCGCCCTTGGCCAGTTCGGTGAGATACAACGGATTCCCGCCGGACGCCTGGTAGAGCTCGCGTCGCCGGGACAGCGCGACACCCGCGCCCAGCAGGCTGTCCGCGTCGGTCCTCGTCAGCGGCCCGAGTTCCAGCCGAATCGCGTCCTCGGCGACCGGGCCGGTGAGTTCGGCGACCACGTCCGGGTCGAGCTGGCGCGGCCGGAACGCCAGCACCAGCAGCACGGGTGCCGCAGGCGGACGGCGGGCCAGGTAGCGAAGGAGTTCCAGGGTGGCCTGGTCGGCCCAGTGCACGTCGTCGAAGGCGACGACGAGGCCACTGTGAGTGGCTGCCAGCGATTCCAGCACGGTCCGCACCGAGCGGAACAGGCGGTGCCGCTCGGCGTCCCGCGCCGGCCACGAGTCGACCTCGAGCGAAGGGAACACCTCGGCGAGCTGCCCGGCGGTGTCCGGGTCGAGGCGCAGGCGGCCGTCGCCGAGTGCCTGCGCGATCGGCTCGTCCAGCGCGTCGATGACGGCGGCGAACGGGGCGTGTGCCTCGAACTCGGTGGCCCTGCCGATCACCATCGGCAGGTTCCGCGCGGCGGCGAGGCCGGCCAGCGCGGCCAGCAACCCGGACTTGCCGATCCCCGGTTCGCCCACGACGTGCACCATCGGCCGGGCGGCGTGGGCGTGCGGTGTCAGCCGGTCCAGCACGGTGCCGAGCATCGCCAGCTCGGCACCTCGACCGACGATGGCACCGCACTCCGTTCCCGACACGCGGACACCGTACGTCCCCCAGGGCGCGCGATCACCGCGGTCACGGTAACGAACCGGGACCGCGGTGACGACGAATCAGACGAACCGAATGAATCGCCCGACGTCAGTAGGTGTTCGGCGGAGTCGGGTTGGTGCCAGGGTTACGGAACTGCTTGGTGGCGTCGGACAGCGTCTGTCCCGTTGAACGGAACACCAGGAACTGCGACAGTCCCAACAGGATCGCGGAGACCAGTCCGACGTACAGGCCGAAGCCGGCGCCGTAGGAGATGCCGGCGAAGTCGAGGCCGTCGGTCTCCGAGGACATGGTGACCCAGCGCAGCAGGATCAACAGCAGCGACAGTACGGAGACGCCGAGCAGGATCAGCGGCCAGCTCGGCCGGACCGTCGGCACGTTGACACCCAGTTGCTGAGCCAGGATCACGCCGGCCGCGGCCACCATCAACAGCACCGGGAACCACGCGAGGAAGCCGAGGCTCCACGCGTTGGCGCTGATCGAGATGAAACCGGCGGACAGGCTGAACCACGGCAGGAACGACGCGATGAACGCGAGGAGACCCGCGCCGAGTCCGATCCATTCCGCTTTGCCGACCCGTGCCGGGTCGAAGTTAGCCATCAGTGAGCCCCTCTCTCTACTTGTGATGCGCTCGGGTCGGCCCGGTGCCCCAACCTCACGAACCGGCCCGGTGGCCCCAGTGCACGGCCATCGGTGCCCTGCCTACCGTCCGTTGTGGGCGCAGGACGATAGGCAGGACCGACGCGGGCAGCGTGCGCTGTCGGACTCCCCGGAACATCAGGGATTACCGCAGACTTCCGTGGTACTGCCCTATGGGGCAGCGACAAATCGGCTCAGATCCTCGCGGCGGATTGCGGCGGCCATCAGGTCGCCGAACATTTCCGGCGTGCACGCGAATGCCGGGACCCCCAGTTCGTGCAGGGCGGCCGCGTTTTCCCGGTCGTACGCGGGTCGCCCCGAATCGGCCAGTGCCAGCAGAACGACGACGGTGACGCCGGCCGCGACCAGGCCGGCGACCCGCCGCAACAACTCGTCCCGCACGCCACCCTCGTACAGATCGCTGATCAACACCAACAGGGTGTCGTTCGGTTTCGTGATCAGGCCCTGGCAGTACGCGACCGCACGGTTGATGTCCGTGCCGCCGCCGAGTTGGATGCCGAACAACACGTCGACAGGGTCGTCCAGTTCGTCGGTCAGGTCGACGACGGCGGTGTCGAACGCGACCAGATACGTCCGCAGCGACCGCATCGACGCCAACACCGAGCCGTACAACCCCGCGTACACCACGGATTCGGCCATCGAACCGGACTGGTCGACGGCCAGGATCACGTCCCGCGCGACACCGGTCTGGCGGCGGGCGTGGCCGACCAGCCGTTGCGGAACGATCGTGTCCAGTTCCGGTGAGTAGTGCTTCAGGTTGGCCCGAATCGTGCGATCCCAGTCGATGTCGGCCGGCCGGGGCCGGTCGGTGCGATCCGCCTTGCGCAGCGCGCCGGTGATCACCGCCTTCGCGCGGTCCGCCAGTCGGTGTTCCAGTTGGGCCACGACCTGGCGGACCACCTCGCGGGCGGTGTGCCGCGTGCGTTCGGGCAGGACGTCGTGCAGCGCCAGCAGCGTGCCGATCAGGTGCACGTCCGGTTCGACCGACGCGAGCAGTTCCGGCTCCAGCAGCATCCTGGTCAGCCCGAGCCGGTCGACGGCGTCACGCTGCATCACCTGGACCACGGTGCTCGGGAAGTAGCGGCGGATGTCGCCGAGCCAGCGCGCGACGCGGGGCGACGACTTGCCGAGCGTTCCGGTGCGTGTGGTCTCACCGTCGTCGGGTTCGCCCTGGTAGAGCGCTTCGAGCGCGTCGTCCATGGCCTGGTCGGCGCCGGCGAGGGCGATACCGGTGCCGTCGCCGCCGTTCTCCTCGGTGCCGCCAAGGACCATGCGCCAGCGGCGGAGGCGTTCGTCGGTCATCCGCCCACTCCCAGCAGTGTCGCGATCACGTCGAGTGCCGCGTTGCCGCGGTCTTCGTCGATGTCGTCGTCGTTGGGTAGCGCGGCCGACGTGGCACCCGTCAGTGCGGCGGCGCGTTCGGCGATGGCACGGCGTTCCGGGCCGGCGAACGCGCCGAATGTCCTGCGCAGCAACGGAAGTACGTCGGTGAAGCTGTCCGCCGCGATGCTCGCGAGCCATGTGTCGACCAGCCGCAGCAGCTTCTCGTCGTGCACCAGCAGCAGTGCCGTTCCCCTACCACCCCGCCCAGGTGCTCCCCCGGTCAGAAAGCCCTCGACGTAACCGGCTGCGTCGACCGGCGGGGTGCCCGGTGTGAGCGCTCGGGACAACGCGGGCGCGACCTCGTCGGTGCTCAGCCGACGCGCGTCCAGCAGCAGGCGGGTCAGCAGGCCGCCCACCCTGGGCGGCAGCGAGCGCTCGGTCAGGGCGGCCAAGGTGGTCAGCCAGCGTTCGCGGGCGTCGCCGCCGAGCAGGCCGGTGGCCTCGTGCACGGCGTCGATGCTCGCGCACAGCGTGGCGGCGGCCGCGTCGTCAAGGCCGTGCGCCGCCGACGGCAGGCCGGCGCACACCCTGGCCAGCAGCCGGTCCGCGATCACGCGTAGCGCGGCCGTGTCGGTGCCGCGCACGTCGCCGTAGCGGCTGGCGCGGGCCAGGGACGGCAGGGCGGCCATCAGATGTTCGGTGTCCACATCCCTGGCCGCTCGGGTGTCCAGTGTCGCCAGAACCTCGGACAGTGCTTCCGGCAGGTCCGCGACCAGGCACGTCTCCACGGCCTCCGTGACGTCGGCCAGGGTGACGGCCTCGCCGGCGCGCAGCCGGACCTCGGCCGTCGCCGCCGCCGGCACGGTGGTGCCCAGCGCGCTGGCCGCGACGAGGTCGACCTCGAACTCCGGTTGCCAGCACAGGGTCCACGTCTCGCGGAACGTGCCCTTGCCGCGCCGGGACGAGTCCGCCGGTGTGCCCCACGAGATGTCGATGGCACGCAGGCGGTGCAGCAGTTTCGAGCGCTCGGCGTCGGTCGCGTTACGCAGGTCGAGGTCGACATCGCGAGCAAGCGCGTCACGCTTGAGCCTGAGACGGCGCGCTGTCGCGGCGAGGTCGGCGGCCAGCGGCGCCTTCGCCATGTCCGCCGGCACCTCGCCCAGCCGCTCCCCCACCACGAGCTTGCGCGTCACCAGGCCGAGCAGCACGTCGTTGCCGCCGCACAACACCGACCGGGTCGCCTCGGTGACCTCGGCCAGGCCCGCCAACGGCCGGTCGCGCAGTGCCGCCAGCGTGTCCGCGAGCCGCACGGCCTCGATCACGTGCGCGCTGGACACCGGCAGGTCCTCGGCCCGCAGCACCCGTGCCACGTCCGTCAGCCACCGCGTCGTCACCTGGTCCGGCGCGGTGAACAGGTGGTGGTACCAGCCGGGCGACGTGATGCCGGCGCCGTAGCCGCTGGCACTGGCCAGCCGGCCGTGCGTCCACGGCACCCACGTGACGCTGATCCTGCAGCGCCGCAGGCCCGCCAGCAGGCGCTGGTCGTGCGTCGCCGGCGGCAGCGGGTCGGCCAGCGCCGGCACGTGCCACGCCCCGCACACCACGGCGATGTTCCGGTAGCCGGCCCGGATCGACTTGCGCAGCACGGTCCGCATGTACGCCTCGCGCTGCAGTTCCCGCGTCCGGCCGGGACTCTCGGGCACGTCGGCGTGCTCACGCATGGCGTGCATTGCCTCCGCGACCGCGTCGAACTGCGCCAGCCCGCCGGCCTGGTGCTCGACCAGCGCGTCCCACCAGTGCTCCGGATCGGGATAGCCGCCGGCCGCCGCGAGTTCGGCCATCGGGTCGGCGGACAGGCCGGCGCGATCCGCCTGCGGGATCAGATCGGCCGCGAACTGGTGGGTCACCGGCAGATCGCAGAAACGCACCGGCACGCCCGCTTTCTGGGCGTAGCTGATCGCCTGCCATTCCGGGCTGAACACGGCGAACGGCCAGAAAGCGGCGCGGATCGGATCGTCCGTGACGTAGGCCAGCAGCGCGACCGGCGGCCGCATCTCCGGGTCGGCGGCCAGTTCGACCACGGCGTCCGTCTCCGGCGGGCCCTCCACCAGCACCAGGTCCGGCTCGATCTCGGGCAGCGCGGCGGCAACGGCCCGAGCCGAGCCCGGACCGTGGTGCCGAATGCCGAGCAGGTGCGTCACTGTGCCGACTCGCTCGCTCGCACGCTCGCTCACCCTGCGATTTCCTTGCAGGCACGGTAGAAGTCGGCCCACCCGTCCCGTTCACGGGCCACCGTTTCCAGGTACTCCGACCACACCAGCCGGTCCGTGCTCGGGTCCTTGACGACGGCGCCGAGAATGCCGGCCGCGATGTCGTGCGGACGCAGCACGCCGTCGCCGAAGTGCGCCGCGAGCGCGAGACCACCGGTGACGACACTGATCGCCTCGGCCGTGGACAGCGTCGCGGTGGGCGATTTCAGGGCGGTACGGCCGTCCTCGGTCCGGCCGGAGCGTAGTTCCCGGAACACCGTGACGACCCGACGGATCTCGGCCAGCCCGGCCGCCGGCGCCGGCAACCGCAGCGCCGAGCCCAGTTCGCTCACCCGGCGGGCCACGATCCGGACCTCGTCCTCCGCCGAGTCCGGCAGCGGCAGCACGACCGTGTTGAAGCGGCGGCGCAACGCGCTGGACAGCTCGTTGACGCCACGGTCCCGGTCGTTCGAGGTCGCGATCACGTTGAATCCGCGCCGCGCCTGCACCTGCGTCGCCAGTTCCGGCACCGGCAGCGTCTTCTCCGACAGGATGGTGATCAGCGTGTCCTGGACCTCGGACGGCACACGGGTCAGTTCCTCGATCCTGGCCAGCTTGCCGGCCGCCATCGCCCGGTAGACCGGGCTGGGCACCAACGCCCGCTCGCTCGGGCCCTCCGCGATCAGCCGGGCGTAGTTCCAGCCGTAGCGGATCACGTCCTCCGCGGTGCCGGCAGTGCCCTGGACCAGCAGCGTCGAGTCACCGCTGATCGCGGCCGCGAGATGCTCGGACACCCACGTCTTCGCGGTTCCCGGCACGCCGAGCAGCAGCAGCGCACGGTCGGTGGCGAGCGTGGCGACGGCAACCTCGACCAACCGGCGCGGCCCGACGTACTTCGGCGTGATCACCGTGCCGTCCGGCAGCTCGCCACCGAGCAGGTACGTCACGACGGCCCACGGCGACAGGTTCCAGGAGGGCGGCCGGTCCCGGTCGTCAGCGGCGGCGAGCGCGGCCAACTCGACGGCGTACTCCTGCTCGGCCGGCCGCCGCAGCACGTCGCCGGGCTGTGCGAAGGGGTCTGTCACGGTGCGAACTCCTCGTGCATGGCGCGGCGGAACAACAGGGTCTCGACGAGCCGGTGGTGCCACGCGGACGCGGCCGGCTCGGCGAGTCGTTCGGTGATCGGGTGGTGCAGGCAGGCGGGCGGCACGGCACGGGCGGCCGCGTCCGCGATCGGCGCGAGCGATCGCTGGCCGGGTTCGTCGGCGAGTTGGTTCAGCAGCAGGTCACCGAGATTCGCCGGCCACGGCGCCGATAAGGTGAGCACCAGACCGACCAGGCTGGCCAACCCGTTGGCAGCGGCCAGGATGGACACGGCGGCCGCCCACCGGTCGGTCGGCAGCACGGCGACCAGTTCGACGGCGTCGGCGGCCGGGAGATCGGCGGTGGCCAGCAATGCCGTCGCCCAGTCCGGATTCCGCTGGTCGGCCGCTGCCGCCGCCAGCGCCGTGTGCAGGGTTTCCGCGCCGCCGGGGCCACTGACCGGCAGCCGCAGCACCTCGGCCGGTTCGGCTTCCCACCATGACAACGGCGTGCCGGCGACGACCTGCCGGAACCACCAGGCGCGCGGGCCGACGCCGACCGGTGCGGCCAGCGTGACGCCGTCCCGCCGCATCGCCGAATCGCAGCCGTCCGGCAGTTCGACGACCCACGCCGGTCCGTCCCGGCGCACGAAGGTGGCCAAGCGGTCGGCCATCCGCTGACCGAGGCGCGATCCCGGCAGCCGAACCAGCAGCGCGGCCGCGATCCGCCGGACGTCCTGGGCGCGATCGTCCAATGCGGACTCGAGGAACTCCTCGTCCGCCGGCCCCAGCCCGACCTCGAGCGCTTCGACGAACATGGCCCGCGCGTCGGCCGGTTCGCTCGCCCACGTTTCGACGAGCGCGGCGCGGGCGGCATCCGGGTCGGCGTGCCGGGTGCGGTCCAGCCAGGCCCACCGGGCGACGGTCCGGCCGTAGCGCCAGACGTCCTCGGTGCCGGCGTCGTCGGTGTCGTCGAGGAATGCCCAGTCCGGTTCCCAACCGGCCAGCCATGGTCCGCGCGGACCGGCCGCCGCCGCGACGGCGGGCCGCAACGCGGTGCGCCCCGCGGCGGCGCTCACCAGCGCCGGCAGGTGTTCGGGCGGCACACGCAGTCCGTGCTTTGCCGCCAGGGCAAGCCATTCCGGGAGCAGTGCCGAGCGCTCACCGTCCAGCAGCCGGGCCAGCCGACGCGCGGCAGCGGCCGACACGATGGGCCGCGAATCGAGCGTGGCCGGCGAGGGCAGCTCGATCCCGGTGACCGGACGGGCGCCGGCCCGCCGTTGGCCGGCGAGCAGGGCTGCCGCGTCGAGCAGCAACCGGGTCGGGTCGGCGGTGTCGGTCAGCCGAGCGCGGACCGACGCCGACAGGTCAGCGGGAAGCAACGGTTCCCGGTCGGTGCCCAGCATCGCCGACCGCACCACCTGCTGCCACGCCGCACTCACAGGGCCACCGCCCGCTCGTCGTCCCAGCAGCTCGTCGGGCGCAGCCCGCCGGCCGTCCACTCACCGGCCACCGTCAGCGGCCGACCGGCGGACACCGCGAGCAGCGGCCGATGGTCCACTATGGATCGTAACGGCAGTGCGACGCCGTTGGCGTCGGCCAGGAACCAGCCGTTGCCGCGCACGGCCGGCGTCAGGTCGGCGAGCACCATCGGCCAGCGCGCACACCACGGATCGGCGGCCAGCACGGCGGCGTAGCCGGCCAGCGCGGTGTCGATCGGGTCGCCGGGCGGGCGGGGCGCCGGCGGGTCGGGCTCGGCCGATCGTTCGACGAGCGCCGCACGCAACGGCACCACGCCGGGGTAGTAGGCCACTGTGGCGGCGACGTCCGTGCCCGGCACGAGCGAGCCGTCCAGGGAGCGGCCGGGCGGCGCGAACGACAGCACCAGCGCGGAGCGACCGGTTTCCCAGCCGCGCAGCCACGTCCGGCGGGTGGCCAGATAGTCACCCGCCTGGTCGACGCGGCCGAGCACCAGCCATCGGTCGGTCACCCGCACGCCGGTGGCCAGCACGTCGGCCGTGTCCACCGTGAAGCCGAGCTGCGAGCGGACCGTGTCGGCCAGCGGCGCCGGCAGGTCGGCCAGCCGGGCGTGCGCTGCCAGCAGCAGGTGCACCTGCGCCAGTTCGGACAGCACGGCACCCGGCCAGTCCCGCCCCCGGCCGACCTGGGCCGCCGCCCGCTGTAACGCCGACGCCAGCCCCGGCGCCTGGGCGTCGACCATCCGCGCGGCCGCCGACCGTACCGGTTCGGCCGCGTTCGCGGCCAGCCCGGACAGGCCGTGCCGGATCTGGTCGGCGAGCCATTCGCCCAGTTCGGCGACGCCGGCCGCGACGCGTTCCGCCCTGCGTTCCGCGCGCTTGCCCGCCGCCCGTGCCGCCTCGACCGGATCGGCCGGCCCGGCCGCGCGGGCGGCGGCACGTTCGGCCCGTGCCTCACGTTCGGCCAGCCAGACACCGACCCAGTCCGGGACCGGCGCCGCCGGCAGCGCGCCCGCCGACCAGCGCAGCAGCAGGCCGACCGCGTGCTTGCACGGAATCCGGCGGCTCGGGCACGTACAGCGGAACGCGCCGGGTTCGGCCACGTCGACGGCCACCTGGTAAGGCTTGGCGCCGCTGCCCTGGCAGTACCCCCACAGCGCGACCGGGGACGCGCCGGCACCGGTCCATCTCGTAGCGGCGGCCTGTGTCCTGGCGGCCTTCGCCGCGCCTGCGTCCGGTACCAGCGCGAGCACCCGCTCCTCGCTCCACGCCACCTGTCCGACCCCCGTCTGTCACCGTCCGCACCGCAGCCGTGAGCATGCCAGGCCGGCCCGACAGCCGGCCGACGGCTGTCCGCGCACCCAAGTCCGCCCAAACGGGCATGCCGACAGGTCCCGTGTGGTACCCGGCAGCGCAAGGACATCTAGAGAAGGCCGCTTAGTGTCCACGGATATGGCCCACGAACCACAGTCGCAGCCCACCAGTCGGGACAGGCCGGGCGAGCCCGTCGCATACACCGCACTTGTGGCCTTTCCGCCGGAATCGCTGGTGCTCCTCCCGGTGGCCCGGTAGGCACACCACATGCCGGATGTGCCCACTGACACTCACGGTGACCGGAACACCGGCGCGTTGCGTCCCCATCCGGAACCGAGCCAGCCGCCGCAGGCGCTGGATGAACCACTGGGCCGGCTGCGCTCTGCCGCGGACGCGGACCAGATCGCCGGCGCGGTCCGGGACGCCCTGTCCCGGCTACCACTGGTACTGGCACCCCCGGACTGGCTGGACGACTGTGGTTTCGACACCGAGCAGCAGTGGTGGCAGGGCATCTCGTCGCACGTGGGCGCTCCGGAGACGTTCCAGGCCGCACGGGACCACCTCGCCGACGCGCTGGACCGGGCACGGGACACCGCGGACGAGATCCGCCGCGATCCCGACGCAACCCGGAGGGCCGAGTCCTGGCTGTCGCACGGGCCGCCGACCCTGCGGTACGTGGCCGGCGTGTCGGTGTACGCACGCGGCCTGCTCACCCACACGACTCCGCAGGCACTACAGGCCGTACTCGAGGGCCTCACCCGTCTGAGTGGAGTCGATCGCGCGGAAGGCGTACCGGCCGCCGTCTACGACCTGCTGTACCACTGCAACGGCCTGCTGGTCGGAGCACTGGACTGGGAGCCGTCCCTCGCCGACGCGGCCCGCCGGTGGTACGGCCTCACCGTGCAACCGGGCACGGAGCATCGATGGCTCGAAGCGAGGACTCACGTAGCGCAAGCCGCCGACGTGTTCCAGCAGCAGGTGCAGGCGTGGTTGCACGTGCCGATCGACCCGGCGAGCGCGTCGCTGCTGGCCGGCCCGTTGGCCCACGAGTGTGAGCAGGCATTGGGCGTGGTCGACGCCGAACACTGAATTCACCGGAACGAACCTTCCCTACCCATCGATTTTCGTTTCCGCCATCACTCATTCCGATGATCGGAACGGTTCGGCCGATCGGCCTACGTGGTGGGACTGCGGATTTCCCGGATGTCGCGGAACCGCCCGGTGGGCCAGACTGAGCAGGCGTGACCGGGCGAGCCGGGGAGGGCTCGCGGTTGCGCCGACCAGGTGAGATCGCCTGCGTCGAACGGCCGACCCGTCGCGGAACCACGCATCGTCGTGGACAATCCGCAGCGGGCCAAACCATGGGGTGTGGATGGCGGGGACCGGACGGATGCCCGCACGGACGCTGCGCAGTGGTTTCGCTGGCTCGGCTGGAGACCGGCGTGGCTGACCTGCGGACCGCCGAGGCAACTGGCCCGGCACTCGACCAGGTCACGGGCGGTGCAGCCGGCCCGACAAGACGTGGCGGTGCGTTGGTCGCCGCTGTCGTGGCCGGGTTGCTGCTGCTGGGGACCGTGGCCATGATCGTGCTGCGCACCCTCGCCCCGTCCGACGGCTCGGTCATCGACGCCGGTGACAATGCGTTGCCCAACGGCGGCGTGGTGGTCCAGTGGGTGACATCCGACGACGGCCTGCGGGCCGGCGACCGCATCCTCTCCATCGACGGCCGTGCCATCGACTCCGTGACCGTCCCCGGATCGGCGGCGGCCGGCCAGGTCGGCGACGTCGTCGACTACGTGGTGGTGCGCGACGGCCGGACCACCACCGTGCCGGTCACGCTGTCGTCGTTCCCGTTCCTACGCCAGTTGGCCGACAACTGGCCGACGCTGTTGGTCGACCTGGCGCTGGTCGCAGTGTCCGGCTTCCTGTTCCTGCGCCGCCCCGGCCAGCCGGCGGTGCACGCGGCCGTGATCGCCACGGCGTGCGCGATGTTCACCGGTGCCGGTTCGGGTTATCCGCATCTGGAGGCGTACGACCTGGTGGCGGGCGTGCAGTTCTGGCGCTGGTCGGTCGGCGAGATCGCGTACGCGGTGCTGTGGGGCATGATCCTGCACTTCGCGGTCGCGTTCCCGACGTTGCCGAGGCGGGCGCACCTGCGCCGTTGGCTCGCGCTGGGCTATGCCGGTCCGCTGCTGCTGCACGGCTGTCTCGTGGTGTTCGCGGTGGTCAGCGGGCGGACCGGGTTGGCGCTGCTGGGGGTGATCGCGTCGCCGGCACTGATCGCCCAGTTGGCGTATCCGGCGATCGTGCTCATCGTGTTGATCGTGAAGTACCGAACCATGGCGGATCCGTCGGTCCGGCGCCGGTTGCGCTGGCTGGCCGGATCGCTGGGTCTGGCCGGGGCCCTGTACGTCGGGCTGTGGGCGATCCCGGACCAGATCAGCGGGGGCCCGCTGCTGCCGGAGACGTTGCACCCGTTGGTGTTCCTTCCGGTGCCGATCATGGTGGCGCTGGCCGTGTTGCTGGATGGGGCACTGGACTTGGACATCGCGGTCAGTCGCTCGATGGTGTACGGCGTCCAGATCGTCATGGCGGCGGCGCTGTACGCGACGGCGGCCGGGTTGCTCACGTGGTTGCGGCCGGCCGACAGCGGGTTCTGGACGCAGGTGATCGCGGTGACGCTGGTCGCGCTGCTGGTGCATCCGGTGCGGGCGAGGGCGGAGCGCTGGATCAACCTGCGATTCTTCGGCAACGCGGTGGACCCGTACCGCGTGATGTCGGTGTTGGCGACCCAGTTGCAGACCACCCCCACTCCCGCCGCGATGCTGCCCGGCATCGTGGAGGCGATCGGCATCGCGCTGCGGCTGCCACACGTGGCGATCGAACTGGTACGCGGCGAGGCAACGGAGACGGCGGCCAGCTTCGGCAAGCCGACGAGCGCGTTGCTGCGCCTGCCGATCACGTATCAAAATGAGCGGGTCGGCTACCTGGTGGCAGCGGCAAGATCGAATCGAGACGACTTCACCAGCCGAGACCGCCAGTTGCTGGCGGACATAGCAGGTCACGCCGGCGCGGTAACGGAAGCCGTGCGCCTGACGAATGACCTACAGTACAAGGGCCGCGAACTGATCCGCGCCCGAGAAGAGGAACGACGACGCCTGCTGAGGGATTTGCACGACGGCGTCGGCTCACAGTTGGCGGCGGTCAGTTTGGGCTTGCAAGCGGCGAGATCAGCGGTACCGACAGATCCAGATGGTGCGGAAAGGCTGCTGTCCAGGCTGAGCACGGAGCTGACGGCGTCGATAGCCGAAATCCGGCGGGTAGCCTACGATCTACGCCCACCGGTGCTGGACCAGTTGGGTTTGACAACGGCAGTCCGTGAATACGCGTCAACGTTGTCGAGAGGCAGTCCAGGCAGTCTGCTGACGGTGGTACTGGACATGCCAGACCATTTGCCGACGCTGCCGGCGGCGGTAGAGGTGGCCGCGTACAGAATCATATGCGAGGCCCTGACAAACGTAGCAAGACACGGCAAGACCGACCGCTGCGCGGTAAAGATCAGAATAGACGCGGCAAAGACCGAAGGCGGCGGCCTGGAGTTGGAAGTATTGGACGACGGCCTTGGCCTGCCAAGAAAGCCAAGGTTCGGCGTAGGACT
>DATBDL010000031.1:0-2763 GCA_036269975.1 Pseudonocardiaceae bacterium | reverse complement strand
GCGGGGTGCTGGTGTCGGTGGGTCACACGGACGCCACAGCGGCACAGACCCGTGCGGCGGCCGATGCCGGGGCGCGGATGGTGACCCATCTGTTCAACGCGCAGCGTGGGTTGGGCCATCGGGAGCCTGGCGTGCCTGGGGCGACGTTGGCGGATGGTCGGTTCACGCTGGGGCTCATCGCGGATTTGGCGCACGTGGTGCCGGACGTGTGCTCGTTGGTGTTCGCCGTGGCGGGCCATCGGGTCGCGTTGGTGACCGATGCCGTTGCCGCGGCCGGCATGCCACCGGGTCGGTACCAGTTGGGCGGTTCGGACGTGCTGCTGACCGAGGACGGTGTGCCCAGGTCGCCGGAGGGCACGATCGCCGGCAGCGCGCTGACGTTGGATCGGGCGGTACGGAACACCGTGTCGATCGGCGTCGACCCGGCGGTGGCGTTGTCGGCGGCAACGGTGATCCCGGCGGACACGATCGGTGAGCCGTCACTGGGCCGGCTGGCCGCCGGCGCGGTGGCCGATCTGGTGTGGTGGGACGACGAGATGCGGCCGCGCAAGGTATGGGTGGCGGGCGAAGTCGTGTTCGACGCGGCAACGTCCCCGCGAATGGCGGCGCCCGAGATCCCCGTACCAGGCGGCGAGTCCGTCCCGATGCCCATGCACTGAGCAGGTATGACGGGTAATACCGGACTTGGTGGATATATCGATCTCGAACTGATCATCGTCAAGATCACCGATCCGTTCGAGTTGACGGTCGACCTTGATCGGTTGATCTGAAGTTCAGCGGGTTCGGGTTACCTTGCTCAGACCGCGCGGTTGGTCCGGATCGCCGCCCCTTGCCAGCGACAGCGCCAGCACCAACCGCTGAATCGGCAGGATTTCCAGGATCGGCGCCACTTCCTCGGCGCTCGCCGCTACCGGCAGCCTGGTCGCCGCCGGTACGTCCGACGCCGCCGAGCCGACCGCCAGGACGTCCGCGCCCCTGCCGTGCACCACCGTCAGCACGTCTCGCATCGCGTCGCCGCCGCGACCCTGGCTGGCGATGGCCAGTACGCCGGTTTCCGAGTCCACCGCCGCCACCGGTCCGTGCAGCAGGTCCGCTCCGCTGTACGCGCGTGCCGACAGGTAGCTCGTCTCGGCCAGTTTCAACGACGTCTCCAGCGCCGTCGCGAGTGAGTAACCCCTTGCCGTCGTTACCATCCTGTCCACGAAACGGTAGCGCTGGGCCACTTCCTCGGCTTCTGTGCCATCCAATGTGGACTGTGCCAGTGCGCCGATCTCCGCTGCCGCGTCGCCGTCGCCGCCTCGGATCGCGTCTATCAACAAGTACAGGCCCAGCAGCGTCGCCGAATACGTCTTCGTCGCCGCCACCGCCAATTCCTTGCCGGCTCGGATGTCCACCGACAACTCGGCCACACCATTCAACGGCGAGTCGGGCGTGTTCGTCACGGCTACCGTCAGCGCACCTTGTTTGCGCGCCGCGTCCGTCGCCTCCACCAGGTCCGGCGAACCGCCGCTCTGGCTCACCGCTATCCACAGCACGTCCGTCAGATCCGGTTGTGCCCCATAGAGTGTCGTCGTCGACGGGGAGACCAGGCCGGCCGGCAACTGGAGCAGCACCTCGATCAGGTACTTGGCGTACAGCGCCGCGTGGTCGCTCGATCCGCGCGCCGCCAGCAGTACGAACCTCGGCCGCCGCTGCGCCACCCGTGCCGCCACCGCCGCCATGTCGGCCCGGTGCTCGTACAGACCGGCGAGGATCGCGGGCTGTGCCGCGACCTCGCTGGCCATCAGACTGCCCGGCTGGCGCGCTTCCGTCATGACATCCCCTCCTGGCACACGGACATGCTCACCGGGCGCGCGACGCTAGGTACTCCGCCGCCGCTCGCAGACACACTCGGGCACCGCCGTGCGTGTCCACCCTGGCGGCGATGCCGAGGTCGGGCCCTGGCACACCGGTCTCGACCCTAATCAGTTCCAGCCCCAGTTTAGCAAGGGTCCCTATCAAATCCACGACCCACGGGTACCGCTGCGCATCCCTGGTGACCACGACCACCGGCCGCCCACCGGCCTGCTCCGCCACGAAGTCGGCGTCGATGCCGTCGCCCTCGGCGACCGTGAGAACCGTCGTGCCGGCCAGCATGTCCGCCAACACCGGACCCAGACCCCACGGCACGTCGCCCACCGCGATGGAGGGGGCCACCGCGACGTCCAGCACCAGCGGCGGCGCCGACAGCACGGGAACCCCGGTCGCCCTGATGGCCCGCCTTGCCGCCACCAGGCCGATCTCGTCGTCGTAGCCGGCCGGGACCGGTGCCGCCACGCCGATCGCCGCCGTGCGCGCCGCCGCCTCGGCCAGGCGCTCGATCGGCAGCTCGCCCGACGTTACCGCGGCCGTGATCGCATCCACGATGAGATCGACCGTTGCCTCGTCGGTGAGCTGGCCGCCGACACACAGCGCGTCCGCGCCGGCCAGCAGCGCGCGCACCGCACCGCCTGGCATGCCGGACGTTCCGGTCACCGCGCCCATATCCAGTGCGTCCGTGATCACGGCGCCGTCGAAACCAAGGTCGCCGCGCAGGATCTCGAAGGCCCGCTTGTTGAACGTGGCAGGGCCTTCGCCCCATGCCGGCACCACGAGATGTCCCGTCATGATCGCGCGCACGCCCGCTTGGACAGCGGCCGCGAACGGCACCAGCTCGACGTCGCGCAACTGCTGTTCGGTGCGGTGCAGCGTGGGCAGGGTGTGGTGCGAGTCCTCGGTGGCGGC
>DATBDL010000030.1:0-6967 GCA_036269975.1 Pseudonocardiaceae bacterium | reverse complement strand
TCAAGGAGGGCCGGCCGCACGCCGGCCTGGACAGCGCGGAACGCGACGCCGTCACCCGGATAGCGCACGAGCGGAACATCCTCACGCGGCTGGCCGGCCTGGACGTGGTGCCCGCCGTCCTGGACCACTTCCTGCTCGGCGAACACCAGTTCCTGGTGCAGGAGTTCGTCGACGGCAATCCGCTGCAACGACTGCTGGTCCGCAAGTACCCGCTGACCCACCCCGACCGCACCGAGCAGGACCTCGTCGCCTACGTCGAATGGGCGCTGGACATGATCCGGCTCGTCGACGCTGCCGTGGACGCCCTGCACGAACGCGGCGTCGTCTTCGGCGACCTGCATCCGGAGAACATCCTCGTCACACCGGAGAACCGCCTCGTCCTGATCGACTTCGAGGTCGCGACGCTCGTCGAGGACAAGGCCCGTGCGACGCTGGCGCATCCCGCGTTCCAGCCGCCGGCCGACCGGCGTGGTGTCGACGTCGACCGCTACGCCCTCGCCTGCCTGCATCTTGGCCTGTTCGCGCCGCAGCTCACCACGATGAGCCGGCTGGACAAGGCCAAGGTGCGCCAGATCGCCGACCTGATCCTGGAATCGTTCCCGGTGCCGCCCGAGGTGATCGAACCGGCGGTGGCCACCATCCTCGGACCCACGCACGACGGCGGCTCGAGCCCGCTGCGCGAACTGCCGATGCCGGGTTTCCAGCCCTGGCCGCTCGTACGGGAGTCGATGTGCCGCGCCATCGTGGCCAGCGCGACGCCCGACCGCGACGACCGCCTCTTCCCTGGCGACATCGCGCAGTTCCAGCCCGGTGGCGGTATCAACATGGCGCACGGCGCCGCCGGAGTGCTGTACGCGCTGGCCGCCACCGACGCCGGCACGTTCCCGCGGTACGAGGACTGGCTGCGCCACCACGCGCTGAACGTGGCCCCGAACGTCGCTCCCGGTTTCTACAACGGCCTGCACGGCGTGGCATACACGCTGGCGGAGCTGGGCCACCGACAGGACGCGCTGGCCGTACTGGACCTCGCCATGCGGGCGCCACTGGACTCGGTCGAGCTCGGCCTGTTCTCCGGACTGGCCGGCATGGGCCTGAACCTGTTGCACTTCGCGGACATCATGAACGACGACGGCTTCGCCAGAATGGCTGCCGGCCTGATCGACATCGTGGCCGACCGGCTCGGCGGGGTGACCGACGTGCCGGAGATCAGCGGTGGCGACAACCCGCACGCCGGCCTGATGTTCGGCTCGTCCGGCTCAGCACTCCTGTTCCTGCGGGCGTACGAGCGGACCGGCGACAAGGGCCTGCTGGACCTGGCCGAGACCGCGCTGCGCCAGGACCTGCGCCGCTGCCTGCTGGTGGCGGACGCGACACTCCAGGTCAACCAGGACTGGCGCACGCTGCCCTACCTGGACGAGGGTTCGGTCGGGATCGCGATGGTGCTCCAGCGCTATCTGACCCACCGCACCGACGACGAACTGGCCACCGCGCTGGGCCAACTGCGCGCCGTGACCAGGAGCGACTTCTTCGTCCAGCCCGGCCTGTTCACCGGTCGCGCCAGCATGATCGCGTCCGCCGGCATGGCGGCGGCCGGCGGCCCTCCCGCACCGGAACTCGACCGGCTGCTGCGTGGCCTGCGCTGGCACGCCCTGTCCTACTCGGGCGGCCTCGCCTACGCCGGCAACGGGTTGCTGCGCCTGTCGATGGACCTGGCGACCGGCTCGGCGGGTGTCCTGTTCGCGCTGGGCACCGCGCTGCACGACGAACCCGTTTCCCTGCCGTTCCTCGCGCCCCGCGTGATCGAGGAACCGGCCCATGACCTGGATGTCAACAGGCATTCATTCCGCGAACTCATTGACGAGAGGAGGTGACAACAATGGCTCTTCTGGACCTTCAGGGTTTGGAGGCTCCCGGTGGCAAGGGTGGCAACGGCGGCAGCACGCTGACCGTTCTGGGTTGCGACTCCCACCGCCCGAGTGACCTCAGCGTTCTGCTCTGCCACGAGAACGACTGACATCACGTTCGGTAGGTCGTGGGCGGCCGCGATGGCGGCGGCCGCCCACGACCGGCTCCCTCGATGAGGGAGAGCCAGTAGATCGGACTCCCCTCATGATATACCCCGCCACACGGCGTGATTCGGTCGTGGACGAACTACACGGGCACCACGTCGCCGATCCGTACCGGTGGCTGGAAGACGCGACGAGCACCGAAACCGCACGCTGGCAGGCGGCGCAGGACGAACTCTGGCAGGGGTACGCCGACGGCCTGCCGCAACGCGACCGACTGCGGGCGCGGGTGGCGGAACTGTCCGACACGGGGCTCGTCACGGCGCCGACGTGGCGCGGCGAGCGGCGATTCTTCCTGCGGCAGAACGCAGGTCAGGACCATCCGGTGCTGTACACGGCGGGCCGGGACGGGACCGAGCACGTGCTCGTCGACCCGACGGCCGTCGACGGCAGCGGCCGCACCACGCTCGACACCTGGCAGCCCGACCTGGACGGCCGGCTGCTGGCCTACCAACTTTCCAGCGGTGGCACCGAACGCGCGCTGCTGTACGTACTGGACGTGCGCTCGGGGCGGCTCGTGGACGGCCCGCTGGACCGCTGCCGCTACTCTCCCGTCGCCTGGCTGGCCGGCGGCGAAGCCTTCTACTACGTTCGTGCGGCCCCGGATGGCGGCGCCCGGCACGTCTACCTGCACAAGGTCGGGACGTCCTGCGACAACGACGTGCTCGTCTTCGGCGCCGACAGGGCCGACACCGGATACGGCCTGCAGACCAGCGAGGACGGCCGGTGGCTGACGGTGGCCGCGTCGCGGGGAACCGCCCCCGGCAACGACATCTGGCTCGCGGACCTGGCCGACTCCCCCGTCGAGCGGCCGGAGCTGCGGGTGGTGCAGGAAGGCGTCGCGGCGCGGACGGTGGCGACCGTCGGATCAGACGGTCGCCTCTACGTCGTGACGGACCGGGACGCGCCGCGCGGCAGGGTGTGCGTCGGCGATCCGGCGCGGCCGGCCGAGTGGACGGAGCTGGTCGCCGAGGACGACTCGTCGGTACTCACGGGCATCGCCCTGCTGGACAGGGTGCTGCTGGTCGGCCGGACACGGCACGCGATCGGCGAGATCGGGCTGTACGACCTGGCCGGCGGCACGCGGGTGGGCGATGTGCCGCTGCCCGGATTCGGTTCGGTCGGCACGATGTCCACCCGTGGCCACGAGGCATGGTTCAGCTACACCGACAGCGTCACGCCACGCGGGGTGTACCGGTACGACGCGCGCACGTGCCGTACCACCCGATGGGCCGCCGCACCCGGCGTCGCCGAGATACCCGACGTGACCAGCCGGCAGATCGAGTGCGAGTCGGCGGACGGCACGCCGGTGCGGGTGGTCGTGTTCGGACGAGCCGGCGCCGGACCCCGGCCCACCATCCTGTACGGCTACGGCGGTTTCGGCCTGCCGCTCACCCCGACGTATTCCAGCTACCTGCTGGCCTGGGTCGAGGCGGGCGGCGTCTTCGCGACGGCCCAGTTGCGCGGCGGCGGCGAAGAGGGCGCCGAGTGGCACCGGGCCGGCATGCTGGGGCAGAAGCAGAACGTCTTCGACGACTTCTTCGCGGTGGCGGAGCGACTGATCGCCGATGGCTGGACGACACGCGAGCAGCTTGGCATCTGCGGCGAGTCGAACGGCGGTCTGCTGGTGGGTGCCGCGCTCACGCAGCGACCGGAACTGTTCGCCGCCGCCGTCTGCTCGGCGCCGGTGCTGGACATGCTGCGCTACGAGCGGTTGGGCGGCGCGAGCTGGCGGACCGAGTACGGGTCCGCTGACGATCCCGAGCAGTTCGACTGGCTGCTCGACTACTCGCCGTACCATCATGTTCGGTCCGATGTGGACTATCCCGCTGTGTTGTTCACGTCGTTCGGCGGCGACACGCGCGTCGACCCGGCACACGCAAGGAAGATGTGCGCGGCGCTCCAGTACGCGACGACCGGCGAGCGGCCGGTCCTGCTGCGGCACGAGGACGGCGTCGGCCACGCCAGGTCGGCCACCACGTTCGCCGTCGCGCTGGCAGCGGACATGCTGGCCTTCCTCGCGGCGGCCACCTGCCTCGAATGGACCACGTCATGATCACCTTCGGTACCGTCGTCCGGCGCGGCGGCTGGTGGCTGCCGCTGATCGCACTGGGCGGACTGGTGGCCAGCCTGAACGTACTG
The DNA here is from genome assembly GCA_036269975.1 of Pseudonocardiaceae bacterium. Classification (GTDB taxonomy): domain Bacteria; phylum Actinomycetota; class Actinomycetes; order Mycobacteriales; family Pseudonocardiaceae; genus DATEPR01. The sequence goes on along the minus strand of DATBDL010000030.1, from coordinate 2,759 downwards.
GCGCTGCCCGAGGTGCTCGGACATGCCGTGGACGCACTGGTGTCCGGAAGGGACAGTGGGCGCTGGCTGGTGCTGACGGGCGTGCTGATCGCCGTCGGGATCGTCTTCGATCTGTCCAACGCCTTCGCGGGCGCGGCCTGTGTCGCGAACACCACGGCGTGGCTGCGCAACGGGCTCGTGCGGCACCTGCTCGCGGTCGGCCCGGCGGGCGCGCGCCGGTTCCCCACCGGCGACCTGGTCAGCCGGGTGTCCGGGAACTCGGGGAACGCGGCACAGGCGGGTCCGATCGCGATGACGATGGTGACCGCGATCCTGCCGCCGATCGGCAGCGTGCTCCTGTTGGCGTACATCGACATCTGGCTGGCGGTCACGCTGATCGTCGGGCTCGTCCTGGTGTCGTTCATCCTGCGGACGTTCGCGCTGCGGACCGCGGAGGTGATCAGGGCGTACCAGCGGGCACAGGGCCGGATCGCCGGCCGGCTGACCGAATCGCTGGCCGGTGCCCGCACGATCGCGTCCGCGGGCACCGTCGAGCTGGAGGAGCGGCGGATTCTCGAACCGCTGCCGGAACTGCACTCGCTGGGCGTCCGGACGTGGGGCGTGCTCGCGAGGTCGAGCGCGCAGGCCACGTTCGTCGGGCCGCTGGTGATGGTCAGCGTGCTGATCGTGGGTGGCATCGAACTGGCACAGGGCCGGATCAGCCCAGGTGACCTGTTCGCGGCCGGGCAGTACGCCGTGATCGGCGGCGGGCTCGGGCCGCTGACCTCGGTGTTCAGCCGGCTGGCGCAGGCGAGGGCCGGGGTCAGCCGGGTCACCGAGGTGATGGCGGTCGAACCGGCCGGCTACGGGACGCGGGCGTTGCCGGCGGGGCCCGGCGCGCTGGAGTTCCGTGGCGTGACCGTTAGGTCTGATAGCAGCGTGCTGCTGTCCGATGTGGACCTCGTGTTGCCCGGCGGCGCGGCGGTGGCCGTGGTCGGCGAGTCGGGTGCCGGGAAGTCGGTGCTGGTCGGGCTGGCGGCGCGGCTGCGCGAACCGGACGAGGGCACCGTCCTGCTGGACGGCGTGCCACTGCGCGAACTCGACCACGACAGCCTGCGGACCGCGATCGGCTGCGCGTTCGAGCGGCCGGTGCTGGTAGGGCACACCGTCGGTGACGCGATCGGCCTCGGCCGGCCGGTGGCCGAGATGCGGTCGGCGGCCGTCGCGACGCACGCGCACGAGTTCGTCAGCCGGCTGCCGGCCGGTTACGACACGCCGCTGGTCGCGTCGCCGATGTCCGGCGGCGAGTTCCAGCGGCTGGGCCTGGCACGGGCGTGGCACGCGGACCGGTTGCTGGTACTGGACGACGCGACGTCCAGTTTGGACATGGTCACCGAGATGCAGATCAGCCAGACACTGACCAACGACCACGGCCACCGGACCCGGTTGATCGTCACGCACCGCGCGGCGACGGCCGCACGCGCGGATCTCGTGGTGTGGCTGGCGGACGGGCGGGTACTGGCGGTCGGCCCGCACGAGGAACTGTGGGCCCGGCCGGACTACCGGGAGGTCTTCGGATGAGCAGCCGTGAGCTCCGTTTCGCCATCGACTCGCTGCCGCGCAGGCCGTTGCTGGTGCTGGTCGCGTGGTCGGTCCCGGAGGCGCTGCCGGCGTCGCTGTCCGGTATCGCGGTGGAACGCGCCGTGGACACCGGGTTCCTGGCCGGGCATCCGCTGCTCGGCGTGCTCTGGCTCTCCGCGCTGGTGGTGTCGGCCGCCGTCGGCGCGCTCGGGTCGCGGCAGGTGTTCCGGCTGCTGGGCCGGCTCGTCGAGCCGTTCCGCGACGAGCTCGTGCGGCGGGTCGTCGGCGGCGCGTTGCGGCACAGCCTGAACGGCAAGCCCGACGACGGCGCGCTCGCGCGGCTCACCCACCAGGTCGAGATCGCCCGCGACAACTACGCCGGCCTGATCGTGGTCCTGCGCGGTTTCCTCGTCACCGTCATCGGTGTCGTGATCGGGCTCTCGTCGATCGCGCCGATCATCGTGCTGCTGATGCTGCCGCCGTTCCTGCTCGGGTTCGGCGCGTTCGTCTGCACGCTCGGCATGGCGTCCAAGCGCTACCGCACCTCGGTCAAGGCGGACGAGCAGGCCGCGATCGCGGCCGGTGCCGTGCTCGGCGGCATCAGGGACGTCGTGGCCAGCGGTGCCGAGGCGCAGGCACTGCGGATGGTGGCCGGGCCGGTCGCGGCGCAGGCGGCGGCGGAACGCGCGATCGCACGGGTGGCCGTGGCCAGGAGCCTGTGCTTCGCCGTCGGCGGCTGGGTGCCGATGATCGTGCTGCTGGTCGCGGGTCCGTGGCTGGTCGGCAGGGGGTTCACGGCCGGCGACATCATGGGCGGCCTCACGTATGTCCTCATCGGACTCCAGCCGATGCTGCGCAACCTGATCGCCGCCGTCGGCACCAGCGGGCTGCGGTTCCTCGTGACGCTGCGCCGCATCCTGGACGCGAGCGAGATCATGGGCGAGACCGACGAAACCGCACCGAGGGCGCGGGGCACCATGGCCGGCTACGAGCTGGCCGTGCGCGACATGACGTTCGCCTACGGGCCGCACGCCGAGCCGGTGCTGCGATCGCTGGACCTGACCGTGGCCGAGGGCGACCACCTCGCCATCGTCGGGCCGAGCGGCATCGGCAAGTCCACCCTGGCCGGCCTGCTGTGCGGGCTGCTGCGGCCGAACGCCGGCACGGTCGAGATCGGTGGCGTGCCGACGGCGGGGCTG
>DATBDL010000029.1:0-9736 GCA_036269975.1 Pseudonocardiaceae bacterium | reverse complement strand
GTGAGGTTGCGCACGGTGGCGACATTATCATCCAGTTGGGCCACACTGCTGGCACCGATCAGGGTGGACGTCACCCGTTCGTCGCGCAGCGTCCACGCCAGTGCCAGTTGCGCCAGCGACTGCCCACGCGCGGCGGCGATGTCGTTCAACGCCCGCACCCGATCCAGCCGATCGTCGGTGAGTTGGGACGGACGCAGGAACTGCGACGTGCTGGCACGCGAGTCGGCCGGCACCCCGTCGAGGTAGCGGTCGGTCAACATGCCCTGCGCCAACGGCGAGTAGGTGATGCAGCCGATGCCGAGCTCGCCGATCGCGTCCAGCAACTCGGGTTCCGGCCGCCGATTGAACATCGAGTACGACGGCTGGTGGATCAGTAGGGGAGTGCCGAGATCGCGCAGGATCGAGTAAGCCTCGCGGGTCTGCTCGGCCGGGTAGTTCGAGACGCCGACATACAGCGCGCGACCGGACCGCACGGCGGTGTCCAGAGCGCCCATGGTTTCGGCGAGCGGGGTGTCCGGGTCGAAGCGGTGCGAGTAGAAGATGTCGACGTGGTCCAGCCCCATGCGCCGCAGCGACTGGTCCAGCGACGCCAGCAGGTACTTGCGCGAGCCCCATTCCCCGTACGGGCCGGGCCACATGTCGTAGCCGGCCTTGGTGGAAATCACCAGTTCGTCCCGGTAAGGCCGAAAATCGGTGCTGACGGCCCGGCCGAACGCGATCTCGGCGGCCCCCGGCGGCGGCCCATAGTTGTTGGCCAGGTCGAAGTGGAAGACCCCGAGATCGAAAGCGCGTCGCAGGACGGCGCGCTGGGTGGCTTCCGGCCGGTCGGGCCCGAAGTTGTGCCACAGCCCGAGCGAGACGGCGGGCAGGTGGACGCCGCTGCGCCCGCAACGGCGGAGGAGCATCGAGTCGTACCGGTCGGACGCGGCCTCGTAGGTCATGCCGGCATCTTATGGTCTGGACCTATCATCCGTCGGCTGGATCGTCGGATCCACAGTAGGCCGAGGATCGGCAGAATCACCGGCACATATCCGTAGCCGTCGCCGTAGAGCGACCACACGGTGGCGTCGGGGAAAGCGGCCTTGTCCAGCAAACTGGCTGTGCCAACAGCAAGCACGCCAACGAGCTCGACGGTACAGGACACGGTGGCCACCCGCCGCGAAGTCCGGCTGCCGAGCGCGAAACACACGGTGGCCACGACGTAGACGACGGCGGCGACAGCGGAGAGGACGTAGGCCAGCGGAGCGTTGTGGAACTTGGTGGCGATCTGCACGCCGGAGCGAGCGGTAGCGGCAAGCGCGAACACGGCGTAGACGGCGATCAGCAACCGCCCCGGTCCGCTGCGCATAGCTTCCCGGAGCGTCGGTTCCCCCGGTTCAGACACCGGACCAGACCTGGTTCATGCGCACAATCATCACAGGGATCACGAGGCAGCCGATCAGCAGGACGCCGACACCCCAGCGAGAGCGCTCAGCGAGCGACCACCACCCAGCCGCCGGCAGGATGACAAGCGAGGCAACCAGATAACCCACGAACGTAACCCCAGACACGTGCCGGTGCGTGGACGCCAGTTCGACGATCCCGGCAACGGCCTGCCCGAGCAGCCCGAGCTCGATGAGCGCGAGTGCGCCGAGCAGATACCTCTTGCCAACCGGCCGGGAAAGCAGGAGCAGAACGAGCGACCACACAGCACAGCCCAACGAGGCGACGAGGAGTGTGGTGGCGAACGGGTCGATCACACAAGCAGTATCGGCCGCGCACTGAACGGTCAGTTCGCGGGGGCGTCGTCGAGCGTTGGCGGCCTTGCCGCCGGCCCGGCACTCGGCATCCGCCCCAGAAGCCTCGCTACGCACGGACCCGAGTGAGCTCGAAGGAGAAGGGGAGCAGAGAAGCAGAACGGCCGACCCACGAACGCGTGCTGCGGTGGCCTGGACCTGGCGGCGTGGAAACGTTGGTGGCCTGGTTTGAAAGTCAGTTGGTGGCCCGGTTCGTGGCGGCGGCGCGGCGCCGGGCCGCTTGGTATCGGATGGTGAAGAGGGCCGGCAGCACGTAGCACGCGACCTGCACGATGGTGTTGGCCGTGCCCGAGTTGGTGACCGTTGCGTCGATGATCACCTGGATGATCGCCGACGCCGTGAAACTGCCCGCCCACGCCGACGCGATCAGCATGTTCGCCCGTAGGAACAGCGGGTTGTGCCAGAACTGCTCAGGCACGGCCCGACGCGCTATCCCCAGCGTGAACGGCTTTCGGATTGCGATCGAGCCCCACGCGGTCACGGCCAGCCAGGCGGCGGCCAGTGCGCCGGTGTGGTGTTGCAGCGCGGACTTCGGGGCCGCGAATGCGATCAGCGCGATGACCACGAAGAACACCGCCGCACTCGACTCGATGACCGCCTCGTCGAGGCCATGTCCAGTTCGTCCGTTGTCCACCAGCAGCAGGACGCTCAGCGCGACCGCGACGATCGCACCCACTCGCCAGTCAGACACGGCGTTGACCACGGCGAACGCGATCCAGGGCAGGAAGCCACGCAAGGTGCGGAGCATGGGGGTTCGGTCCTCTCTCTGATGTTCCAGCGATGAATTCCAGCGATGACATGCGGTGACATCCGATGGCATTTCGGCGCCCCAAAGGACGACACGCGGACGACCAGTGACGACGTTCCACCTATGACATGTCGAAGCTAGAGGGTGTGCTGGCGACATGTCAAGGTTGGAAGGTAGGGTGACCGGTATGAGCCTGAGACATGCCGCGCTGGGTCTGCTCACCGCGGGTCCGGCCAGTGGCTATGACCTGCTGCGTAGCTTCCAGGGCTCACTGTCGCACGTCTGGCCTGCCACCCAGAGCCAGCTCTACGCCGAACTCGGCCGGCTCGCTGACACCGGGCTTGTCACCGTCAGCGCCGAGGGGGCCCGTGGACGCAAGGAGTACGCGCTCACCGACGCCGGTCTGGCCGAGTTGCGACACTGGCTGACCGAGGTCGAGCCGACCATGAATCGGCGCAGTGACATGTTGTTGCGCGTGTTCTTCCTCGGCGTGCTCGAAACCGACGCGGCCGATTCCTATCTACGGCAACGGATCGTGGCTTCGGACGAGTATCACGCCGAACTGCGGAAAGTCGCGGACGGCATTCCGGATTCCGGTGCGCCGATGGCCCTGTACGGGCGACTCGCCGTGGAGTGGGGATTGCGGTTCACGGAGATGCAGCGGGACTGGGCCGAATGGGCTGTCGAGCAACTGCGGGCCGATCGTCGCTGATCACGCGACACAGTCAACGGGTGGCTGATGGACACCGTCAACGGGTGGCCGATGCTGGGCTGGCTATGCGACGCGACGATTCCACGGGTTCTTGACCAGCGACACGAATCGCTCTATGCGTATTCTGGGCGCGCCCAACGATTCCAGTGCCGTCGCTGCCGCGTCCATGAACGGCGTCGGTCCGCATACGAACGCCTCGCGTGCCGCGAACGGTTCCAGCAACGCGCGCAGTGCCGGTGTGTTCGGCAGGCCCTGCACGCTCTCCAGCCAGTGGATCACCGTCAGGCGCGTGGGGTGGACGGTCGCCAGATCGGCCAGCGCCGCGCGGAAGATTACCGAACGTTCGTCGCGGTTCGCGTAGATCAACGTTATTGTGCCTGATCCGGCCGCCAATACCGATTTCACGATCGACATTATCGGTGTCATTCCGCTGCCGGCCGCGCAACACAACAGATCATCGTCCAGGGTGGTTGGGGTGAATACTCCTCCTGGTGGTAGCATGTCTATTTCCATGCCTGCCACCACGTTGTCGTGGATCCAGTTCGATGCGTATCCCTCCGGCGTGCGCTTCACCGTCACCGTCGGACTGTCGTCCGTGTGGGGTGAGCTGGACAGCGAATAACAGCGGGCTGCCTCGCCTACCCGCAACGTCAGGAACTGGCCGGGTCGGTAGTGAAATTCGGCGGGTTGTTCGAATACCAGTGACTTCGCGTCGTTGGTTTCCTCGATGACCTTGGTAACCCGCAGGCGGTGTGCGCGCATATGGCACCCTACGCACGCCGCGACCGCCGCCGCATCCCGCTGGATGCTCGACTGGATGCTCGGCGTCTCGATCCGCCCGATAAGGTGGCTCCCGTGCTGAGCTCGGATGACCTGGCGGCGGCGGCGGAAGCGCTGCGGCGGGCCGAAGCGGACCGCAAGCCGATCAGCCCGCTCGTCGACACGTATCCGGGGATCGACGTCGTCGACGCCTACGAGATCCAGCTCCGCAACGTCCGCCGCCGGCTCGATCTGGACGACACCGAGGTGCTCGGTCACAAGGTCGGCCTGTCCTCCGTGGTGATGCAACAACTCCTCGGCGTCGACGAGCCGGACTACGGGCATCTGCTGTCCGACATGGAGATCGAGAACGGCGGCTCGGTGCCGGCCGACCGCTACTGCTATCCGAAGGTCGAGGTGGAGATCGGCTTCCTGCTCGGCGACGACCTGCCGGGCGCGAACTGCACCGAGGACGACGTGCTCGCGAACACCGAGGCGTTCGTGCCGTCGATCGAGCTGGTGGACAGCCGGATCGTGGACTGGCGGATCGGCCTGCCGGACACGGTCGCCGACAACGCCTCGTCCGCCGGATTCGTACTCGGCGACGGCAGCGTCGCGCCGGCCGACGTCGACCCGCGCACGATCGACGTCTTGTTGCGGCGCAACGGTGAGCTCGTCGCGACCGGCCGATCCGACGCCGTCCTGGGCAATCCGGTGATCGCGGTGGCGTGGCTCGCCCGCACGGTGGCCGATTTCGGCGTACGGCTGCGGGCGGGGCACATCGTGCTGCCCGGTTCGTGTGTCATGGCCATCACCGCCCGCGCCGGTGACGTGTTCGACGCCGACTGTGCCGGCCTCGGCACGGTGTCGATGTCGTTCACGTGAGCGTGGCTCACGAACCAGAACGCCCCGAGCCCTCGGCCACCACCGGCAGCGCCCGCCAGGCCGACGTGTCCGCCGGGTCGCCGGGCATGCCGTCGGTCAGCACGTAGTGGCCGGGTGCCATCGTGTTGTATCGCTCGGGGAGTGCGGCCATGCACGCCGAGTGCGCCGCGGCCACCGAGTCCACAGTGGCCGGTAGGTAGGCCACCAAACCACGGTCCGCCAACACTACCTGCGCGGCGGACACGTCCAGCGCATCGATCACCAGCCGCCGTACCGACGTCAGTCGCACCCAGCACGAGTCGACGCACACCCAGTCGGCATCGCGCACGATCGGCTCGACGCCGGTCAGTTCCGGCAACTTGTCCAGCGGCACTACGCCGTCCGCCGCCTCGACCAACAGCCGTTCCACCCCGTACAGCAGCAGTTCCAGATCGGACTTGGCGACATACCGCAGATTGGCGGTCAACGCGACCACCAACTGCCGTCCGAGCGACACCGGATGGCACATCAGCATCTCCGGGAAGTGCTCCCACTCCAGCCACGTGATCGACGTCGGCGTGTCGTCCGCGACATCGGGTTCGCCGGTTTCCTGGCTCATGAAGTCGCTCAGGTTGTTGAACGAGAAATCCCGGTTGAACGCGATGCCCCTGTCGTTCCCGACCTGGTCCATCACCTCGGTGAGCTCGACGATGTCGTAGAGGCTGTTCGTGTTCGCGGCCAGCGTCGCCGCCCCCACCCTGCGTACGACCTCGTCGAAGTCGTCGCCGTCCACGTCGAACGACAGCAGGCTGTCCTGGGCCAGCGCGCCGACGTAGCCGTGCAGGCGCTGCCGAAAACGGTTACTGGACAACACGGCGAACACACACCGGTGCACACCTGTCCGCATGGCCAGCACCGTGCACACAGCCGCCAGCAACACGATCTGCCGACCGGTCCCGACCCGGTCGGCGATCCGGCCCAGCGCGCCGCCACCCGCAGTCGTGTGCAGGAAACCGGACAGATGCGCCGAAACCGGCTCGTCCGGCGCCGGCATCGAGTACTGCGCGCCGGGTGAGCGCCGCAGGTGTTCGGCCCAGTAGCGGATGGCGTTCGCCTTGCGCCGCAACGATGTCGGCGTCCGCTCGAACTCGGCCTGGTCCAGCGGCTGGTGCCGGGCCGGCTCGTCCACCGGCAGCGGTTCGCCGGCCATCGATGTCGCCGCCAGTTCGGCGAACTCGGTTCCCAGCACCGCCATGCTGCCCAGGTCGACGGCCATGTGCGAGCACAGCAGCGCGCCCGCGTACGGCACACCGTCGACCATGGCGATCGCGGCCCGGATCGGCACGTCGATCGTGAAGTCCATGTCCTCGGCGCGCATCTCGGCCACCAACATGTCCTCGATCGCCGACAACGGCTCGCCCCGCAACTGTTCCGGTACGCGGAACAAGTCCACCAGCACTTCGCCGTACGCCGCCACGAGTTGCACCGGCCCGTGCAGGTAGTTGGTGCGCAACGACTCGTGCCGTTCCATCAGCACGCGCAGCGCGGCCGTGATGTCGCCCATCCGCACGCCGTCGGGCAGCCGCAGGCGCCAGAACAGCATCGCGGCATAGCTGTCCTCACCCGCCGTCACCCAGGCGTACGTGTCGCGCTGCCCGAAGGCCAGCGGTCCGGTGGCGTCCCTCTTCCCACGAAATGACACCCGAAGTTGTCCGGTCGGATCCAACTCGGCCATGATCGCCTCCACGGCCCGCCTCAAGACTAGTGCGCTGCATGATAGGGGCGCTCCCGGCGACCATGGACGGCATTTCAGATCACGGCACCGATCCCGGCCGCCGGGTAACGTCAACTCGACGTCACCCTCAACGGCACTTTCCCAGGTAAGAGGGCGGAGCCATGCGTCCTACTTGACGGGCGAAGTGGTATCCGTGAGCAGTAAGCACCTATGACCAGCGAGGAGGCGGCATGAGTCCCCGTAGCCGCCGTACGGCCGCGGACGGGTCCGGTCGCAGGGCCGAACTGCTCGCGCTCGCCGCGACCATGTTCGCCGAGCGCGGTTTCGTGTCCACGACGGTCCGGGACATCGCGGACGCGGCCGGCATCCTGTCCGGCAGCCTCTACCACCACTTCGACTCCAAGGACTCGATGGTGGACGAGATCCTCCGCGGCTTCCTGGACGAGTTGTTCGGTGCGTACCGCCAGATCCTGGCCGCCCGACTCGACCCGCGCGCCACCCTGCGCGCCGTCGTGACCGTGTCGTTCGAGTGCATCGACCGCCGGCACGCCGAGGTGTCGATCTTCCAGAACGAGACGAAGTATCTGTCCCAGTTCAACCGGTTCAGCTACCTGGCCGACCACAACGTCGAGTTCCGCAAGCTGTGGATCGGCCTGCTCGAGGAAGGTGTCCGCGCCGGCGACTTCCGGGCCGACCTCGACGTGGAGGTGGTCTACCGGTTCGTCCGCGACACCGTCTGGGTCGCGGTCCGCTGGTACCGCCCCGGTGGCACGCTGTCGGTGGAAGAGGTCGCCGACCAGTACCTGTCCATCCTCCTCGACGGGATAGGGAACAGGTCGACGTCACCGTGACCGAACGGGTCGGTTGAGCGCGAGCAACACCGTGCCGGCACCGATCGCGACGAAGACGGCCGCGTTGAGCAGGACGAACCAGACCGATCCGATGTTCTGCGTGTAGACGTCGTCGCCGACATAGGTGTACGTGCCGCCCAGCAGCAGTGACGCCGGCATCAGATACAACGTTCGGCAGTGGGGTCCAGGGTGATCGGTCGGGCGCCGGCCAAGGCCACCAGATCCGGCAATGGCCGCCGGCTCGTCACCAGTACGAGGCAACCGGAACTGCCTGGCAGCAGCGGGCGTACCTGTTCGGCGTCGCGTGCGTCGTCCAGGAGCGGCAACATGCGTCGGCTCGCCAACACGCTGCGATACTGGCCGAACTGCGCGTCGATGCCTTGGGGGACAGCAACCCCGAACGAGTCCAGGAATCCGCGCACCACCTGGTCCGGCGTCACCGACCGGCCGGCGTACGGATCGGAACCGCGCAGATCGACATACAGCGCGCCGTCGGGAAACCGGGCCGCGAACTCGGTGGCCCAGCGGACGGCCAGCGATGTCGTGCCGATGCCGCCGATCGGTTCGGCCGGTGAGATCACGACAGTGCCGACAGCGTTGTCCAGCGAGGCGGTCAGTTCGGCCAGTTCCGTTGCGCGGCCGGTGAAATGCCAGGTGACACCGGGCAGTTGCCGCGGCACGATCCGGTCCGGCGCCGCAGGCTGGTGCACGTGCACGCCACCGTCGATGTGGCCGGCCTGCACCATCGCGCCGTGCACCGGTCCCGTGTGCTGATTATCCGAATTGCCCGAGGGTGCCTTGTCTGACGGTACGACAACGGCGTCAGATTACCGTGCGAGCTTGTCCCATTCGGTGGCCAGCATCGCGTAGATCAGTTCGTCGGTCCATTCGCCCTTGACGAACTCGTTCTCGACGAGATGCGCTTCCAGCCGCATGCCGATCCTTGCCATCACGCCGGCCGAACCCGCGTTGCGGGCGTCGCAGCGGCCGATGATTCGGTGCAGTTTCATGCCCTCGAATCCCAGGCGTAGCAACTCGATCGACGCCTCGCTGGCGTAGCCCCTGCCCCAGTACTTCGGCAGTAGCAGATAACCGATCTCGCCCTGCTGGTGATCTTCGCTCTTGTAGAACAGCGTGCACTGGCCGACCATGGCACGGGTCTCGGTCGACTCCATCGCCAGGCTCAGCCGGTCGCCCTCGTACTCGATCTCGACCAGTGGCATCCGCTCGGACATCAGTTCGCTGGTGGCCGTCCGGTCGTGCGGCTCGTGGTAGAGGTAGCGGGCCACGTCGGGGTCCGAGTGCAGCGCGTGGAACTCCTCGTAGTCACGCTCGCGCAGCGGACGCAGGCGCAGTCGTTCGGAACGGATCGGATAGTCAGGCACGAACACCACCGGCCGAGCCTACGTGCCGACCTCGTCCACCGCGAGGCAATTCACTCGGCGGGGGACGGCGACTGCTTCGGTCAGCGTATAGTCCAGTTCCGTGCTATCCGAATCCGTACTACTGGCCCTACAGCGGGCCACCCACCACACGCTGCACGCCCTGTCCACGGCGTTGGCGTCCCTGGACCTGACCTCGTCCGAGATCAACACGCTGGCCAACCTGGCAGACGGCCGTGCCCGCAGCGTCCGCGAGCTGGCCACCGACACCGGCACCAGATCGACGACGTTGACCGGCGTACTCGACCGCCTCGAACGCCGGGGCTACGTAGCCCGCGAACTCGACCCGGACGACCGCAGGTCCTTCCGTATCTCGCTCACCGGGCCTGGCCGAGCGGTCGCACGCAAGGTCGGCACGGCCGTCACCGAACTGGAGACCACGGCGCTGGCAGGCGTATCCGCACGTCAACTGGCCGGCTACCACGCGGTCGTATCGGCGCTGGAGGCACTCGCATGACCCACGAACATTTCGGTCACCGAGAACATCTCGAACTGGCATGGGAGGCCGTGCGGCGCTACGGCATGCCGGGCGCCGCCGATCACGTGTGCGAGCACCTCAAGCAGTTGACGGCCTATGAGCGCAAGCCCCAGAAGTACCACCACACGATGTCCAGGGCCTGGGTCGTGTTGGTCGCGCACCACGCCGGCGCCGGCTCGTTCGAGGATTGCATCGCGGATTACCCGGAGCTGTTGGACAAACGTCTGCTGGCCCGCCACTACCGATCCACCACCCTGGCCGCTGCTCGTGCCGGGTGGGTAGAACCGGACCTACTACCGCTGCCCGATTTTCGTGTTTCGAAATAGTGTTGCAAAGCTGATTCTTTGGAGT
>DATBDL010000028.1:0-3668 GCA_036269975.1 Pseudonocardiaceae bacterium | reverse complement strand
GGCCAACATCGATCCTGCTGTGCCTGGATCAGTGTTGTCGGTGACTGTTGGTTGGCTGTCGAGCGTCTTGGGCTGACGGTGCACCGGCAGCCCAAGACATCCGGTGGCTGGTGGGCGGTGCGCATTGCCGCCCGTCAGCCGGTTTCGGTGGGTCAGACGTTGGCGATCTGGCGGATCCAGTCGCGGTTGGCGGCGACGCTTGCGTACTGCTGCGTCTTCGCGTCGTCGTCACCCGTTGAGCACACGCCCACCTCGACGCCCGAGGCCATCTCCGGACCGCCGGAATCGCCGTTGAAAGCGGTTCCGGTGATGCCGGTGCTGCAGATCGCCTTGCCCTGCTGGGCGTCCTGGCAGTCGAGTGACGTCACCTTCACCTTGGCCGTCATCAGGACATCGGACGGCCCTGACGTCGGGTCGGTCTTGCCCCAGCCGTAGATCTGGTTGATGGCACCCACTTCCGGGTCCTCGTCGGCGAGGGTCACGTACGTGGTCCGCACCGGCTCGGTCAGGTGCAGCAGGGCCAGGTCCCCGACCGGGTCGACGATCTTGTCGTCGACGACGGCCTTGGTGCCGTCGCCCAGGTTGTTCGATCCGATCAGGACCGTCATGCCGGCCGGGTTGACACAGTGCCGGGCGGTCAGCACCCACTGGGGCGCCACCGACGTGCCCGAACATTCGAAACCGGTTTCGTCCCAGTTGACCTGCACCGCCCACGGCGCGTTGCCGGCCGGCTTGCCGCCGATGATCCTGGGCATGGCGGCCGGCTTCGTCGGACCGGTCGACGGGAGCACGACGACCGGCGGCGCGACAACAGGCTTGTGCACGACCGGCTTGTGCACGACCGGCTTGTGCACCACGGGCTTGTGCACGACCGGCTTGCCAGTGCCCGTCTTGCTGCTGCCGGGCTTGCCCTTCCGGTGGCCGGTGGGTGCCCTGTGGTGGCTCGGCGCGCGGTGGCTCGGTGCGTGTGGCGCCGAGCTCACCGGTGCGGCCGGGCTGGTCGGGATCGGATTCGGCGCGGTGGCGGCTGCTGCCGTTGCCACGGGCAGCACCCCACACGCCAGTGCCGCGCCGCCGATCAGGGCGGCCGCCGCGATCTTGTTCATCATGGACTGTCCTTTCCGGATGGATTGATCGACATGAGTCGATCGTTTGGTGTGCGTCCGGTGCACGTGCACAGGTCAAGCTCACCAGTGCGGGGCAGGACGCGACACCTACCGGGGACAGCCTGTGGATCAGAGAGCACGACTGTGGACAGTCGTTAACGGCAAGATCAGAAATCTGGTATAAGGCGCTACAGGGTGCGGAGGGCTTCGGTCGGGGACAGTCGTGCCGCGCGTAGCGCCGGTACCAGACCGGCGACGGCGCCGATCGCCATCGCCGCCGCCAGTCCGCCTCCCCACGCCAACGGTGGCACCACGACGGCCCATCCCCGCACCGCCGAGTACAGGGCCGTCGCGCCAACGCCGATGCCGACGCCGACCGCCCCGCCGAACACCGCTAGTAGCAACGACTCGGTGAAGAACTGCACCCGGATCTGACCCCGTGTCGAACCGAGCGCCCGCCGCAACCCGATCTCGCCCCGCCGTTCCAACACCGCGATCACCATGATGTTGGCTACCCCCACCCCGCCGACCAGCAACGCGATCGCGCCCAACCCGAGGAACAACCCCGTGAGCGCGTTCTTCGCCTGTGCCCGCGCCACCAGTGCCGCTGACGGCTGGCTGACGTTGACATCGTGCGGGCTCTCCGGATTCGCCGTGTCGGCGAGCACGGCCTGCACCGCTGCCACCTGGTCGGTCGCGGCACGGACGTAGATCGTGGTCGGGTGCAGGTCGAAGCCGAGATACGTGTGGGCAGCGGCGAAACCGACCAGCACCGACCCATCGATCTCCGGCGTGAGCGGCGCGGAGGCGAGGATGCCGGCGACGTAGAACCACTGGCCGCCCAGCCAGATCCGCTCCCCGGTGACCACCCGGTCGATGCCCAGTTGCCGCGCCGCCGACGATCCGAGCACCGCGACCGGTTCGTTCGCGGTGGCGGCGTTGAGATAGCGACCGTGCGCGACGTTCGTGCCGACCGCGGGCAGCAGGTCGAGACTGGCCGCCTGCACGGTGATCCCGCCACTCTGCACGCTGGGCACCAACGGGTTGCGATACACCGTCTTGCTGACCGTTCCGGTTTCCGCGACCCGGTCGACCGGCCCGATCCGAGCGATCATCGCGGGTGCGTCGGTGGCCAGTTCCGCGTTGTGCCCGAAGAAGTCCTGCCCGTTGGCGACGGTCAACAGGTTGGTGCCCAGCCGGTCGATCTCGGCGAGCAGGCCGGCCTGCGACGACGCGGACAGCCCGAGTACGGCGACCATGGCCGCGACCCCGATGGCGATTCCCAACGCGGACAACGTGGCCCGCAGTTTCCTGGTACGCAGGCCGGTGCTGGCCACCCTGGCCAGGTCGAGCGGTGTGAGTCGCGCGGTCATGACGCACCCACCATCGCGTCGCCGACGATCCGGCCGTCCAGCATGTCCACCCGGCGCGGCATCCGGTCGGCCAGGTCGATGTCGTGCGTGATGACGACGATCGTGCTGCCCTGCCGGTGCAGTTCCAGCAGCAGCGCGATGATCCCCGCACCCGTCGCGCTGTCGAGGTTGCCGGTCGGCTCGTCGGCCAGCACGATCGCCGGCCGGCCGACCAGGGCCCGCGCGATGGCCACCCGTTGCCGCTGCCCGCCGGACAGGGTGTTCGGCCGGGAGCCGGCCCTGCCGTTCAGGCCGACCCTGGCCAGTGCCTCCATCGCGAGGCGGCGTCGTTCCCGTGCCGGCACACCCGCGTAGAGCAGGCCGTCGGCCACGTTGTCCAGCAGGGTCGAGTGCTCGGCCAGGAAGAACTGCTGGAACACGAAGCCGATCCGGATGGCGCGCAGTGCCGCGAGTTGCCGGTCGGACAGCGTCGCGATGTCGACGCCGGTCACCCGCACCACGCCGCTGGATGGCCGGTCGAGCGTGCCCATCACGTGCAGCATCGTGGACTTCCCGGAACCGGACGGCCCGACGACGGCAAGCAGTTCGCCGGCCTGCACGGTGAGATTCGCGCCGCGCAACGCCTGTACGCCCGGATACGTCTTGGTGACCTGCTCGAGTTCGAGGATCGGGACGGTCATGAACCGGCCACCACCACTCGGTCGCCCGGCCGCAGTGTGGTCCCGCTGACCTGCACCAACCCGGAGGCGTCGTCGAAGAGGCCGAGGTTGACGCCGACCAGTTTGTGCGCGCCCGTCGCCGAGACGACCTCGACCGCGTAGCCGCCGCCGGTCAGCGCGAGCAGCGCGTTGACCGGTACGACCAGGGCGGCCGGTGCGCTGGCCGTGGTGATCGACACCTGGACCGGTGCCTGGTCGAGGGCGCCGGTCGCGGCCGGGTTCGTCGGCGTGATGTCCACCTCGACCGTGGGCGAGCCGCCGGTCTGGCCGGCCGGCGTCGTCGCCACGGTGCCCACAGTGGACACGACACCCGGTGTGGTCTGGTTGCCGGGCAACGTGATCGTCACCTGATCGCCGAGCTTGATGTTGGCCTGCTGGGTGGCGTCGACCTGCACGGTGACCTGCCGGTTGGTGTTGCTGGCCTGCAGTATCGTGCCGCCGGCGGGGCCGCCGAGCGTGGCGGGGGTGGC
>DATBDL010000027.1:0-8436 GCA_036269975.1 Pseudonocardiaceae bacterium | reverse complement strand
ACCGAGATCGTGCACGTGAACACACGGGTCTTCGAGAAGATCGCCTACCGGGAGTCACCGGACGGCTGGCTGGCCGTCGTTCGGACGGTGCCGACCGACCTGGCAGCGCTCGACCTGAGCCCCAATCCGCTCGCGCTGGTGTGCGAATCGGTCGAGAAGCCGGGCAATCTGGGCGCGATGCTCAGAACGGCGGACGCGGTCGGGGCGGACGCCGTGATCGCGGCCCAGCCGATCACGGACTGGGGCAACCCGAACGTGGTGCGCGCCAGCAAGGGGACCGTGTTCGCGGTGCCGGTCGCCGCCGCCGACTCGGTCGACGTGCTGGCCTGGGCGCGCAAGGGTGGCCTGCGGGTCGTCGCGGCGACGCCGGACACGGACACGCTGTTCACGGACGTGGATCTGAGCGGACCGACGGTGATCGCGGTGGGCTCCGAGAAGCACGGGCTGACCGACGCGTGGCTGGAACCGGCCGACGTCCTGGTCCGGATTCCGATGGCCGGCCTGGTGAACTCGTTGAACGTGGCGACATCCGCGGCGATCATGCTGTACGAGGCACTGCGGCAACGGCGTGCGAATTCATCGGATGTCTGACTATTCTGTCCGCTGACAGCGGTAGTAAGTTGTCCGGGACAGCGAGGAGGTGCGCGGGTGCGGGTGGCGCTGTTCGCGACGTGCGTGACGGACACCTTCTATCCGGACACCGCGCGGGCGGTGGTCCGGCTGCTGGCGCGGCTCGGCTGCACGGTCGAGTTCCCCCTCGACCAGACCTGCTGCGGCCAGATGCACTTCAACACCGGCTATCCCGACCCGGCCGCCGAACTGGCCGCCCGCTACGCCGAGATCTTCGCCGGCTACGACGCGGTGGTGGCGCCGTCCGGCTCGTGCGCCGGCATGGTCCGCGAGATCCATCCCGGCCTGCTCGAATCGGTGGACCGGCCGGCGTCCGGCGTGCCGACCTACGAGCTGACCGAGTTCCTGGTGGACGTGCTGGGGCGCACCGATGTCGGCGCGTACTTCCCGCACCACGTCACGTATCACCCGACGTGTCACTCACTGCGGATGCTGGGGGTCGGCGACCGGCCACTGGCGCTGCTGCGGGCGGTCCGTGGGCTGAAGCTGACCGAGTTGGGTGAGGCCGAGTCGTGTTGCGGGTTCGGCGGGACGTTCGCGGTGAAGAACGCGGACACGTCGCTGGCCATGCTCACCGACAAGATGACCGCGGTGCTGGACACCGGCGCCGAGATCCTGACGGCCGGCGACAACTCGTGTCTCATGCACATCGGCGGCGGGCTGTCCCGGCTGCGCGCCGGCACCCGTGCGCTGCACATCGCCGAGATCCTGGCCAGCACCGAGGAGGAGCCATGGCGCGCAACCCGGTGACCTGGCTGGGCACACCGGCGTTCCCGCGGGCCGCGGCGGCGGCGCTGGCCGATCCGCAGCTAAGGGCCAACCTGCGCAACGCAACCCACACGATTCGCGGCAAGCGCGCCAGGGTGGTCGCCGAACTGGACGACTGGGAGCGACTGCGGGTGGCGGGCGCGGCGATCAAGGACGACGTGCTGGCCGATCTCGGCGGCTACCTGCGCCAACTCGAAGCGGCGGTCGTCGAGCGCGGTGGTGTCGTGCACTGGGCCACCGACGCCGCCGAGGCGAACCGGATCGTGCTGGAGCTGGTGCGGGCGAAAGGGGCCGACGAGGTCGTCAAGGTCAAGTCCATGGCCACCGCCGAGATCGGGCTCAACGAGGCACTCGCCGAGGGCGGAGTGCGGGCGGTGGAAACCGATCTGGCCGAGCTGATCGTGCAACTCGGCCACGACCGGCCGTCGCACATCCTGGTGCCGGCGATTCACCGCAACCGAGCGGAGATCCGGGAGATCTTCCGCCGCGAGATGCCCGACGCGCCCGCCGACCTGGCCGACGAACCGGTCGCGCTGGCCGAGGCCGCCCGCCGGCACCTGCGCCGGAAGTTCCTGTCCGCCAAGGTCGCGATCAGCGGCGCCAACTTCGCGGTCGCGGACACCGGGACCATCGTGGTGCTGGAGTCGGAGGGCAACGGCCGGATGTGCCTGACCCTGCCGGAAACGCTGATCACCGTGATGGGCATCGAGAAGCTGGTGCCGAGGTGGTCGGACCTGGAAGTGTTCCTGCAACTACTCCCCCGCTCGTCGACGGCGGAGCGCATGAACCCGTACACGTCGGCGTGGACCGGCGTGACACCGGGCGACGGGCCGCGGGAGTTCCATCTGGTGCTGCTGGACAACGGCCGCACCGCGACGCTGGCCGACGAGGTCGGCCGGCAGGCGTTGCGCTGTATCCGGTGCTCGGCGTGCCTGAACGTGTGCCCGGTCTACGAGCGCACCGGCGGCCAGGCGTACGGATCGGTGTATCCGGGGCCGATCGGCGCGATCCTGGCGCCGCAGCTCGCCGGTGATCCGCACGATCCGCAGGTCGCGTCGCTGCCGTACGCGTCGTCGCTGTGCGGGGCGTGCTACGAGGTGTGTCCGGTCCGGATCAACATCCCGGAGGTGCTGACTCACCTGCGGGCGGAAGTGGTGCACGCCAAGGGAAAGCGCACCCCGGAGGCGATCGGCATGGCGGCCCTGGCCTGGATTCTGCGCGAACCGTACCGCTACGAGGCGGCCCAGAAGGCCGGTTCGCTGGCGAGGTTCCTGGCGCGCGACGGCAAGATCAGCCGGCTGCCCGGCCCCGGCGCCAAGTGGACCGCCGGCCGGGACGCCCCGGTCCCGCCGGCCGAATCGTTCCGTGCCTGGTGGAAGCGGACCCATGCCTGACTCTCGCGCCGACATCCTCGCCCGCATCGACGCCATCCAGCGGCCACCGGCCGAGCCCGTGCCGAGGACGTACCGGCGCGATCGGGACCTCGGCGACCTGGTCGAACTGGCCGCCGAGCGGATCGCCGACTACCGCGCCACGGTCCATCGCGCGCCGGCCAGCGAACTCGTCACCCGGATCGGGGAAATTCTCGACCGTAGGGTGGCGCATCACATGCTGGCGCCGGCCGGCCTGCCAGCCGAGTGGCGGGTGCCCGGCGTGACGTGGCTGGTGGACGAGCCGCCGTTGTCGATCACCGAGTTGGACCGGGCCGGCGGCGTGCTGACCGGGTGCTCGCTGGTCATCGCGGAGACCGGCACGATCGTGCTGGACGCGGGACCGGATCAGGGCCGCAGGGCGCTCACCCTGGTGCCGGACTACCACCTGTGCGTGGTGCGGGCCGACCAGATCGTCGGCACGGTGCCGGCGGCGATCGCCCGACTCGATCCGGCGCGCCCGACCACGTTCATCAGTGGCCCGTCCGCGACCAGCGACATCGAGTTCAACCGGGTGGAAGGTGTGCACGGTCCACGCACTCTGGATGTTGTGATAGCCACATGAAACTCGAACTCAGCGTGGACACGCTGGCCGGGGTGCTGGCGGCTCACCGGCTCGGCGCCGATCGAGTCGAACTGTGCACGGCGGCCGGTGACGGTGGCCTGACCCCGAGCCACGGCCTGATCGCGGTGGCTGTCCGACACTGCCCGAACGTGCACGTCCTGATCCGCCCAAGGTGTGGCGATTTCACTTACACCCCAACGGAAATCGACGCGATGGTGGAGGACGCCGCGCATGCCGTTGCGCTGGGCGCGGCCGGTGTGGTCTCCGGCGTGCTCACCGCGGACGGGAAGGTCGACAAGGTGGCGACGGCGGCCATGGTCGGCGTGGCCAACCACTTCACGTTCGACCGTGCCATCGACGTCTGCGCCGATCCGCTGGACGCGGTGGACGTGCTGCGCGACGTCGGCGTACGGCGGGTGCTGACATCCGGCGCCGCGCGAACCGCGGTAGAAGGCGCCCATCTGATCGACGAGCTGGTACTGCGCGCCGGACCGGACCTGGCGGTGATGGCAGGCGGCGGTGTGCGCCCGGACAACGTGCAGGCCCTGATCCGCGCGACCGGCGTACGCGACATCCATGCCGGCCCACGGCGCGGGGTGCAGGGCCGGCCGAGCGCGACCAAGGTGAGCTTCGCGAGCGCCGCGAACGGGATGGACAGGTACGAGCTGGACGAACGGGTAGCGACCGAACTGTGCGCGCTGGTGCACGGCTTCGGCTGACCCCTACCGCGTCTGGCGTCGGCCTTTCGGTGTCGCCGGCACCCGCCGCAGCCTGGGCACGGGCTTCGCCGGCGTCGGTGTCGCGGCCGGGTTCGGCCGTGGACCGGTGGCCGAGGCCAGCACGCCCGAGTTGGGCAGCGAGATCGGGCCCTCCGCGGTCGCCAACCGGGTGTACATCAGGGTGATCGCGGTCACCTCGCCGTCGTACTGGCCACCGAGCGCGCCGGAGCGCAGCGTGATGTAGTCGCCGACCACGAACGGACGCGAGAACAGCAGGACAAGGCCGGCGAACGCGTTGCCGAGCGACTGCTGCGCCGCGATACCGACGATCACGCCGGTGATCGCGCCGGACAGCAGCAGCCGGTCGATCGGCACGCCGAACAGGGTGATCACCTCGATCACCACGATCAGGTAGCCGACCAGCGTGATGATCCAGCGCAGCGCGTTGGCGGGTGCGGCACCGCCGCCCCGGCTGCGGATGAGCCGGGCCACCTCGTTGGCCGCGCTGCGCACCGCGAGCAGGCCGAACACCAGACAGCCGCCGATGGCCACGAACACGCCGGCCCGCTTGCCGCCGACCGCGGCGAGGCCGTTCAGGCCGTAGTAGACGCCGGGCGCGGCCAGCGCGAGCACCCCGAACACCACGACCCGCCGGAAGTCCGGACGCCGCACGACCGCCTTCGCCTCGGCCAGTGCGGCGCTGACGTCGAGATGGTTGTGCGCGTTCACGATCCGTACCTTCCTGACCTTTCTGAGCAGCGGTGTAGGTGCACAACCTAGCCGGCAGGCCGCCCGTCCCGCATGATCCGGGGCATGACGACACCCGTGAACCTGGCCGGGCACATCGGCGTGCCACTGGACCGTCGGCCAAGACTGGCGGTAGCCGGCGCGGGCGCGAGGGGCGGCAAATACGCCGACCTCGCCGCCGCGAACGCCGACATCGTCGCTGTTGCCGAGCCTCGTGCGCACCACAGGACCGCGTTCCGGGCCCGGCATCCACAGGCCGCCGTGTTCACCGACTGGCGGGACATGCTGGCCGCCGGCCGGCAGGCGGACGCCGTGATCATCGCCACGCAGGACGCCGATCACATAGCGCCGGCGATCGCGTTCGCCGAAGCCGGCTACGACATCCTGCTGGAGAAGCCGATGGCCACGGCCGAAGCGGACTGCGCCCGGATCGCGGCCGCCGTCGAGCGGGCCGGCGTGACGATGGCGGTGTGCCACGTGTTGCGCTACACGCCGTACACCAGGGCGTTGAAGTCCGTGTTGGACAGTGGCCGCATCGGTCAGTTGGTGGCGGTGCAGCACAGAGAGCCGGTCGGTTTCTGGCATTTCGCGCACTCGTTCGTACGCGGCAACTGGCGCAGGTCCGACGAGTCGACGTTCCTGCTGCTGTCCAAGTCGTGCCACGATTTGGACTGGCTGGCCCACATCGTGGGACTGCCGGCGGTGCGAGTGTCGTCCTTCGGTTCCCTGACCCACTTCCGCCCCGAGTCGGCGCCCGTTGGCGCGACCGACCGCTGCGTGACGTGCCCGGTCGAGTCGACCTGTCCGTATTCCGCGCCCCGCGTCTACCGAACCGGCTTGGCGGCGGAGAACCCGAAGACGTACTTCACCAGGGTGGTGGCGCCGTCGATGACCGAGTCAGAGTTGACGGTGGCGCTGGCAGAGGGCCCGTACGGCCGGTGTGTGTACGCGTGCGACAACGATGTGGTCGACCACCAGGTGGTGAACGTGGAGTACGAGGGCGGTGTGACGGCGTCGTTCACGCTGGCCGCGTTCACCAGGATGGAATCAAGGCACACGGTGCTGGGCGGCACCCACGCCGAGGTCAGAGGAGACGGCCGATACCTGCGAATCTACGACTTCACAACAGAACAAACCGAAACGATCGACACCCAGGGCGCCTTTGTGGTGGACGACGGCCACGACGGCGGTGACGCGGGCCTGACCAACGCGTTCGTCCAGGCGCTGACTGATGGCGACCCGAGCCTGATCCTTTCCGGCGCGCCGGAAAGCCTTGCGTCGCACCGAATAGTGTTCGCGGCCGAGCGGGCCAGGGTGACCGGCAGCGTCGTGGAAGTCTGATCCCCGCCAGCGCGGTGCCGTCAGGCCAGCCACAGCACCAGGAGAATGTCGACGCGACGTTGATCTTCCAGGATCAGGTACACGACCTGCCCGGCCTGCCCCGGCCCGAAAGCCCAGCGGCGGACCGCACCGTCGGGATTGCCCTCGTGATGCGGACTGCCGGGCCCACGGTTTGATCTCCAGCACGTCCAAGACCTCGACGTAGCCAGGCAGCGCTTCGTTCGGTAGCGCATCGATCTGTTCGGCGGTTTCCGAGTCGACGACGATCCGGTACACCTAGCGGCCCAGCCGCCGCTGGCGTATGCGGGCCTTGATCTCCTCACCGGACACACTGCCAGGCGGCACATCGCCGGTGGCGAGCCTGTGCTCGGCGGTGGCCAACAACCGGAAGTAGGAACCTGGGTCCTTCAGTTCGGCGTAGGCGAAGTGACGCCACTTGTTCAGCAGTTCGTGGATCGGGGCAAGATCCTTGGCACGTTTCGCGCGCTCCATGACTATGTCCCACTCCGCGTCGAACTCAGCCGCCACCCTCGGCGTCAGGCACGCGCGGATAGCCTGCGGATCGGCCGGCGGTGGAACCGGTGCCCCAGGGGGTGGGCTGCTGGCTGCGGCGGTCATGGTCACACGATAGCCCGCACCACCGACCAAACCCCGCGACGTCAGGTCTCCGGCAGTTCCATCGTGTCGATCATGCGGTCCAGGAAACCCTGGATATGAATGCGGGTCAGCTCCGTCGCCGCCTCCGCGTCACCTTCGGTGGCGGCCGTCAGGATCGCCTTGTGTTCCTGCCACTCGATTTCCCAGCTCGGACTCGTCTCCCACCCGACCACGCTGATCAACGCCGCCCGATCGCGCAGGTCGTCCAACACGCTCACCAGCAGCGGATTGCCACACCCGGCGTACATCGCCTGGTGGAACGTCCGGTTGAGCAGGCTCAGCTCCGCATGGTCGCCGGACGACATCGCGGCGGACGCTGCCTCCAGCGAAGCGGCGGCCGACGCAAAACCAGCCTTGTTCCGCACGGCCCGACCGACGGCTTCCGGCTCCAGCAGCACCCGCACGTCGTAGACCGCCATGGCCAGGTCTCGGTCCACCACCCGCACCGACGCACCCTTGTACGGACTGAACGTGACCAACCCCGAACCGGACAGAATCTTCAGCGCCTCGCGTACCGGCGTCTTCGACACCCCTAGCTGCGCCGCCAACTCCATCTCCACGAGCGGCTGACCAGGCAGTAGCCGACGGGTCAGGATCGCCCTACGGATCTCCTCCAGTACCAACTCGGTGCGAGAGGCGGGCAAGCTCAACATTTCGGGCATAGTCCACCCCAAAGCTCCGGCGTTACATCGATGTTAGGTCCGTAAGCGACTGAACCGTTGACTGTGGCTAGACGTAGCACGATCATATATCAGACGCCATACCTGAGATACATCGTTCGTGGAGGCTGATGACCCGACCGACCAACGATCCACCAGCGCAGCCGCACACCGCACGCGGCGCAGTCGCCACTCTCGCTCGCCAACCCGCCGGGCGGCCGACCGGGGCGTTCATCAGCGGACAGCACGTCCGCGACCCCAGCCGATCCCGAGAGTCCGGTCCCCCAAGGACAGGACCGCATGACGGGCAACTTCACCTGGCCCAGAACCGAGGCCAGTCCACGAAACGAGGCGATTCAGCGTGACGCAAGCGGCGACGGCGCCGAACCAGCGGCATATCGGCAGAGGAACTCTCTACTTCTTCGGTGCCCTCGGTGGCATCCTGTTCGGCTACGACCTCGGTGTGATCTCCGGTGTCCTGGTCTTCATCGCCAAGGTCTGGCATCTCACTTCCTTCGAGAAGGGCATGGTCACCGCCAGCCTCTCGGTCGGTGCCATGATCGGCGCGGCGGTCGCGTCGAAGATGAACAACCGGGTTGGCCGCAAGCAGAGCATCATGATGGCCGCGGTGGTCGTGATCATCGGCACGCTGCTCGCCACCTTCTCCCCCGACCTGGCCATGCTGACCGGTTCACGGCTGGTCATCGGCCTCGGCGTCGGCCTCTCGTCGGCCACCGTTCCGACCTACCTGTCGGAACTGGCCCCCAGCCGGTTGCGTGGCGCGATGTCCGCGTTGAACCAGATCTTCATCGTGCTGGGCATCCTGATCGCGTTCCTCACCAGCTACTTCCTCAACGACTCCGCCAACTGGCGGGCCATGCTGGCCGGCGCGCTCGTCCCGGCCGCGATCCTGTTGATCG
>DATBDL010000026.1:0-7359 GCA_036269975.1 Pseudonocardiaceae bacterium | reverse complement strand
CCGGTGCCGTCCTTGTAGTCGTACTCCTTGCAGTGCCCGGTGACGTGCTTGCCCCAGATGATGCTCTTGCGGTCCTCCCAGTCACGGGCGAACGCCAGGCAGGCCACGCCGTAGCACTCGGCGGCCACCGGCTTGCCGGCGGCGAGGAACGCGAGGATCAGGCCGTGCACCCGCTCGTTGTTGGCCAGGTCCACGATCGGGCCGCTGCCGCCGACGATCAGCATCGTGTCGTATTCGGCGATGTCACCGCGGATGGCGTCCAGGTCGTTGTTCCACTTCTCCAGCTTGCGGAGGTAGTTGCCGTCGACGGTGTACGGCCGTTCCGGCAGCCATTCGCGCAGGCTGCGCGGGTGGTCCAGCCGGTCGGACTCGTCGATCTTCCTGGTCAGCTCCGCGGTCTCGGCCGAGGTGACCGACTTGCCCAGCGGTGGGTCGACGAAGTCCGGGTCCATGCTCGGCGGCAGGGGGGTCGGCTTCCGTCCGGTCGGGGTCGCGAAATCGACCGCGTAACCCCGCTCGTCGAATTTCGACAGGGGGCCGACAAGTTCCTCGCCCCAATAACCGTATTCGGACAGTAATACCAAAATCTTCTTGCTCACGGCGACTCCAGGGTTTTGGGTTGCGCATGCCGGTTGCCCATTACTCTCACCCGGACCGGGCGTCACCGAACAGAGGAAGTGGCGACAGCGGCGATCCCCCGTCGGATCGGTCTGCGAACTTCGTCAAGTTATCGGCCGTATTTACGCCGGTTTCCGCCGAATGCAGCACGATGGCGGATGCGCCGGTACCACTCTGCGGTGTCCACCCACGACACGACAGCGCGGCCGCTGGTGGGCGGCCGCGCTGTCGATGTTCTGTTCTGTTTACCGGCTATTCGGCGTTACTCGGGTTTGCCGGCGTCGATCCACTGCTGGAACGTGGCCACGTACTCCGCCGGCCACGCGCCGTCGCACGGCATCGAGCCGTTGCGCACCCGATCCAGAATGTCTTCCGCGTACTTCGTCACGTCCGAATAGGACCACAGGTCGAACGCGAACTTCATCGAGTTGCGGTCCTGCCGGCGGAACAACGTCCTGACGTGCTGGGCGAAGCCGACCCGCTCGCCTTCGGCCACCAGCCGGACCGGGTCGTCCTGGACCGGCGTGCCGCCCAGCGCCGAGATGCGGGCCTGCGGTGTCGCGTCACACACCCACCACCAGTGTGGCATCGGCATGTTCTGCGGCGGCTTGGACTCCTGCTGTGAGTTCTCCACCGCGAGCCGGGTGCCCCACTCGATGTAGGAGACGAACGCCGCCCGGAACTCGGCGTCGTTGGGCAGCAGTGCCTCGTTCGCCGCCTGGTACATCAGGGTGGACCACCGGGTGCGCTGCGCCTCGGTGAGGCACTTGCCGATGTGCTGGGACAGCATCCGGTGGTAGCCGCCGAACTGGCCGCTGTAGAGCGTGGGGCCGCCGAACAGCTCGGACAGCCAGCTCGCCACCCGCTCGGGGTGGTCCGGCGACATGTCCGCGAACAACGGTGAGAGCAGCGGATCGGCGGGGACGTATTTCGAGTAGAAGAGCTGGGTGACTTTCAGGAAGGCCGGATAACCGCCGGCCCACTGGAACACCGTCGGCTCCTCCGGCGGCGCCGGGTCGTGGAAGTTGACGTACCAGTGCATGCCGGAACAGAACGGCTTGTTCTGCGACTGCCCGCACCGGCACAGGGCGTAGTGCTCGGTGGACGCGCCGGCGGGGCGCGACACCGGGGTGCCGCCGTCGTCCTCGGTGAGCGGAATGCCGCCGGTGACGCGGTAGGGGCCGTCCAGGGAGACCTCGACCTGTTCTGGGCGGCTGAACTGGTCGACCTGCTCGCGGGCCTCGTGCCCGTCGACGGCGAAGCTCAGCGCGCCGGACGGGCAGGCCCGCACCGCGCCCACGATCTCGTCCATCCGGCCGCCGCTCGGCGTGACGAACGGCTCGCTGCCGCTGTGGAACACCGTGTTCAGGCGGTCGGTGCAGAAGCCGGAGTGCTGGCAGAGCCCCCGGTTGTCGAACACCGTGACCGACGTGCCGACATAGGTGTCGCGCCGGTCGGGCATCCGCTTCGGGTCCTTGTCGCCGGTGAATCCGCGCTCGGCGTGGCTGCCGTCGCACAGCGGCTTGATCGCCGAGGCACCGCACCGGCACAGGGCCAACTGCGGTCTGGTCTCGATCGTCTCGCCGAGGTGCGTACGCAGCCGCTCGGCGCCGGTGAGCAGGTACGGACCGTTGTGCGCGACCCGAATCACGCGCGGCGCGTCGCCCTGGGACGCGGCCAGCTCGGCGATCCGCTCGGCCACCGCCGCGTCCGCCTGTTCTTCCGCTGTCTGTGCGCGGACCGCCCGCAGCGCGAGATCCTGTAGCGCGGCGGCGGCCTCGATCACCTGGGACGGGACTCCCGGCTGGGTGGTCATGGCGGTGACGGACCTGGTCAGCGACCACAGTCTCTCGGGCCACCCGCCCGCGCTGTCCTTGTCGGTCGAAACGGGCGGGTCGGCGACCGGCTCGCCGGCAATTCCGGCCAGCTCGGCCAACGGCCGGATCACACTGGCCCGCAGCCGCTGCGCACCGTCCGCCCACTCCAGCGCCAGCGCCGCGGCCGCGCCGAGTGCCTCCGCGACCCGCTCCGACCGCACCGGCATGGCCTCAAGCGACATTCTGTCCTCCTCGTGCGTGCCCGCGCTTCGCGTTCCGTCGAGTTCGCTCTGTTACGGTATCGGACTCACCGTGTTCGCGCAGGGTGCGACACGGAGATAGCCCGGCGCGGGGCGGTATTTGCGCCGGTTGTCGATGGTACTTCGTCATGTGCCGCCTTGACACTTATCGCGGACGCGGACAAGCATGGTGCAGGGCCCGACCTGTGCAATGTGAGACACGATTCCAGAAAGGGTCGTTGCGCTATGGCCAGGATTCTCATTCTCATGACAAAGGCAAAGTCTCTCGGTCTGCTCGACGGCCGCCAGCATGTGTCCGGATTCTGGGCGGAAGAGTTCGTAGTTCCCTACGAGCGATTCGTCAAGGAGGGCTACCAGGTGGACGTCGCCACGATCGACGGCGATGCGCCGACGCCGGACGAGACCAGCCTGACGCAGTACGTCGTCGCGGCCACCAGGCCGGAAGGCTCCCCGGATCACGACGTCGAGAACATCGCGCGCTACCGGGAAGCCATCGACACGCTCGACGTGCTCAAGCACCCCATGAACGTCAGCTCGTTCAGCAAGGACGACATCGCCGAATACGACGCCGTCTACATCAGCGGTGGTCACGGCGCGATGGAGGACCTGCCGCACAGCGCGGAGATGACCAGGGTCGTCCGGTGGATTCTCGACCTCGACCTGCCGCTGGCCGTGGTGTGCCACGGGCAGTCGGCACTGCTGCCGCTGCGCGACTCCCAGGGCCGGTGGCCGCTGGCGGGCCGCCGCATGACCTCGTTCTCGCACGACGAGGAACTCGTCACCGACATGGCGGGCGAACTGCCCTTCGTCCTTCAGGTCGAACTCGAACGGCTGGGCGCGAAGTACACGAAGGCGGCCAAGATCTGGGATTCCAAGGTCGTCACCGACGGCAACCTGATCACCGGCCAGAATCCGTACTCGTCCACGGCGATCGCCGAAGCTCTGGTCGAGCGCCTGGCCACGACGCGGTAATGTTCGGCCCTGTCCGATAGATCACGGCGTGGACCGAAGGAGAACAACAGTGATCGTCGAGTACATCCGCTACACCGTGCCGGCCGACCAGGCCGCACAGTTCGAGCGGGCCTACGACGAGGCAGCAACGCACCTGTTGGCCTCCCCGAACTGTCTCGGCTACGACGTGGCCCGGTGCTCGGAGGAGCCGGCGAGCTACATCGTGCGCATCCACTGGGACTCTTCGGAAGGGCATATCGAGGGATTCCGCAGGAGCGAGCACTTCGCACCGTTCTTCGCGTTGGTCAAACCGTTCTTCGCGGCCATCGCCGAAATGCGTCATTACGATCTGGTGGGCACCCACCCGAAGTCGTGAATACCCCGTACGGCCGGTCGGACGTCACCCAGTGGCGGCCGACCGGCCGTATGCGTACGCACCCGAATAAAAGGGCAGCACCGAACTTGACGAAGTGACCGCCCCCGGTTTTACGACGTCCGTTTTTTCGGGCGGTGGCGAAGTAGTATTCGACCGCGTAACGGGGGATTACCGGATCAAGGAGCCGCTCATGCGAACTGGTCTGACAGTCAATGGTGCGCCGGTGGCAGCGGATGTCGAACCAAGGATGCTGCTGGTCGATCTGCTTCGCGACACACTCGGTCTCACGGGTACGAAAGTCGGCTGTGACACCGGCCAGTGCGGTTCCTGCGTAGTGCACGTGAACGGCCTGTCGGCGAAGAGCTGCGCGATACTCGCCGTGTCGGCGGAAGGCGCCGACGTGACCACCATCGAAGGCGCGCGGCCCGGCGAACCCCGCGGCCTCGACGCACTGCAAACGGAACTGGCCGACACCCACGGCACCCAGTGCGGCTTCTGCACCCCAGGCATGGTGATGTCGCTGCACGAACTGTTGCGGCGCAACCCGAAACCGTCCGAGGCGGACATCCGCACCTGGCTGACCGGCAACCTGTGCCGCTGCACCGGCTACCACAGCGTGGTGCGCGCCGTGCTCCAACTCGTCGCCAAGGCCGACGGCCAAGCCTTATCGGCAGGACTGGAGGTGTCCTGATGACCGAGATGAAGACAGCGCAACAACAACGCACATTCGGCGCTTCGTTACGCCCGCGTGAGGATGTCGGTTTCCTCCGTGGCGAGGCGATCTTCACCGCCGACTACACGCCACCCGGCACACTCCACATGGAACTGTTACGCAGCGAGCACGGGCACGCCCGCATCGTCGACATCGACACCACGGTCGCCGCCGCGATGCCCGGTGTGCGCGCGGTCGTCACCGGCGCCGACATCGCGGACAAGCTGCTGCCGCTGCCGTGCGTCTGGATTCCCGGCGGCGTCGAGAGCCACTTCCCGCCGCACCCCTACGGCGTGCCCGGCGCCGGCTTCGTGCTGGCCCAGGAGCGGGTCCGGTTCATCGGTGAACCGGTGGTGGCCGTCGTCGCCGAAACGGTCTACCAGGCCCACGACGCGATCAAGGCCGTCAGAGTCGAGTACGAGCCGCTGCCGGCCGTCACCGATCCTCGGGAAGCTCTCGCCGAAGGCGCCCCGCTGTTGCACGAAGCGGTCCCCGGCAACCTCAACGCCTACTGGACCTGTGGCGACAAGGACGGGACCGACGCGGCCATCGCCGAAGCGGAAGTGGTCATCGAGCTCGACATCGTCAACCAGCGCACGATCAACAATCCGCTGGAACCGCGCGCCGCCGTCGGCGAGTACGACCCGGCGACCGACGAGTACACCCTGCACGCGACGTCACAGTCCCCGCACAACCACCGCTTCCTGTTGGCGGCACTGGTGTTGGGCATCCCGTTCAACAAGCTCCGGCTCGTCGCGACGAACATCGGCGGCAGCTTCGGCACCAAGGGCTACCTGTACCCGGACATGCCGCTGGTGCTGTTCCTGGCCAAGCGCCTCGGCGCGCCGGTGAAGTGGGTGGACACCCGCAACGGCCTGATGCGCTCCACGGTGCAGGGCCGCGACCACACCCAGAAAGTCGTGCTGGCGGGCACGCGGGACGGCAAGATCACCGCGGTCCGGTGCACGAGCTGGTCCAATCTCGGCGGCTACCCGTCCACCATCGGTCCCGGTGTCGCGACGGCGCTGATGGG
The DNA here is from genome assembly GCA_036269975.1 of Pseudonocardiaceae bacterium. Lineage (GTDB taxonomy): Bacteria > Actinomycetota > Actinomycetes > Mycobacteriales > Pseudonocardiaceae > DATEPR01. The sequence continues at coordinate 1,592 of DATBDL010000026.1, read as the reverse complement.
CCGCAGCATCTCGGGGCCCTACGAGATCCCGCACGCGTTCGCCGAGGTGTACGCGGTGTTCACCAACGTCGTGCCGCTGGGCGCGCAGCGCGGCTCCGGCCGGGCCGAGGCGACCTACCTGATGGAGCGGCTCGTCGACCGCTACGCCGCCGAGATCGGCAAGGACCCGGCCGCGATCCGCCTACAGAACATGGTGCCGGCGGACCGTTTCCCGTACGACAACGGCCTTGGCTGGGAGTACGACTCAGGCGACTACCCGACCGCGCTCAGGCTGGCACTGCAACGCGCCGGCTACGACGACATCGCGGCCGAACGCGCGAAGGCCAAGGAGCGCGGCAAGCTGTTGGGCGTCGGCATCTCGTCCTACGTGGCCATCTGCGGCGTCGGCCCGTCCACCCGGATGTCGAAGGAGGGCATGCTCGGCGGCACCTGGGAAAGCGCCAACGTCCGAGTGCACCCGTCCGGCGAGATCGCGCTCACGATCGGGTCCCAGTCGACCGGGCAGAGCCACGAGACGGTGTTCGCGCAGATCACCGCGGACGTGCTCCAGGTCGACATGGACGTGATCAGGGTGTACCGGTCGGACACCCAGAAGGCCCCGTACGGTCAGGGCACCTACGGCAGCCGTTCCTACAGCGTCGGCGGGCCGGCCGTGCACCTGGCGTCGATGAAGATCCTGAACAAGATGCGCGAGGCCGCGGCGTACTTCTTCGAGGTGGCAGAGTCCGCTGTGGACTATCGCGACGGCGTGTTCTCGGTGCCCGGCGACGCTGACAGGACCAAGACGTTCGCAGACCTGGCGATGGCACTGTGGTACGGCTGGAACCTCAAGCCCGGCATGGAACCCACGCTGGACGAGACCGTGTTCTTCGACCCGCCGGACTTCAACTACCCGTTCGGCAGCCACGTCGCGATCGTCGAGGTGGACCCGACGACCGGCGAGATCGAGCTGGTCAGGTACGTCGCGGTCGACGACTCGGGACCGATCGGCAACCCGCTCGTCGTGCAGGGCCAGGTCGAGGGCAGCATCGTGCACGGCATCGGCCAGGCGCTGATCGAGGCGGCCAGGTTCGACGCCGACGGCCAACTGCTGACCGACGACCTGCGCACCTACGCCATCCCGAGAGCGGCCGACGTACCGTTCTTCGTGCTCGACCGGACCGTCACCCCGTCGCCGCACAACCAATTGGGCGTCAAGGGATCGGGCGAGACCGCGACAGTGCCGGCCGCAGCCGCGATCAGCAACGCCATCTGCGACGCGATCGGCGTGGCCGACATCCCGATGCCCATCACGCCGGAGAAGGTATGGCGCGCACTCCAGGACGGAGCAACGCGATGATTCCGGACACCTTCCAGTACGCGGCACCGGCGACCCTCGCCGAAGCGGTCGCGGTGCTGGCCACCGATCCCGCCAACGTGGCGCTGGCCGGCGGCAACGGGCTGCTCACCCTGCTCAAGCGGGGTGAGCTCAGCCCCACCACCGTGGTGGACCTGCGCAAGCTGGACACCCTGCGTGGGCTGGCCGTGACGGAGGACGGCCGGCTGCGTGCCGGCGCGCTGACCACCCTCACCGAGCTGTGCGACAACCCGAC
>DATBDL010000025.1:0-11795 GCA_036269975.1 Pseudonocardiaceae bacterium | reverse complement strand
CCGGTCGAGCCGGAGGTGTAGAGGATGTAGGCCGGATCGTCATCCGCCGACGCGACATGGGCGACCGGCTCGCCCTTCGACAGGGGCCCGTCCAGGTCCACCACGGTGGCAGCGAATTCCGGAATCCGTTGTGCCGTGGTGCAGACGACTGCGGCCTGACAGTCGCCCACCATCAGCGCGACGCGGTAGGCGGGAACGGTCGAGTCGGCCGGCACGTAGACGGCGCCCAGGCGTAAGACCGCCTGCATCGCCACGACCACCCGAGCCGACTTAGCCGACCAGATCACCACCCGGTCACCCCGCCGAACCCCGGCTGCCGTGAGCCGCCGGGCGAAGGCGTCCGCGTCCGCGTCGAGTTGCCGGTAGGTCAGCAAGGACCCGTCCGGTGCGACGACGGCGGTGTTGTCGGGAAAACGGGCCGCGGAGTCGGTGACAAGGCGATGCAGGCTCATCCCAACCCCAGTTCCCGTACCACGATCTCACGCTGGATCTGTGTCGTGCCGGAGAAGATCATGCTCGGCACCGCGTCCCGCAGCCCGGACTCGATGCCGGTCTCGGTGAGGTAGCCGGCGCCGCCGAAGACCTGGATCGCGTCGAGCCCGTTCGCGACGGCAGCCTCCGACACCGAGATCTTCGACATGGCGGCGGCCGAACGGTGTTCCGGATCGTCCTGGTCGAGCAGCCAACACGCGCGGTAGAGCAAAAGGCGAGCGGCCGCGAGCCGCTGCGCCATGATCGCCAGCAGGTGCGAGATCGCCTGGTTGTCACCGATCCGACGGCCGAACTGCCGGCGCTGCCCGGCATGCGCGACGCAACGCCGCAACTGCTCGGACATCACGCCGACGTAGATCGCCGGCAGGCAGGCCCGCTCCCAGTTCATCGAATGCTGGAATACCGCGCTACCCTGCCCCTCGGCGCCGATCCGGAACTCGACCGGCACAGCGCACCCCGCGAACCGGACCCGGCCGGCGGGGCAGCCGTGCAGGCCCATCTTGGCCAGCGGCCCACTAACGTCGATGCCCGCCCGGTCCGCAGGCACCGCGAACGCCGTAACGCCGAGAAAGCTGGCCTTCGGATCGGTGACGGCGTAGGTCACGAACAAGTTGGCGACCGGAGCGTTGCTGGCAAAGGACTTCACACCGTCCATAATGTACTCGTCGCCCCGCCGACCGGCTGTCGCCGCCAGTGATCCGACGTCCGATCCGGCGTCGTCCTCGGTCATCGCGTTCGCGGCGATCAGGGCGCCGTCGGCCAGTCCGCTGAGCAGTTCGCCCCGGACCGGCTCGGCGGCGAAGTCCCGGATCGGCACAGCGCAGGCGAGCAGGTGCGCCGCGACCGCGAACACGAGGCCGGTGTCCGCGCAGCCCCGGCCGAACGCCTCCAGGCACAACGCGGTGTCCAGCGCACCGAGCCCGAGCCCGCCGTACTCGACGGGCAGGCACAGGCCGGTCAACCGCATATCGGCCGCGGTCCGCCAGTCGTCGCGGGTCGGGTGATCGTCGCTCGCGCTGGCGACGCGGGTCAGGTGACCGCCGCTCCGGCCGGCGACGCGGGTGGGGAGATCGTCGTGACGTTCGGCGTCGCGGTTCAGGTGACCTTCGCGACGGTCGGCGAACCGCTCGCCGGCCGTCGCGACGATCTCGTCGTACCGCTTGCGCTGCACGTCGCTGAGCTCGAAGTCCACGCTGTTCAGCTTGGTCCGTCGACCTCAAGTCGACTTCAACTGCCGCTGCACACTTCGACTACCGCTGCACTTCGACTGCTGGCCTACACGGCTGCACCCACTTCAACTGCTGGCCCGCACGAGAGTCCACATTGGCCGAGGACGTTCGTCGCCGGGTCGGGGCTGCCTTTTTCGGCTAACGAACGGGACCGGGTGATTTGCTCCCGGCTTCCGGCATGATCACCGGATCGAGTGACAGCAGGCCCAGTATGGCGGCGACGGCATCCTTGGCGCCGCCATAGTTCTGGTGTGCTTCGGCTATCTGCCTTGCCCTCACAGTATAGGCCGGATCGGTCAGCACTCGGTCTACCGCCTGCCGCACATCCCTTGGACTCGTTCGGTTCGTCTTCAGGGAGATCCCGGCACCTGACCACACGACGCGCGCACTCACCTCGCCCTTGTCCTCGCTCGTTCCGCACGCGACGATCGGCACCCCGTGTGCCAGCCCCTGTTGCACGCCACCGTATCCACCATTGGTCACCATCACGTCGGCATACGGCAGCACGGCCGGGTACGGGATGAACTTGGCCAGCCGCAAGTTGTCCGGCCGTTGCTCGACCGGCAGGACGTCGGCCGGCTCGCGGCCGCTGGTGATCGCCACCAGCAGCGCCTCGCTGTCTGCCAGTGCGGCGATCGCTGGGCGGACCAGGTTGGCCGGGTCGGTGGCGACGGTGCCCTGCGTGATCAGGACCACCGGCCGGCCTGCCGACCTGGCCGCCGCCAAGTCCGGCCACCAGTCCGGTAGCGGGTCGCTGTTTCCGCCCTCCGCGAACAGGGGGCCTACGAACACCACCGAGTCCGGCAGGTCGCTTCGTGGGTACTCGTAGTCCGGTACGCCGGACTGCACGTAGCGGTCGGCCACCTGCGCCACCCAGTCGATGAAGAAACCGTCCAGCGGTCGCAGGTTCATCGACTCGCGGACATCGCACGCTACCCGCTGTGCCTGCCGGCAGACGACCCTTCGTAGCGCCCATGACAGCATCCGGTCGCGCAGCCGCCACCAACCACCAGCCGCCGGTCGCAGCCCGAAACCGAACGGCGGTGTGTCCACACTGGACAGATTCAGCGGACCGAACGAGAACGCGGCCCGAGGGACGTTCCGCTGCTCGGCCAGGAACACGGCCGCGCGGAAGCTGCTGTCCGTAACCACCAGTGACGGCTGGAACTCGTCGAACACCGGTCTCAGGTCGGCCACGTAGGCCGGAACGGGCTTGATGAAGAACTCCAGCACCATCCGATTGAGCCCTAACACCCCGCCGCGGCCCGCGCTGCGCCGTAACGCGCCCCGGTAGCCGACGCTGTCCGACATCGGTACGAACCGTGCCCCGGCGCCGGTCACCAGTTCGGTGAACTCGTTCGCCGTGTACCACAACACTTCGTGACCCGCGTCGACGAGTTGGCGCACCACCGGCAGCATCGGCCGCACGTGTCCGCTCATCGCGCTGGTGGCACACAGAATGCGGGTCACGCGACACCGGCCGGTTCCGCGTTCAGGACGGAATGCTGGATCTGCTGCACGTCCTCGGACGGTTCGAGGCCGAGATCGGTATTGAGCACGCGCCGCAGTTTCTGGTAGACGTCCAGCGCTTCGCCGCGTCGACCGGCCCGGTGCAACGCCGTGATCAACTGTGCGTAAAGCCATTCGTGATAAGGGTGGGCGGCGACCAGCGTGCGCAGTTCCGGAATCACCTCACGGTGCCGGCCGATGCTCAGGTTGGCACGCAGTCGCAGCTCGATCGCGAGCATCCGCTGGTCTTCCAGGCCGGCGGCGTAGCGCTCCAACACCGGTCCGTGCTCGACGTTCTCCAGCACCGAGCCGTGCCACATGTCGAGAGCGGTGGTCAACAGCGTCACGGCCTCCGCCGGTCGTTCGGCCTCCATCGCCAGCCGGCCGCGATCGACGAACGCGTTGAACCGCCAGGAATCCACGTCCTCCTGGGGCACGTCCAGCACGTAACCGGGTGCCACGGTCCGAATCCACTGCCGGTCGCCGGGCCCGGTGAGGCGCTTGCGCAACTGGTAGACGTAGGTCTGGACCACGGTGACCGCGGTGCGGGGCGGCCGTTGTGCCCAGAGTTCCTCGATGGCGGTGTCCAGGCTGACCACCTGGTTCGCCCGTAGCAGCATGAGCGCCAGCACCTGGCGAATTTTCGACGCGCTCGGCGTGCGAACACCGTCGCGGGTGCGGACGACCATCGGCCCAAGCACGCTGAATGGGCAATCCGCGGTTTTCTCGATCACGTCGGCACATTCGGTCATCATTCGGCGGCCCCGTTCGCTCGATTGATCCTGGATACCAGGAAGAGCCTATAAATGATGATTGTCCGGGCAGACCCCTAGCGACCCCAGAACCCCGGCCGGCACCCCTACGGGGTGTGGTGTCTCGTTGGCCCAACAGCGAAAACGGCTTCGTCCGCGACGCAGGGGGGCGCGCCGCGGACGAAGACCGTGTAACCGGGCTCGCTCTCAGCCGCCCGACGTGAGGAGTGGCTCGACGATCTCGTCGGCGAGCCAGCGCACCGAGGGCAGCGGCGGGATCGGAGCCAACACGAGATGGTTGACCCCGGCCTCGATCAACGGCACCAGCTTGTCCCGCACCGCGGCCGCTTCCTCACCGGGGCGGATCATCACCTGCATGGACCGGGTGATGGCCTTGGGATCGCGCCCGATCGCGGCACAGTGCTCGTCCAGCACGGCGCCCTTCCGCTGGATCTCCTCGGCGGAGCGGGCGGGACAGTTCCAGATGTCGGCGTGCTCGGCGACGACCCGCAGCGTGTACTTCTCGCCGCCGCCCCCGATCATGATCGGCGGGTAGGGCCGCTGGACCGGCTTGGGTTCGCAGACAGCGCCCTTGAGCTGGTAGTACTTGCCGTCGAAGTCGAAGGGCTCCTTCTCGGTCCACATCTGGCGGATCAGCGAGCATGCCTCGCCGAGCGAGCCGATGGCCTCGGCGGCCGACACGACGGGCAGCCCGTAGGCGTCGAACTCGCGATGCACGCCCGGTACCTCGGAGTCCCCAGGCACCTGGCTCCCACCGGCCCCGATGCCGAAGATCAGTCGCCCGTTGGCGATCACGTCAACGGTGGCGGCCATCTTGGCGAGCACAGCGGGTGGCCGGATGCGGTTGCTGGTGACGATGACGCCGAGATTGAGCCGCTGAGTCTGCGCCGCAAGAGCGGCCAGAAGTGTCCAGGCTTCGAGGGCGGTCCCGGTGACCTCACCGCGCAGCGGGACGAGATGATCCCAGAGCCAGGCGTGTTCGAGCACCTCGGTGGCGTCGGCGTCCCGCCAGATACGAACGATGTCGTCATAGTCGATGTTCGACTGGCTGGTCTTGATGCCAAAGCTCAGTCGTGTGCCACCACTCAACGCGGCCACCTTGTCTCTCCCGCCCCCACGGGGCGACGTAGCATGGTTCGGGTAGGGGTTCATTAGCTGGCTAGCGAATCTTAGCCAGCTAGTCGTTAGCATGCAAGTGATCTCGTCCGGCCGGTCCGGGCCGCTCTGCTACGGCCGTCCGCCGGCCGGTTGGGTGGGCCCGCTCGCGTAGTGGACCCTCAGTGGGGGCGTCAGGTCGTCCGGGAAGGGTGGGCCCACTACCGACAGGCCGCCGTCCACTACCAGTGACTGGCCGGTCAGGTAGGCCGATCCCGGCGACAGCAGGAATTCGATCGCGCCCACCATGTCCTTGAGTGTTCCCATGCGCCGCAATGGGATCTGCGCCAGTACCTTGGCCAGCGGCGCCATGCCTTCGATGTCGTAGAAATAGGCCGACGAGTCGGATTCTATGATGCCGCCGGTCACCGCGTTCACGTTGATTCCGCGTGGTGCGAATTCGGCCGCCATGTATCTCACCCACGCCTCGATCGCCGCTTTCGCGGCGCCCAGACTGGCGTAGGTGGGATACGCTCTGATGCTGCCGTAGCCGGACAGCGCCACGATTCGGCCGCCGTCTGGCATCAGGTGCACCGCGTGTTGTGCTCCCAGTACGAAGGCTCGCATGTTCATCGCGTACGAGCGGTCCAGGTGGTGCTGGCGCAGTTCCATCACCGGCTTGAACGCTGTCGCCGCCGCGTTGCAGACGTAGTAGTCCAGGCGCCCGTAGGCGTCCGCCGCCGTGTCGAACAGGCGGTCTATGTCGGCTGGTTCCTCCATGTCCGCCGCTACCGTGATCGCTCGGCCGCCGGTTCGCTCGATCTCCTTGCGGACCTGTTCGGCCAGGTCCGCGTTCTTCTTGTAGTTGACCACCACCGATGCGCCGCCACGGCCCAGTTCTTCGGCCAGTGCTCTGCCGATTCCCCTCGAACTGCCGGTGATCAGGACTACCTTTCCTTCGTGGTTCATCGGCGGAACAGGTCTCTTGCTATTACTGCCTTCTGCATCTCGTTCGTGCCTTCCTCGAAGCGTTGCGCTCCGGCGTCCCGGTAGATCCGCTCTATCGGGTTTGGCTCGCAGTAGCCGATTCCGCCGTGTGTTTGGAGTGCCTTGTCGGTCACTCTGGTCAGCATTTCCACCGCGGTGAGTTTTGCCATCGACGACAGTGCCGCCGCGTTGTGGTCGCCTTGTTGCCATTGTCGGGCGGCGTGTCGCGTCAACTGGCGGGCCGCTTCGATGTCGGCCGCGTTTTCGGCCAGGGGGAACGCCACCGCCTGCCGCTCCGCTATGAGCTTGCCGAATGTCGTTCTTGTCTGTGCGTGTGCCACTGCCAGTTCCTGGGCCCGTTGTGCCAGACCTACGCAGCTTGCCGCCACCGCGATACGACTGGGGGTGAGGAAGCCGCCCAGTGCCACGGCCAGCCCCTGGCCCTCGGCACCGAGCCGGCTGGCCACCGGGACCGGGGTGCGGTCGAAGGTCAGGTGGGCGTGATCGGTGCCGCGCAGTCCCATCGTGCTCGGCATCTGGTCCACCTTGGCGCCTTGTGCACCGCGTTCCACCATCAGCGCCACCGTGCCGTCGCTGCCCCTGGTGCCGGCGGCCCGCGCGAACAGCAACCAGTAGTCGCACCGGACGCCGAAGGTGATCAGGTGTTTCTCGCCGGACAGGTAGTACGTGTCGCCCTCGCGTACGACCTCGCAGCGCAGGTCGGCGCCGCTGCCGGCGGTTGGCTCGGTGAGCGCGAAGGCGACGGTGATGTCGCCTGCCACCTGCGGCAGGACGAATGCCGCGCGCTGTTCGGCGGTCGCCATGCTGTCGATCGCTCGCCAGATTCCGTTGCTGACATGCACGATCATCCGTATCGAGCCGTGCGACATCGAGAACAGTTCCAGTAGTTCGAGATAACGGTCGAACGGGATGCCTCGGCCGCCGTATTCCGCTGGCGCGCACAGGGACAGATAGCCTCGGTCGCGTAGTTCCTGCCAGAGTCGTGGTGGCGTGGTGTGGGTCCGTTCGATTTCTTCCGCGTATTTTTCGCCGTCCGTTCGGACGAATTCCGCTATTTCGTTCTTGAGTTCCGGTGTCATCGCTCGCTCCGGACCAGGTTCCGCAGTTCCGCTTTCTTGATCTTGCCGACCGGGTTTCTCGGTAGTGCCGCTATCACTTCCAGCCGTTCTGGCCAGTACTGTTTGGCTACCTTCTGATCGTCCAGGAACTGTTTCATTCCGTCGAGGTCCAGACCTGGCTCCGCTTCCACGAACGCGCACGCGCGTTCGCCGAGACGTTCGTCCGGCATCGCCACGATGGCCACGTCGTGGACAAGTGGGTGGGTGTGCAGTAGCTGCTCGATCTCGGTCACCGGGATCTTTTCGCCGCCCCGGTTGATGACGTCCTTGACCCGACCGGTGATGCGCACGTAGCCACCGGTGTCGATGGTCGCCAGATCTCCCGTTCGATACCAGCCGTCGGCGCTCAATGCCTCCTTCGTCCATTCCGGATGGTCCAGGTAGCCCTCGAACAGGCATTCACTCATGACTTCGAAGTTGCCTTCCTGGCCGGGCGGCAGGATGGCGCCGTTGTCGTCGGTGACCCGCAGCGAGACGCCGGGTAGTGCTCTGCCGTCCGATCCCCATGCCGTTTCCGGTGGGTCCGCCGGCGTGCCCAGCGAGCCGAGGCAGCTTTCCGTCGATCCCCATGCCCCGCAGACCGCCGCGCCGAGTGTGCTGGTGGCCGCTTCGGCCAGGGCCCGTGGCACCGTGGTGCCGGTCGCCACGAAGATTCGCAGGTCCGTTGGTTCCGCTCGGGACGCGGCAGCGGCCGTCAGGTCGGCCAGGAATGGTGTCGCCGCCTGTACGAACGTGCCGCGATGGTCCCGTAGCGCCGCCAGGGCGACCTCGCCGTTCCAGACCGGTTGCAGGATTTGCGGTACGCCCAGGTAGAACGACAGCCACATGCCGTACAGGAAACCGGTTTGGTGGGCCAGCGGTGACGGCACGAATATTCGGTCGTTCTCGTTCAATCCGAGATGGGCGGCCTGAGCTGCCGCGGCGCGAGTGAGTGCGTCCATTCGGTGCAGGACGCCCTTGGGTTCGCCGGAAGTGCCCGACGTGAACAGCAACTGCGCCAGGCCGGTGGGGGACGGTGCTCGCGCGGCCAACGCAGCGCGGTCGACCACCTGGTCCGCCAACTCCGCCTCACCGACCACGATGACATGTTCCACATTCAGGTTCGCCGCTTCGGCCCGATAACTCCGGCCACGGAAATGGTCCGGTACGAACAACACCCTGGCCTTCGACCGAGACAGCATGCCGACCATTTCGCGTTCCCGGAAGATCGGCATCAGTGGGCAGCACACGGCGCCTGCCCGCAGGATCGCCAGTGTGACCACGGCGAATTCGCCCCAGTTCGGCAACTGGTACGCCACCGCTTCACCCGGCCGGACGTCGAGGTCCAACAGCCGCATCGCGAGCCGGTCGGCCTGCTCGTCGAGTTCCCGCCACGTCCAGGACCGACCGTCCGGCACGACGACGACGGCCGTCTCGTCACTCCGCTCGCCAGCCCAGCGGCGAACTCGCTGGTCGATGGTGGTCGGCGCCCGCCGTGGCCGCACCGGGCCGGCCACCACGGACATGTTGGTGCCGACGCCGTTCATCTCCGCCAGGAAGCGCGGGTAGGAGATCCGGTAGGCCGTCGGGTAGGTCAGGCGACTGCATCCGCGTGCCCTGCTGGCCGCGATCGCCAGCGCCATCAGCACGCGGTGGTCGTTGTACGACGACAACCGCGTGCCGCGCAGGTCGGTGACGCCGTGGCAGGTCAGCCGGTCGTTGGCCAGTTCGAGGTGGCCGCCCATGCGGTTGAGCTGCAACATCGCCGACACCCGGTCGGACTCCTTCAACCGCACGTGGCCGACGTTGTCGAAGGTGCTCACGCCGTCCGCGAACGTGGCCAGCACCGACAGGACCGGCAGCAGATCGGGGATGTCACGGCAGTCCAGCTCGACGGGGGCGAGGCCGATGCCGTCATGCCGAACCCGGATGCGCGAGCCGTCCCGCTCCATCGGCAAACCCATCCGGGCGACGATGTCCAGCAACTCGGCTTCCGGGTGGTCCGTCTCGGCGGCGGACAGCGTCGACAGGCCGTCGAACGTGACGTCACACGGGTGCAGCGCGGCCGCTGCCAGGCCGAACGCGGCCGCGCCGACGTCGGGTGGCAGTGTCACCGTGGCCGGGCGAGCCCGCTGGTACGGCTCGATCTCGAATTGTCGCCAGTCGTCGTCGGCGTGTACGCGCAACCCGAACTGCCGCATCATGTCGATCGTCAGCTCGACGTAGGTGCGCTCGTTCAGCTCACCTTCCACCCTGACCACGGTCGGGCCGGTCGCGAACGGCGCCAGCAGGAGCAGACCCGAGATCCACTGCGACAACGTGCCAGGAATACTGACCTCGCCACCGGTCGGCCGGTGTGGCTGTACCGAGATCGGTGGCCGATCGTCCGATGCGGACAGTCGGACACCCATGCCGCTCAATGCCTTCAGCAGCGGCCCGATCGGCCGGCGCTGGAAGTAGCGCTGTCCCACCACGGTCACCGGGGTCTCGGCCAGCGACGCGAGGCCGGTGAGGAAGTACAGCGTCGTGCCGGAGCTGCCGACGGACACCACGGGGCCGCGTGGCCGGAACGGGCCGCCGCGTACGGTGAACACGTCGCCGTCGGTGTCGATTTCGGTGCCCAGCTTGCGAAGCGCGCGGATCGTGTGGTGTACGTGACCGGCGTCGGAGAGCCCGTGGATCTGGCTGGTGCCATCGGCCAGCGCCGCGAGGATCAGGGCCCGATGCGCGTGGTACTTGGACGGTGGCACGACGAACTGGCCCTTGAGCGGGTTCACCGTTTCGTTGACGAGTAGATGCACGCTGCCTCCCGGCTCGTCCGCGTGTGGCGGTGTCGCCGATCGTGCTGCCCCCCGCTCGACCGTCGGCAAAGCCGCGGTCGTGAATCCGTTGCGGCGCAGGTCGAACCGTGCTCGACCGGGGCTGGCTACCGTGCGCCGCCATGAACCCTCGACCAGTGGTGCTGTTGTTTCCCGGACAGGGCGCGCAACACGTGCGCATGGCGGCCGGCCTCTACGAGCTGGAACCGGCGTTCGCCGCGATCATGGACGAGTGTCTCGCCTGCTTCGACGACGGCGCGGCCCTCCGTGCCGACTGGCTGTCGGCGCGGCCACGCGTCGACATCGACGACGCACGCCGTGCGCAACCCCTGCTGCTCGCCGTCGACTACGCCCTGGGCCGCCTTGTCCTGGACTGGGGAATCCGGCCGGTCGCGTTACTCGGCCACAGCGTCGGCGAGACCGCCGCTGCCGTGCTGGCGGACGTGTTGCCGTTCGCGGCGGCGGCCGAGTTGACCAGCCGCCGGGTTCGCCGGGCGCGCGACACCCCGCCCGGCGGCATGCTCGCGGTCGCGGCGACACCCGCTGAACTGGCGGAGTTGTTGGCTGGTACGGAGGTCGCGATCGGCGCTGTGAACGCGCCACGGCAGGTCGTGCTGGCCGGCCTCGACGAACCCCTGAACGCCGTCGAGCGTCTGCTGCGCGCCAAGGGCTACACCGCCCGTCGCCTCCCGTCGCACACCGCGTTCCACAGTCCCGCCGTACGGTCGGTCGCCGACGTAGCCGATCTGGCCGACATTCCGTTGCGACCAGCGCGACTGCCGTTGTTCTCCGCGTACACCGGTGGCCGCCTCGCTGATGCCGACGCCGTCGATCCGGCGTTCTGGGCGACGCATCCGGTCGCGCCAGTGCTGTTCTGGCCGGTGCTCGACCGGCTGCTGTCAGCCCAACCGACGTTCGTCATCCAGGCCGGCCCCGGTCAACACCTGGCCACCATCGCCCGCCGCCATCCCACCGTGGTCCGGACGGGCACCGCGTGCGGCCTGCTGCCCGGCGCACCCGGCGAACCGGCCGATGACCTGCGCACATTCCTTGCCACGGCGGAGGAACTGCGCCGCGAGGGCCACGTACCCGTCAGCGCTTGAGTTGCCGCTCCAGCCGCCGCCACCGACGCCACTCCTCGTACGACAACGGGCTCGGCTCGGCGGAGGTCCCGTCGACCGGCGGCGCGCCCAACATCCAGCCCCCAGGGACCGGGCAGTGGGCAAGGCCGGCGTGGGTCAGGAACACCAGGCCCCATCGGGCCAGCCTTCGCACTACGCGCATGACCCGACTATCCGGGCGCCGGATCGAGCCGCCCTCAATCCGGCGCGGCTGGATCGACGCTTGATGCCGGCTCAGTTTCGGCTCAGCAGCATGGGATCGAGCCTTACGCGACGAGGGGAGCACGGATGTCGAACCCGGCACGGCGCGTCATGATCACGGGAATCGGCGTGGTGGCGCCCGGCGGTATCGGCCGGGCAGCGTTCTGGGAGCGGATCACGTCCGGCAAATCGGCCGTGCGGACCATTTCCGCCTTCGATCCGACGCCGTTTCGCACCAAGATCGCCGCCGAGTGCGATTTCGACCCACGCGCGTGTGGATTGTCACCACAGGAGACCAGGCGGCTCGACCGATCGGGCCAGATGGCACTGGTGAGCCTGCGCGAATGCATGGCCGACGCCGGCATCGTGGCAGGTCAACTGCCGCCGGAACGCACCGGCGTCAGCATCAGCACCGCGGTCGGCTGCACGATCAACATGGAGCGGGAATACG
>DATBDL010000024.1:0-15441 GCA_036269975.1 Pseudonocardiaceae bacterium | reverse complement strand
TGCAACGGGTGTTGGTGAATCGGGGGATTCTGCTGGCCGAGCGGCACGAGTTCGCCGCCGCTCGGGCCGATCTGGTCGAGGCGGACGGGTTGGCGCGGGAACTGGGGCGTGATCTCGCCGTCGGGATCATCACCGAGAATCTCGGGTTCGCCGAGTCGCTGCGGGGCGATGTGCCGGCCGCGTTGGCCTGTCTCGATCGTGCGGAGCGGATCATCAGCCGCAACCGGGGGCAGGTCGCGCCGTTGTTGCAGGATCGGGGCGAACTGCTGCTGTCGGTGGGTTTGGCCGCTGAGGCGCGTGTCGCTGCCGAGCGTGCTGTGCTGGCCTATCGACGGGAACATCGGCAGTTGAAGGTGCCCGAGGCCCGACTGTTGTTGGCGCAGGCCGCGTTTCTCGATCAGGACTGGCCGGGTGCCTACCGGTACGCCGTGCTGGCCGCTCGCGAGTTCGGACGGCAGGGGCGGGTCGGCTGGACCGAGCTGGCCCGGATCACCGCGTTGCGGGCCGCGTTGGCGATGGGGCGGCGGCCACGGGTGCGGGATATCGAATCCATTGTGGACACGCTGGTTCGGGTCGGGTGGCCGGTGGCCGCCGTGGAAGCCCGGTTGGTGGCCGCACGACTCGGGTGGCCGGAGCAGCTTCGAGCGGCCGGCCGGGCGCGGCGGCGTGGGCCCGTCGCCCTGCGGGCACGGGCCTGGTACGCCGAGGCACTGTCGCGGATGGACGGTGCTGAGCCCGCGATGGCGACCCGCGCCGCGCGGACCGGGCTGCGGTTGCTGGACGAGCATGCCGCCACGCTCGGTGCGACCGACCTGCGCGCGCACTCGGCCGCGCATCGGCGTGAGCTGACCGAGTTGGGATTGCGGATCGCGATGGCGAGCGGGCGGCCGGGGCGGGTGTTCGAGTGGGCCGAGCGCGGTCGCTCCAGTAGGTTGCTGTTCCGGCCGGTTCGGCCGCCGCATGATCCGGTGCTGGCCGATCTGCTGGTCGAGGCACGGGACGCGGCTCGGCACGGCCGGAGCACCGTCGCGCTGGAGCGCCGGATTCGCGATCACACGCGGATGCACGGTGGCGATGCCGGTTCGATTCGTGAGCCGGTGGCCGTCGGCGCGTTGCGCGAGGTACTGGGGGAGCTGGCGTTGGTGCAGTTCGTCCAGTTCGGCGGGGTGCTGCACGCGTTGACGCTGGTCAGCGGCCGGTTGCGGTTGCGGCGGCTCGGGTCGGTGGCGGACCTGACCGGCCTGTTGGTGCGGCTGCCGTTCGCGTTGCAGCGGATGAGCCGCAATGCCGTGCGCCCGGCGTCGCGGGCGGCGGCGGTCGCCTTGTTGCGGGACACCGCCGCCCGGCTGGACGACGTGCTGCTCCGGCCGTTGCCCGAACTCGGCGATCGGGCCATGGTGGTGGTGCCGACCGGGGTGCTGCACAGCCTGCCGTGGTCGGTGTTGCCCTCCTGCGTCGGGCGGCCGGTGTCGGTGTCGCCGTCGGCCACGTCGTGGCACGACACCAGCACCCGGCCACGTGCCGAGGACGGTCCCGTGCTGGTCGCGGCGGGGCCGGGGCTGGCCGGTGGCCGGTCCGAGGCGCTGGCGGTCGCCGCGCTGCACCGGACGGACGCGCTCGTGGACGGCGACGCCACGGTGCCCGCGGTACTCGCCGGGTTGGGCGCCGCGCGGGTGGCACACCTGGCGACGCACGGCACGCTGTCCGCGGCGAACCCGCTGTTCTCCAGCCTGTTGCTGCACGACGGTCCACTGGTCGTGCACGATCTGGAGCGGTTGGCGCGGTTGCCGGACACGGTCGTGCTGGCCGCGTGTGACAGCGGCCGGTCGGTGGTGCTGGCCGGTGACGAGCTGCTCGGGCTGGGTGCGACGTTCATCGCACGCGGCACGGCCGAGCTGATCGCGTCCGTCGTCCCGATCCCCGACGCGGCGACCACCGCGCTGATGGTGGCCCTGCACCGGCGGCTCACGGCCGGCTGGACACCCGCCATCGCGCTGGCCGCAGCGCAGCGTGCCGTGCGCGACGACGGGCCGGCGTCGGTGGCCGCGGCGGCCGGGTTCGTGTGTCTCGGCGCCGGACATGTATCAACCGGGCCGGTCGCTCGTCCGTAGCCGCAAACGGCACTACGGAAAGGACGGTCGTCGTCATGACCGACTTCGGTATCGACATCAGCCACCACAACCAGGTCGACGACTGGCATGCGGTGCGTGGCAACAACATCAGCTTCGTGAGCGTGAAGGTGACCGAGTCGACGGACTTCACGGACGACGCGGCCGGCAAGCACGCCGACGGCGCACGCGCGGCCGGTATCCATGTCGGCGGCTACCACTTCGCACGCGGCACCGACGTCGCGGGCCAGGTCAGCCACTTCGCGGCCAACCTGCGCGCGCATGGCCTGCTCTCGGCCGACTCGCTGGCACCGATGCTGGACATGGAGGTCGGCACACTGGGCGCGAACGCCAACCCGTTCGTCGCCAACTTCATCCGGACGCTGCGCGACCAGACCGGTATCCGCCGGGTTCTCGTCTACGGCAACCTCGACTGGTGGCGGAACATCCTGCGACCGGACGAGTGGGCCGACGACGACGTGTCGCTGTGGATCGCGCGCTACAACGGCCGGCCCGGCCAGCCCGGCTGGTCGCATCCCCGGCTCGCGCTGCACCAGCACTCGGACAAGGGCGTCGTTCCCGGCATCCCGGCCCATGTGGACCGTGACGCCACCGTCGGCACCCGCACCGTGGGCAGCGTCCTGATCGGCTGAGAGAAATCGGACGGCCGGTGCCGGCCACGCCGGCCGGCACCGAGTCACTCGGCCAGGCGGTGCAGTACGAGCATGCCGCCGTGGGCCGGTTGGTCTCGGCGTTCGTCCTCTGTCGCCACGTACTCGTCGAGGATCTCCACTATGCGGCGGTCGAGCTCGGTTACGTCCTCGGGGGAGAGGTGCAGCACGAACCGGCTGAAGGTCCGGATCGAGTTCGGGCCCGCCTCGCGTAGCTCCTCGTTGAACGCGTCGACCGGGGCCATCGCCTCGTCCGCGTCGTCCAGGGTGGGACTGGACAGCCACCATGATCCACCTGTCGAGCGGTAGGGCTTCTCCAGCGCGCCGCTCTCGCCGGTGCGGACCGGTGCCGGTTCCAGCAGTTCGGCGTCGACCAGTTGGCGCACGTGATACAGCACCGTGCCGGGATCGCGGTCGAGCCGGTCGGCCAACTGTTTGTTCGTCAGCTCGTCGGCAAGGCACAGCCGCAGGATGCGCAGCCGCAACGGGTGTGCCAGGGCCTTCGTCTCGCGGACCGTCGCCGGTCGCCGTTCCCGCATGGTGGCCACGATGTGAGAATAGTCCATCGATTGACTTTTCTCAATCGATGGGTGATCCTCGATCGCATGGCGACCAAGCTCGGCATCGACTACTGGCGACTGTGGACGTCGGCCGGCCTCTCCGACCTCGCGGACGGCATCGTCAAGCTCGCGCTTCCGTTGGTGGCCATCGAGGTCACCCGTTCACCCGCGCTCGTCGCCGGGCTCACGTTCGCCTTCACGCTGCCGTGGCTGCTGTTCGCGCTCCCGGCCGGCGCGCTCGTCGACCGGATGGATCGGCGCCGCGTGATGCTCGGTGCCAACATCGTGCGCGCCACGCTGCTCACCGTGCTCGTGCTCGCCGTCGTGCTGCACGCCGGGTCGATCTGGGCGCTGTACGTCGTCGCACTGAGCGTGGGGACCGCCGAGACGCTCTACGACACGGCAGCGCAGTCGATCCTTCCGCAGATCGTGGCCCGCGAGCAGCTCTCGAAGGCCAACGGCCGGCTCTACGCCGCCGAACTCGGCGCCAGCCAGTTCGTCGGCCCACCGCTGGGCGGCCTGCTGGTCGCGGCCGGCGCGGTGGCCGCCTTCGTGACACCGACGGCGTTGTGGCTGGCGGCCGTCGGCGCGTTGTTGTCGGTACGCGGGCGGTTCCGGCTACCACGTACCGAACCGACCACGCTGCGTGCCGACATCGCGGAGGGCTTACGGTATCTCGCCCGACACCGACTGCTGCGCCGCCTGGCCACCATGGTCGGCATCTTCAACTTCACCGGCAACGCCACCAGCGCCATCCTCGTGCTCTACGCCGTCGGCCCGACATCGGCGATGCGACTGTCCACTTCGGCCTACGGCGTCCTGCTCACCGCGATCGCCGTCGGCAGCCTGCTCGGCTCGTTCCTCACCGAGCGGATCGAACGCCGCATCGGCCGGGCCCGATCGCTCCTGCTGTCCATCGTCGGCAACCTGGCGATCGCCGCCGTGCCCGCCGTGACGGCGAATCCGTACGCGATCGGCGGCGCGTTCCTCCTCGGCGGATTCGGCATCATGCTGTGGAACAGCATCACCGTGTCACTGCGACAGCGCATCACGCCCGACCGGCTGCTCGGCCGCCTCAATAGCTGCTACCGGCTGCTGGCCTGGGGAACCATGCCGGTCGGCGCGGCGATCGGTGGCCTGCTGGCGCAGTTGTTCGGGCTGCGCGCGGTGTTCGTCGTGATGACGTGCGTGACGCTGGTGTCCGTACTCGGCATGCGGATCGTGACCGACAGGGCGATGGACGCCGCCGAACGCGAACACGACGCGATCACGACGCCGTCACGGTGAACTGATCGAAGTCGACCTCGCCGGCGGCACATTCGCATGTAGAGTTGACCTGGCCGAGAGGGGGCGAGACGGACATGCCTGATGTGGCATCGCAGTCCGCTGTCGCACATCTCCTCGCGCTGTTGTTGGGCACCATGCCGACGCCCGCCGGTCTGTTCTTCGGTATCGCCACGGTCGCCGTCGCCGGCGCGCTGCTGGTGTTGCTGGTCAGCAGCCGAGTGGACGCCGACCCGGTCCGCTCCACGATCGGAGTCCGCGCGATCGCACTGCGCGAACGCGCCCGACACAGCGCCCAACTGCGACTACGGGATCCGGACGCATCCGGCCGACCCCGCCCCCGAGCACCGGGACACGCCGCAACGGCCGCGTAACCACAGCAAACCCGACCCATTCCTTTGGGGCGCCCCCCAATTTCAAGTCTATTCGATCTTGGGACGCGCTGCCAGCGGGTTGGACTGGGCTGTGGACAGGTCGGCTGTCGTGTGGATGAGCGCGCCGCGAGGGTCCCTGACTGCGCCCGGTCGATGAGTGTGCCCGGTCGATGACCGCGCCCTCCTCCTGAAGCACCGCACAGCCGTACCCGCGCGGCCGTTCCCACCTGTCCGATTCCCTCAGACACGTTGGAGCGTCCCGTGTTCGCATTCCTCGACGTGCCGGTCGCCGGCGCGTTTCACCTGATCGACCCGCTCATCTCGCTGCTCACACCCGTTCTCGGGGGCGCGGCCGTCGCGGCCGCCGTGGTCCTGTTCACCTGTGCCGTTCGTGCTCTGTTGCATCCGCTGGCACGAGCCGCCGCACGCGGGGAGCGTGCCCGTGCCGTGCTCGCGCCGAAGATCGCCGAGTTGCGCGCCGAGCACCGGAACGATCCGCACCGCCTGCAACAGGAAGTGGCCAGGCTGCAACAGGAATCCGGCATGTCGATGTTCGCCGGCTGCCTGCCGATGCTCGTGCAGGCGCCGTTCTTCACCGTCATGTACCGGCTCTGCACGTCGTCCACCGTGCACGGCCACCCGAACACGCTGCTGGCCGGCACGCTCTACAACCAGCACCTACTCTCCGGCACCGGCCTGACCCCGGCCGGCTTCCTGGTGTTCGCGGCGATCCTGCTCCTCCTGGCCGCCGTTGCGACGATGTCGCTGCGTTGGCAACCGACGCCGTCGCAGGGCGGTTTCGTCCGCTACCTCGTGTACTTCCCGGTCCTTGTCGCCACGATCCTGCCGCTGGCCGGCGGCATCTATCTCCTCACCACGACCACCTGGACCGCCGTCGAACGCAAACTGCTGCCGCTGCGGATGGCGGAGTCTGACACCAACGCCGATCGGCAGGGCGTTTAGGGCGGCCGGTCGTCGCGCGAAGTAATGCGCGGGCGACCAGAAATCGTGGCCCCGATGATATGTCCACGCGTGCGCCGGCATGCCAATCCGAGCGGGCCCGCACGAGGCGGTCGAAAGTACCCGCCCGGCCGCCCGAATGGCCGGCTCCGGTGCCGGCGGATCCGTCCGCCACGCCAAGCCGGCCGCATCGTCCTCGCCCACTCTGCCGCTCGCGACCATGTCGGCCGGGGTTTCCCGGCCGGTTGGCGGCCGGATGTCGACGTCAAGAGCCGGGCCGGGTCCGAGTTTCATCGCATGGGCTTCTCGCAGGTTGCTTTCTTCCTCGAGATCCGTCCACTCGGGCTGCGGATACACCCACTCCACGGCCGGTCCACCCGGTTACCCACGGTCATAACCGGCCCGTTGTTCGGATCTGCTTGACGCACCCGCCAGGTAGTCGTGCTTGTATGTTCACTATGACCCGCATGACAGCCGACGAGCGCCGAGACCAATTGCTCGGCATCGCTTCGGAGGAGTTCGCGCTCAGAGGGCTGCACGGGACGTCGGCCGAAACGATCGCCCGGCGTGCCGACATCAGCCAGCCGTACCTGTTCCGACTGTACGGTACGAAGAAAGGTCTGTTCCTTGCTTCGGTACGCGACGTCTACCGACGCCTCGTCGAGGCATTTGTGCAGGCTTCCGATGGCCTTTCCGACAGCGAGTGCCTCTTCGCCATGGGCACGACATACGTCGAACTCCTGAAAGACCGCACGGTATTGCTGATCATGCTGCACGGTTTCGCCGCCTGTGACGACGCGGAGATCCGGGAGGCGGTGCGGCACGAGTTCGGGCAATTGTGGCGCACCGTGGAGCGTGTCTCCGGCGCATCGCCGGAGCGGGTCAAGCGCTTCCTCGCCATGGGAATGCTGCTCAACGACGCCGCCGCGATGGACCTGGAGAACATGGACGAGTCGTGGGCGGTCGCGCTGCTCACGCAGTCGCCCCTGGCGAGTTGGTAGCGGCACAATGGGCGAACCCTGGCCGGACGGCTGAATTTCCGGCCAGGGTTCACACACCCCCTGGCCTACGGCCGTCGGCGGCGTCGTGGATGTCGACGTGGACCGCGGCGCCGAGCCGGTAGCCGTCCCGATTGCCGGTGATCACGGCCGGTCCCAGGGCCGCGCGCAGGCGGCTGACCAGGGTGGCGACGTTGTCGGCCGGCCGTTGCTGCGGACGATCCGCCCACAACGCGTCGACGATCCGGTCGACGGGAACCATTCGGTCGCAGTCCAGGGCGAGCAGCATCAGCAGGCGGCGCGCCTTGCGACTGCCCAAGCCCACCACTGCGTCCGCCGTCGCACCGTGCGCGACGCCGAACGGACCGGCGAGCCGGATGGTCACCCCAACCACGGCCCAAGGGTAGCGGCACTCTACCTGCGGCGGGTCGGCTTCGCGGGTTCGTCTTCCGCCGCCGGCCGCCGCTGGGCGGCGACCCTGGTTTCCTCGGTGTGGGTGTGCATGATGTCGGCGGCGCGGTCCTCGTCGCCCTTGGCGATGGCGTCGATCAGCTCGGTGTGTTCCTTCCACGCCACCGCGCCCCGTGTCCTGGCCAGCGGCATGTAGTACCAGCGGACCCGGCGTTCCACCAGGCCGATCAGCTCGCCGAGCACCGCGTTGCCGGACATCCTGGTGACCAGGCCGTGTAGTTCCGAGTTCGCGGCGACGACCTCGGCCATGTCGCCGTCGGCGAGGGCCGCCTTGCCGGTGCGCAGGACCTTCTTCAGGTCCTTGACCGCTGCCGCATTCGTCGCCCTGGCGGCGAGGCGGGCCGATTCGGTTTCCAGCAGGCATCGAACGGCCAGTAGTTGGTCTACTTCGTCCTCGGTCGGCTCGTGCACGAACGCGCCGTGGGCCGGCCGGAGGTCCACCCAGCCTTCCACCTGTAGGCGCTGCAACGCCTCACGCACCGGCTGCCGGCTCACGCCGAGCTGCTCCGCCAACTCGCCCTCGACCAGGTGCTGGCCCGGCTTCAGGGTGCGCTTCACGATCAGCTCGACCAGCGCGTCGTACACGGCCTGCCGCAGCGGGGCCGGGCGCTCCACCGGCATCGCCGGCGTCTCGCGTAGCGCCGCACGTGTGTCGCCACGTCGACGAGTCGTGCCACCAGCGGTCACGAGATGCTCCCAGAGTGGGTCGGGTCGGAGGCTGGTTATCGTATCCAGTCGACCGGACCTTGGCGAACGCAGGGGTGTCGGCCGCTCGCTATGGACAGCTATTGCCCATAAGTGTATGCAGAGTACGACATACAACATCCGCTGCGGCACACGGGTCGATAAGGAGTTGACCAGCAATGGCCAGGACAGCAACCAACCCAGCGACGGCCGTCAACGGCGCTGATGCCACTGCGGAACTGATCTCCGGTGGCCACCTGGTGGCGAAGGCGCTCAAGACAGAAGGCGTTGACACGATCTTCACGTTGTGCGGCGGCCACATCATCGACATCTACGACGGCTGTGTCGACGAGGGCATCGTGGTCATCGACGTCCGGCACGAGCAGGTCGCCGCACACGCCGCCGACGGCTACGCCCGGCTGACCGGTCGCCCCGGCTGTGCCGTCGTCACGGCGGGACCCGGCACGACCGACGCGGTGACCGGGGTCGCGAACGCGCTGCGCGCGGAGAGCCCGATGCTGCTGATCGGCGGCCAGGGCGCGTTGTCGCAGCACAGGATGGGCGCACTCCAGGACCTGCCGCACGTCGACATGATGAGGCCGATCACCAAGTTCGCCGCGAGCGTGCCCAGCACGGCCCGCATCGCGGACCTGGTCTCGATGGCGTTCCGCGAGTGCTACCACGGTGCGCCCGGCCCGTCCTTCCTGGAGATCCCGCGCGACGTCCTCGACGCCAAGGTCCCGGTCGGCCAGGCCCGCGTGCCGAGGGCAGGCCACTACCGCGTGTCCACCCGTAACCCCGGCGACCCGGCCGACGTGCAGAAACTCGCGGACCTGTTGGTACACGCGCAGAAGCCGGCGATCCTGCTGGGCAGCCAGGTGTGGACGACACGGGGCACCGACGCGGCTGTCGAGTTGGTGCGCGCATTGAACATTCCCGCGTACATGAACGGCGCCGGCCGGGGCACCCTGCCGCCCGGCGACCCACACCACTTCCAGCTCTCCCGCCGCCACGCGTTCGACAACGCCGACGTGATCGTCATCGTCGGCACGCCGTTCGACTTCCGCCTCGGCTACGGCCGCCGTCTGGGCGCCGGTGCCACCGTGGTGCAGGTCGACCTGGACTACCGCACCGTCGGCAAGAACCGGGACATCGATCTCGGCATCGTCGGCGACGCCGGTTCGGTGCTGGCCGCTGTTACGGCGGCGGCGTCCGGCCCGGTGGCGAACCACGCGCCATGGCTGGCGGAACTGCGCGCCGTCGAATTCGACGCCGAACAACGGCGGATGTCGTACCTGCTGTCCGATGCCAATCCGATTCATCCCTACCGGCTGGTGCACGAGATCAACCAGTTCATCACCGAGGATTCGATCTACGTCGGTGACGGCGGCGACATCGTCACGTTCTCCGGCCAGGTCGTGCAGCCGAAATCACCCGGCCACTGGATGGACCCCGGTGCGCTCGGCACGCTCGGCGTCGGCATTCCCTTCGTACTCGCGGCCAAGCACGCCATGCCGACCAAGGAGGTCGTCGCGCTGTTCGGCGACGGCGCCTTCAGCCTCACCGGCTGGGACTTCGAAACCCTCGTACGGTACGACCTGCCGTTCGTCGGCATCGTCGGCAACAACTCGTCGATGAACCAGATCCGCTACGGCCAGGCACAGAAATACGGCAAGGCCCGCGAACGCGTCGGCAACACGCTCGGCGACGTCCGTTACAGCGAATTCGCCACGATGCTCGGCGGCTACGGCGAAGAAGTACGCGAGGCCAAGGACATTCGGCCGGCACTGCGACGCGCTCGGGAATCGGGCAGGCCGTCGCTGATCAACGTCTGGATCGACCCGGACTCCTACGCACCGGGAACCATGAACCAGACCATGTACAAGTGATTCGCCCGCCGATCAGGAGGTCAACACCATGGGAAGGGCACTCGACGGAGTACGTGTCATCGACATGACACACGTGCAGTCCGGTCCGTCGTCGACACAGATCCTGGCATGGCTGGGCGCGGACGTGATCAAGATCGAGGCACCCGGTCGCGGCGACGTGACCAGGGGGCAGCTACGTGATCTGCCCGATGTGGACAGTCTGTATTTCACGATGCTCAACTGCAACAAGCGAAGCATCACACTGAACCTGAAGAGTGCCGACGGCAGGGACATATTCACGCGGCTGGTCGGCGGCGCGGACGTGATCGTGGAGAATTTCGGACCCGGTGTGATGGACAGGTTCGGCTTCACGTGGGAACGCCTGCACGAGCTCAACGAGCGCCTGATCTACGCCAGTATCAAGGGCTTCGGGGCCGGCGCCTACGCGGATTTCAAGGCGTACGAGGTGATCGCACAGGCAATGGCCGGCGCGATGAGCACGACCGGGTTCGAGAACGGGCCGCCGACCGCGACCGGCGCGCAGATCGGCGACTCCGGCAGCGGCATCCACCTGGTCGCCGGCATACTGGCTGCCCTCTTCCAGCGCACGCGGACCGGCCAGGGCCAGCGCGTCCAGGTCGCCATGCAGGACGCGGTGCTCAACCTGTGCCGGGTCAAACTGCGTGACCAGCAGCGCCTGACCCACGGCCCGCTCGGGGAGTACCCGAACGAGCGGTTCGGTGACGAGGTGCCCAGAGCCGGCAACGCGTCCGGCGGCGGACAGCCCGGCTGGGCGGTGCGCTGCGCACCCGGCGGCCCGAACGACTACATCTACGTGATCGTCCAACCGGTCGGCTGGGCGCCGATCACCGAACTGATCGGACGGCCGGAACTCGCGGCCGATCCGGACTGGGCGACACCGGAGGTCCGGCTTCCCAAGCTGGACAAGATGTTCGCGCTGATCGAAGAATGGACATCCGGTCTCACCAAATGGGAAGCCATGCGGAAGCTCGGTGCCAACGACATTCCGTGCGGCCCGATCATGTCCACCCAGGAGCTGATCGACGACCCGACGCTCGCCGAACTCGGCTCGGTGGTCGAGGTGTCGCATCCGGAACGGGGCGCGTTCAAGACGGTCGGCTGTCCGCTGAAGCTGTCCGACTCGCCGGTGACCGTCGAGCGCTCGCCGCTGTTGGGCGAGCACACGTCCGACGTGCTCGGCGAACTCGGCTACGCCCACGGTGACATCGAGCGGCTGCGCACGACGGGGGCGATCTGAGATGGCGGCTGTCGACTACGATCGCGACACGGTTCGGGCGGTCATCGACGCCGCGCTGTGGGACGGGCGGACCACGCTGACCGCGCCGGAAGGCAGGCGGATCGCGGCGGCATACGGCATCGCCACTCCCGGCGAGGCGACGGCCACGTCCGCTGCCGATGCCGCCGAGATCGCGGTCGGGCTGGGCTTTCCGGTCGTGCTCAAGATCGTCTCACCGGACGTCGTGCACAAGACGGACGCCGGTGGCGTGCTGGTCGGCGTGTCGACGGCGGACGAGGTCATGGCCGGCTTCGACCGGATCGTGGCCAACGCCCTGCGGTACCGGGCCGATGCCCGGATCGAGGGCGTGCAGGTACAACAGCAGCTCGACGGCGGCACGGAGGTCATCGTCGGTGCCGTCACCGACCCGAGCTTCGGCAAGGTCGTCGCGTTCGGCCTCGGCGGTGTGCTGGTCGAGGTGCTGAAGGACATCACGTTCCGGCTCGCGCCGACCAGCGGCGCCGAAGCGCGTTCGATGCTGGACAGCATCAGGGCGGCCGAGATCCTGCGTGGCGTGCGCGGCGGCCGACCGGTCGACCACGACGCGCTGTCCGACGTGATCCGGCGGACATCGGACCTGGTCACGGACTTCCCGGAACTGTCGGAAGTGGACCTGAACCCGGTGCTGGCGACACCGTCCGGTGCCACGGCCGTCGACGTCCGAGTGCTGGTCGATCCGAAGCCGCGGTTGCCACCGGTTCGGTTCACCAGCGCCGAGATCCTGACCTCGATGAACCGCATCATGCGGCCGAACTCGGTCGCCGTGATCGGCGCGTCCGACCAGGCCGGCAAGATCGGCAACTCGGTGCTGAAGAACCTGGTCAACGGCGGCTACCAGGGCGAAATCCATCCAGTGAACCCTCGTGGCGGCGAGATCATGGGCCGGAAAGCCTACCCGAGCGTCACCGATATTCCCGGTGACGTCGACGTCGCGGTGTTCGCGGTACCGGCCAGGTTCGTGCCGGCGGCGATGGCGGAGGTCGGCGCGAAAGCCGTTGCCGGCGCGATTCTCATTCCGTCCGGGTTCGCCGAAACAGGGAACAAGGAGCTGCAGGATCAGGTGGTCGCGATCGCGCGCAAGCACGGTGT
This sequence comes from Pseudonocardiaceae bacterium, assembly GCA_036269975.1. Taxonomy (GTDB): domain Bacteria; phylum Actinomycetota; class Actinomycetes; order Mycobacteriales; family Pseudonocardiaceae; genus DATEPR01. The sequence continues at coordinate 3,056 of DATBDL010000024.1, read as the reverse complement.
GCGCATTCTCGGCCCCAACATCTACGGCTACTACTACACGCCGATGCATTTGTCCGCCACGTTCTGCACGCCGTACGATGTGCGCGGAAGCGTGGCGCTGAGCTCGCAGAGCGGCGGTATCGGCATGGCCATCCTCGGTTTCAGCAGGTCGGCGAAAATGGGCGTCTCGGCGATCGTGGGCGTCGGCAACAAGTCCGACATCGACGAGGACGACCTGCTCACGTTCTTCGCGGACGACCCGAACACCGAGCTGATCGCCATGCACCTGGAAGACCTGAAGGACGGGCGGGCGTTCGCCGAGGTCGCGAGCGAGGTGTCCCGGCACAAGCCGGTGATCGTGCTGAAGGCCGGCCGCACCGAGCTGGGGGCGAGGGCGGCCGGCTCGCACACCGGGGCACTCGCCGGCAACGACCGGATCTACGACGACGTCTTCCGGCAGTGCGGCGTGATCAGGGCGCCCGGCCTGAACGAGTTGCTGGAGTTCGCCCGTGGCGTGCCACTGCTGCCAACGCCGGCCGGCGAGAACGTCGTCATCATCACGGGCGCCGGCGGTTCCGGCGTGCTCCTCTCGGACGCCTGCGTAGCAAACGACTTGCATTTGATGACCATTCCGCCGGACCTGGACCAGGCATTCCGTGCCTACATTCCGCCGTTCGGCGCGGCGGGCAATCCGGTCGACATCACCGGCGGCGAACCACCGTCCACGTATCGGAACACGATCGCGCTCGGCCTGTCCGACCCACGTGTGCACGCGCTGATCCTCGGTTACTGGCACACCATCGTCACGCCGCCGATGGTGTTCGCCGAGTTGGTGGTCGACGTGGTGAACGAATTCCGCGCGAAGGGCATCGACAAGCCGATCGTGGCGTCGCTGTCCGGTGACGTCGAGGTCGAACAGGCCAGCGCCCACCTGTACGAGAACGGCGTCGTCGCCTACCCGTACACCACGGAGAAACCCGTCGCCGTGCTGGGCGCTAAGTACCGTTGGGCACGACGGCTACATACGTAAGCCAGTCGTAGGCAACCGGCTGGTCGACGTTCCACTCGGCCGCCGTCGCGGCGTCGACCGGCTCGAAGCCGACGGCTCGGTAGACGCTGATCGCGGCGGTGTTGTCCGGGTGCGCACGGAGAAAGATCAGACCTTCACGCGCGGCCGCCGCCTCGACCAGTCCCTCGACCAGTCGTCGGCCGACGCCCTGGCGGCGGTGCGCCGGAGCGACGATCAACCGGGCCAGTTCTACCTCGTCGTCGTCCAGCCACAACTCGCCGTAACCGACCGGCGTACCGTCGGCCATCAGGGTGTACGCCCACACGCCGGCAGCGGTCGACCAGCCGGCCACCAGTTTCGGCGACACCTGCCGCTGTCCGCACCAGCGAACCGCCTCACCAGCCGAAACCGGCCAGCCGGCGACAGTGGCGGCGAGGACGGTGTCGAACCCGACCAGTTCCACGTCGACCATTCAACCGTGCCCGCTACAGGCCGATCGCCTTCGCTACCTGTTGCGGTCGCAGCAGGCGCATCAGACCTTCCATCAGGTAGTAGTCGCCGTAGGGCAGGGATACCTCGATGCCATCCTCGGCCGGGCGGTTTCGGGTGCAGCGGGCCACCACCGCGTCCGCCCGCGTCGAATTCGTCGTCAGGCACGTTCGACTCACCGCGTCCAGGATTCGGATGCCGGCCTCGCGGTAATGCTGTTGGTGCGACGCCGCGCCCAGATCCAGCAGGCCGCACGCCATGATCACGCCCGCTGACGCGTCCTTGATGTCGAACGGGTTCTGTGGCGCCGTGTAGTCCCACACCGGCACGTTGTCCCGCGTCAGCGCGCCCAGCGCGAAATCGGCCAGTTTCCTCGCGGTGGCCAGGAAATCCGCCTCGCCGGTGCGCCGGTATATTGTCGTGAAACCGTAGATTCCCCACGACTGGCCTCGTGACCAGCACGACTGCGGACTGTAACCCTGCACGGTGTCCGGGCCTATCGGCGCTCCGGTGACCGGGTCGAAGTCGAACAGGTGCGGTGTCGAGCCGTCCGGGCGTGGGAAGAACTTCTGCTGCGTCCTGGCGTGCGCCAGTGCGATGTTCAGGTATTTCGGGTCTCCGGTCTGCTGTGTCGCGAAGATCAGCAAGTCCAGATTCATGATCGTGTCCATGATCGCCGTGCCTGCCCACGTCGGCGACGTCAGCGCTCCCCACGCCCTGATGAACCGGCCGGCCGGGTTGAACCGCTGGATCAACGAGTTCGCCGCCGCTATCGCGCCGTCGCGCCAGCTCGTCTCTCCTGTCAGGCGGTATGCGGTGATCCACGATGGTGTGAAGAGAAAACCCAGATCGTGTGTCGACGTGTCGGCTTCGCGCGGTGCGAGTTTCAGCGCGAACGATTCGGCCATCGTTCGGAACTTGTCCTCGCCCGTGTAGAGCCAGGCCAGCCAGTTCAATCCCGAATAGAAGCCGCCTACCCAGTCACCGTCTTGTGTGAAGGTCCATTTTTCGAATTTCGTGCCTTCCGGGAAACCGGGCACGGTCGGCGCTACGGCGGCCAGCTTCGCGACCGAATAGTTCGCCGCCTGGACGAAGACCGAAGAGGGGGTCGATGCCGACGCAATGGAGGGCAGTCCGGTGGCGGCCACCGCCGCGCCCGCTGTCGATGTCAGCAACGTTCGTCGGGACAGGCTCACGGTCCGCCTCCTATGAGTGCCGCAATGTGTACACGGTGACGTTCACGTTGCACGGGCTCGGCGGGACCACCTCTACGCGCAGGTCACCTGCCTCGGTGTCGTAGTCGACGCCTTCGACCGTGTAGGCGCCGACACAGGTGCTGGCCAACGGCACCTGACCCAGCGACGTGACCTTCGCCGTCACGTCCTCGCCGTTCAGGGCGTGCTTCAGATCGATCTGTAGCAACGGCTTGCTGGTCGGGTAGATGTCGTTGTTCGAATCGTCCGACGCGCAGATCAGGCGCGTCGCCGTGACGAAGTCGCAGCCCTGCAGATTGCGCACCAGGTGGTTGAGCAGAATCCGCGACGCCACCGCGATGGTGCCGCCGGTACGCGGGGTCGAC
>DATBDL010000023.1:0-6695 GCA_036269975.1 Pseudonocardiaceae bacterium | reverse complement strand
ACGCTGAGCAACCTGGGCAGCCTGCACGCTCGGTTGGGGCAGTATGCCGAGGCGCTGGACTGCCAGCGGCAGGCACTGGAAGCGCACCGCGCCGTGAACGACCGGGTCGGTGAGGGCGAGGCACTGGGCGCGCTCGGCGAGACCTACCTGCGGGCTGGCCGGTACGAGGAGGCACTCGGTGAGCTGGGCTCGGCACTGGCGACCAGCGGGGAGACGGGGGAGCGGAGCCTGGCAGCCCGCACCCGCAACGCACTCGGCGAAACCCTGCTGGCACTGGGTCGTACGGCGACCGCGACCGAGCACCACGAGTCGGCCCGCGCGGTGGCCGCCGAGGTAGGCGACGGCGGCGAGTTGGCCCGCGCCGAACGCGGCCTGGGCCATGTGCGTGCCGACGCGGGGGAGTGGCGGGCGGCCCGCGAGCACTGGGAGCGAGCACTGGCCGGCTATGCCGAACTGGGCATGCCAGAGGCTGACGAGATGCGGGAACTGCTGCGGACACCCCGCCAGGCAGAGATCAGCGAAGGAGGAACAGGATGAAGAAGATCATCGTCAGGAAGGTGGGCGCGGTCCGGCTGACCGGCAAGGCGCATCCGCTGTACTACATCCTGTGCGGCATTCAGAACTAGTTCAGGCACACCAGGGCCGCTGTCATCCCAGGGCGACAGCGGCCCAGCCAGCCTCATGATCCACAATGGACGGACAGCCCAACCCGACCCGCCACCCAACCGCCGCCCAGCAGCGCAAGAGGCTCAAAGCACAGCAACCAAACACACAGCAGGCCGGCAAGACCAAAGACCGGATGACCCGAAGAGGCAGGCACACCAGGGGTTGCTTGATCACTTCCAGCCTCACCCCGATCCACGCCACCGACCGTTACGACGATCGAGGATCGGAGTGAAGCAGAACCCAAACAACGAGGCAAGCCATCAAACACGACCAGGCGCTCGTTGGCCGGCTGGTGATTGCCGCCGAAGCGCTAGTGTTCGGAGTGGTCACCGAGAACCTGGAAAATCCCGCCCCAACAGCCGTTCACGTGGTGGCGTAGCCGCGCTCGCGGGCCTCGGCCAGCCCCAGGTTCGCCAGTTCGTCCGCCCGCTCGTTTCCAAGATCCCCGGCGTGTCCCTTGACCCACAGCCATTCCACCTGGTGCGGCAGGGCCGCCTCCGCCAGTCGACGCCACAGGTCGGCGTTCTTGACCGGTTCCCGCGCGCTGGTCAGCCAACCGTTGGATTCCCACTTGGCCAGCCACGACGTGATGCCGCCACGAACGTAGGTGCTGTCGGTGTGGATGCGCACCGTGGTCGGCCTGGTCAGGCTTTCCAGTGCCATGATCGCGGCCAACAGCTCCATCCGGTTGTTGGTGGTGATCGGCCCCTCGCCGCCTCGCAGTTCCTTCACGTGCGTGCCGTAGCTGAGCCGGGCACCCCAGCCGCCGGGGCCTGGGTTGCCGCTGCACGCGCCGTCGGTGTAGACCTCCACGAGCTGTTCCGTCACCCGGCCAACCTATCGGATCGGTCGTAATCGTCCGGAACCGGAACGCTCCGTAACCGCAATCCTTCGCATGAGACCACCCGTTTGGAGCATTGCTCTTGTTACGTCTGTGATAGAACGAAATTCGGTTCAGCTTTCAAACATATTCGTTGCCATTGCGGTTCATCCGGCTACCGTGGTAATGCGACCGACTCAATAGCTGAACTCTTGGCAACGTTCGGCGCAACGGGCTGGAAATGGTGGACACAGTGCCGGCAGTCGTGTAAATACCTGCTGCGAGCGTCCTACCACCCGTCGTGTTCGGGGGTCGGTCCCACCACCCACTCAGGGCAGCGCCGGTCCCGTCCCCCGTGCTGCCGCCCGCAGAGAGTCGCAGTTGACCGGAGATGATGAGACCCGCATCGACATTGTGGCTCGCCGATGAGTTCTACCTGTCCGCGCATCGTGACTACGACGGCCGGCCACGCCTGAACGCATCCGCCCTGACTTTGGGGCTGGCGGCCGCGCTGCTCGCCGAACTCGCCATGCATCGCCGGATCAGGATCGACCCGCAAGTGTTGGAACTGACGGTGGTCAGCAACGAGCCGCCGCCCGACTCGACGGCGCACGCCGTGCTCGACCAACTGGTCGGCGAGCCGTCGATCAGATCGATATCGACCTGGCTGAGATACCTCGCCCGGACCGCTGACCAGCGCGTCGCCGAACGGCTCGTGCGGTCTCGGATCGTGCGCCAGGTCAGCACCGGTCCGATGTGGCGCAAGAGCATGCTGCATCCGCCGATGGACGCCAACGACGCCATGTTTCCCGCGGTCCGTGTGACGGGACTCGCCGTCCGCGGGCTACCGATCGAGCTCCCGGACGCCCTGCTGGTGGGGCTGGCGGCGGCAACCGGCCTGGACAGATTTCTGCTCCAGGACGTGGATGCCGTCGGCAGACAGCACTTGCGGACGGAGGTCGACAGGCTGCCACGTCCGCTGTGGTGCCTGCTCGTCGAAACGAAGGCGGTGGTCGGCGCGGCGGTACTGAACCGCCGTCGCTGAATCAGTTCCACCGCCGAGTTCGTCCAACCGGTCCCCAACCCCATTTGGAGTCCCGATGGCCAAGCCATCCCCGTCCGCCAGCAACGTGGCGGCCGCATTAGCCCAGGACAAGCTCGGTGCGCCCAGGGTCGCTCAGTTCGCGTTGTCCGCCGCCGCCACGCTGACCGTGGTCGCCGGGATCATCCCCACCGGCTACGCCGTCTCCGGCATCACCGGCCTGCCGCTGGCCTTCGTGCTGCTCGGCGTCGTCCTGCTCCTCTTCTGTGTCGGCTACAACGCGATGAGCCGCCGCATCTCCAACGCCGGCGCCTTCTACGCCTACATCGCGCAGGGGCTGTCCCGCCCCATCGGCGTCGCCGCCGCGTGGATCGCGATGTCGGCCTACAACCTGCTACAGGTCGGCCTGTACGGGATTTTCGGCGATGTCGGCGCGCCGCTGTTCAAGCAGTGGTTCGGCATCGATCTGCCGTGGTGGGGCTGGGGGCTGATCACGTGGGGCGTGGTCGCGATCCTCGGCCTCGTGCAGGTCGAGCTCAACGGCTCGGTGCTCGGTGTGCTGATGGTCGCCGAGATCCTGGTGATCCTGGTCTACTTCGTCGCGTTCGTGTCGCACCCGGCCGGTGGCCACGTCACCTTCACCACGTTCGCGCCGAGTCACCTCTTCGTGTCCGGATGGGGAGCGCTGCTGGTCATCGCGGTGACCGGGTTCGTCGGGTTCGAGTCGGCGGCGTTCTACTCGGAGGAGGCCCGCGACTCGCACCGGACCGTGCCGATGGCCACCTATTTCTGTGTCGGCCTGATCGCGGTGCTGTACTGCCTACAGGCGTGGGCGCAGTCCGTGGTCACCGGTCCCGGCCAGGTCGTCGCGGTCGCGCAGAAGGACGGCGCCGAGATGGTGTTCATCCTGGCCGGCAACACGATCGGCTCGGCGTGGGCGACGATCGGCCACGTCCTGCTGCTGACGTCGGTGCTCGCCGCGATGATCTCCTACCACGCGTCGGCGTCCAGGTACGTGTTCTCGCTCGGCCGCGAAGGCGTGCTGCCGGCCGGGTTCGGCCGGACCCTGGCGCGGACCGGCGCGCCGCTGTGGGGATCGCTGACGCAGACGGTCATCGGTCTCGCGGTGATCCTGGCCTACGCGGCGGCCCACCTCGATCCGCTGGTGAACCTGTTCTTCTGGCTGGGCACGGTCGGCGGCTTCGGTGTGCTGCTGCTGCTCACCGTGACGAGTGCCGCCGTGATCGGGTACTTCCGGCGCAACGGCGGCGAGTCCCCGTGGCGCGCGGTCATCGCGCCGGGGATCACGCTGGTGGTGCTGATCGCGGCGGTGATCGTCGCAGTGATCAACTTCTCGACGCTGCTGGGCGTCGACCCCACCTCACCCGCGCGGTGGCTGTTCCTGGTCGGCTACGTGGTGATCATCGCCGGTGCGCTGCTGTGGGCGGGTGTGTTGCGTTCGAGGCGGCCGGAGACCTACCGTCGGATCGGACTCGGTGTCGGGGCCGATTCCGACCGTGCGTCGTCGCTGGACCGCGAAGGCGCGATTCTCTGAACGGTTGGTCCACTATGGACGGCTGGGGCGCGCTGCGCCCCAGCCGTTCGTCATGCCAGGCCGCGCACCTGGGCGGCCAGCCGGGTCAGGCCGAGCAGCGCGTCGACGGCGGGCGTCGGCACGCCGACCATGGCGCCGATCTCGTGCACGGCGCCGACCAGCGCGTTCAGCTCAAGTGGTCGGCCAGCGTCCGCGTCCTGCAGCATCGACGAGCGGAACGCGCCCAGCTTGCGCGTCGCGGCGTTGCGGTCGGTGGGGCTCTCCGTGATGGGGCAGCCGATCGCGGCGCCGATCCGCTGCGCCTCGACCATGGCCTGCTGGCAGAAACCCCGGACCAGGTCGTCGTCCAGGATGCGGTCGGCGGTGGCGCCGGTCAGGACCGACACCGGGTTGATCGTCAGGTTGCCCCAGAGCTTGTACCAGACGGCGTCGTGGATCGCGGTCGACTCGGTCACGTCCAGACCGCCGTCGCGCAACAGGCTGGCCAGCATGGCCACCCGGTCCGAGCTGGTGTGGTTCGCCTCGCCGATGATCAGCCCCGTGCCACGGTGGTGGCGGACCAGGCCGGGTTCGAGCGTCGCGCAGTTCATGTGCACGACACCGCCGATGACGTGCCGCACCGGGATGGCGGCCGCGATCGCGCCGTCCGGGTCGACGCTGTCCAGGTGCCGGCCGGCGCACGGGGCGCCGAAATCCTCGAAGAACCACCACGGCACACCGTTCATCGTGGTCAGCACGGCCGTGTCCGGCCCGAGCAACGGCCCGATCACCGTGGCCACGGACTGCATCGCGTGCGCCTTCACGGCCAGGATCACGACGTCGTGCCGGCCGAGTTCGGCCGGATCGTCGGATGCGGTGACCGGAGCGGTGAGATCGCCGTCGTCCGAGCGCACCCGCCAGCCGTGCTCGACCAGCGCGGCCAGGGTCGCGCCCCTGGCCAGAGCGGACGTCGACACGCCGCCCGATGCCAGTCGCGCGCCGACGAAACCTCCGATCGCGCCGGCACCCACCACGCAGATTCGCATGCCCGACCCTAACAATCGCGGCTGGTCACGGACGCCCGCGTAGCTGGCCGCAACCGAGCTGACGTGCCGGCCGGTGGCGCTTCGACCCGCATCGGGCTGGTCGACGCGCCACCGGCATCGCCGGGTCAGCCGGCACTGAGCCGGACGGCCAGGATCTTGATGTTGCTCACGGACTCGGTGCCCGGATCGGTGCCGGTTGCGCCGCAGGTCAGCGACACCGTCGCTGCCGTGGGGACGTTGGCGACACCTGAGATCGCGAGCTCGGTCGTGTCGATCGGGCCGGCGTCGCCGAGCTCCTGACCGTGCGTCCGGGTCACGGCGGTGCTGAACGCGGCCCCGTTGACCATGAGCTGGCAGGTCCAGAACTCGTCGTTCCTGATGTCGACCAATGTGGTGTGCGCCCGGACCAGGTAACTGCCGGCGGCCGGCGACACGGAGATGATCGATGTCGGGTCGGTCGTGGTCATGGTCGTGCTGCCGGTGATGGTCGCCTCGGTGGTGTCGACCAGCGCGGGACCGCCGGCCGGTCCGGTGTCACCGGTCGGTCCCTTGGGCCCGGCCGGGCCGGGATCACCGGTCACGCCCTTGGCGCCGGCCGGTCCGGCGTCACCGGTCGCGCCCTGGTCACCGGGCACGCCGGTCGGACCGGTGTTGTTCCAGTCAAGCGCGGTCTCGCTCGCCCTGCACTGCTGGCCGTTGGCCGGATCGATCACCCGGATCAGGCCGAGTGCGTTGCCGCGGCAGGCGTGGATGGCGCCGGACGGATCGGGGATGGCCGCCGAAGCGGTCGACACGCCGACGAAGGTAGACACGCCGACGACAGCGAGTGCCACTCCGATGCCGCGCATTGTTCGGGTACGTACTGCGAACATTGATCGTTCTCCTCTCGGCTAGTTTCCGATTCTGGTGGCGATCAGGTGGATGCCGTCGACGTCGGAATCGGTTTGGCTGGCGGCGGAACAGGTCAGGGTGATGTTCTGCTGACCCGTGTCCGAGCCGAATACCTGACCGTCCAGGCTGATCGCGTTGGAGTCGGGCTTGCCGGCGCCGTTCTGCGTGGACGTCTGCGTGCCATCGAGGAAGTCGTCGTTGCCGAACAGCTTGCAATTCCAGGTGTTGACGTCGTTGCTCTGGTTGTGGACGGTCGCGTCCGCGGTGATCACGTAGTGGCCTTGCGGTACGTTCAGGATCGCGATCGTCGTGTTGTTGCCGTTCGGCACGTCGGCGCGATCGATGGACACCTGCTGGACGTCGGTGAAATGCGGGGAACCGGCAGGCCCGGTGTCCCCCTTGTCGCCCTTGGCACCGGGTGCGCCCTGGTCGCCCTTGTCGCCGGCCGGTCCCCGCGGTCCGGTGTCGCCCTTCACGCCAGGAGTGCCCTGCGGCCCCCGCGGGCCGGTCTGGCTCCACGGGAGCGCCTTTTCGGTGACCAGGCAGTTGGGCGTCTTGGCGGTGTCGATGATCCGGAGCTGCCCGGTGAGCGTGCTGTAGCAGCCTTGGATGGCGCCGGTCGGATCCGGCACGGACGCGTAGGCCACCGATCCGCCGACAATGGCGATACCGATCCCGAGACCGACGATCGCCGGA
>DATBDL010000022.1:0-15364 GCA_036269975.1 Pseudonocardiaceae bacterium | reverse complement strand
GGCCGATCCTGGACTGTTCGTCGTCTGGGACGACGGTGACGACCTGCATTCCGAACCGCGCTCGCCCTATCCGCACGTCCGTGACGTGCTCGTGCAGCGGTCGCACCTGTCCGGTGCCGCGCTGCTCGTCGCCGGGTTCGCGCGGACCGCCGAGGCGCAACTGCTCGTCGATTCCGGTTGGGCGCACCAGATCCTGGCCGACCGGGGGACCGTACGCGAGGCCGCCGCCAGGGTGACCTCGATCGGCGAGCACGACAGCCAACTCGCCCGTGATCCGGCCGCGCGCGCCGCCCGGCTGCCGTCGATGGCGTTCGACGCCGCTCGTGCCGCGCTCGCGACCGGTGCGCCGGTCCTGGTGCAGGTGCCGCGCCGTGGCTACGTGCCGTCCCTCGCCTGCCAGCGCTGCCGCACGCCGGCCCGCTGCCGCCACTGCGCCGGTCCGCTCGCGCTACCCGCCGACTCGACGAAGCCGGCCGCCTGCCGCTGGTGCGGTGTCAGCGAGGCCGCGTTCCGGTGCGCCGCCTGCGGGGACACCCGGCTGCGTGCCTCGATCGTCGGCGCCCGGCGGACGGCGGAGGAACTGGGCAGGGCGTTCGCCGGGGTCCCGGTTCGCACGTCGGGCGGGGCCGAGGTGCTGGCCGACGTGCCGCCTGGGCCCGCGTTGGTGGTGTGCACGCCGGGCGCCGAGCCGACCGTGCCGGGTGGCTACGGCGCCGCTCTGTTGCTGGACGGCTGGGCGCTGGTGTCCCGCCCCGACCTGCGGGCCACCGAGGAGGCGCTGCGCCGCTGGATGACGGCGGCTGCCATGGTCCGCTCGGACGGCCGGGTCGTCGTGCTGGCCGAGTCGTCGCTGGCGCCGGTGCAGGCGCTGGTGCGATGGGATCCCGTGTGGCACGCCGGACAGGAACTCGCGGCACGGGCCGAACTCGGCTTCCCGCCCGCCGTACGGATGGCGTCGGTGGACGGCTCGCCGCCCGCGCTGGCCGACTTCCTGCTGTCGCTGCGGCTGCCGGCCGACGCGGACGTGCTCGGGCCGGTTCCGTTGGAGCACACCGGTCCCGGCGAGCCGCAGGAACGGGAACGGGCACTGGTGCGGGCGCCGAGGGAACGCGGGCGGGCGTTGGCGGCCGCGCTGTTCGAGGCGCTCGCGGTGCGCACCGCCCGCAAGGACCCCGACCCGGTCCGCGTCCAACTCGATCCACTCGAACTCATCTAGGGGTAGTAGACCCGTAAGGGTTCGTATCCCACCAGCGGATGACATACCGGACGACCCCAGACCGACGCGCGCTGACGTCGGCGCGACGCATCGTGGTGTCAGCTCGTCCGAAGGGGGACACCGATGTCGACCACCGCTCTCGTCACCGAATCGCTGCCGCGCCCACGCCCGGCCGTCCGACGCCACCGTCCCGCAAGGGCCGTGCTCACCGGCCTGGCGACCGCCGCCCGGTTCGCCGGCCACTTCGCGGTGGCCGCCGTTTCGGTCGCCGTCGTTGGCGCCGACACCGAGCACTGATGGCCGTTCGGCGGGTCACCTAGACTGGACGGACCGACCCCCGTTGTTGTACGGCCACCTGAGGGAGACCATGACCGTCCAGCCCATCCGACTCTTCGGTGATCCGGTGCTGCGCACCCGCGCCGCCGAGGTGACCGACTTCGACAGGGAGCTGCGCGTCCTGGTCAAGGACCTGGCCGACAGCCTGGCCGACCGGGGCGGGGCCGGGCTCGCCGCACCGCAGATCGGCGTCGGCCTGCGGGTGTTCACGTACCACTGCGACGGCGCGGAGGGCCACCTGGTCAACCCGACGTGGAACGTACTCGGCGACGGCTACCAGGAAGGCCCCGAGGGCTGCCTGTCCATCCCCGGCCTGTCCTGGGACTGCCGGCGCCACGAGCACGTCGTGGCCACCGGCTGGAACGAGCACGGCGAACCGGTCACGGTCGAGGGCACGAAGACGCTGGCCCGCTGCATCCAGCACGAGACCGACCACCTCGACGGGGTGCTGTTCCTGGACCGGCTCACGCCGGAGACCCGCAAGCTGGCGATGAAGGAGATCCGGCAGGCCGAGTGGTTCGACGGCGGCGTGCCGGTGCTCAAGCAGGACCCGCATCCGCTGTTCGGGAGCGCGCACCTGGGCGGGGTGGGGGGATAGGCACCAACATGCGCCTCGTCTTCGCGGGCACGCCAGAGGTCGCACTGCCGGCCCTGCGCGCGCTGATCGACTCCGACCACGACGTGATCGCCGTGGTCACCCGCCCGGACGCGCCGGCCGGCCGTGGCCGGCACGTGGTCCGCTCGCCCGTCGGCGCGCTGGCCGACGAGCACGGCATCGAGGTGCTCACGCCATCGAGGGCCGGCGACCCCGATTTCCTGGCGCGGCTGGCCGGACTGGCCCCGGACTGCTGTCCCGTGGTGGCCTACGGCGCGCTGCTGCCGACGAAAGCGCTGGTCATACCCGTGCACGGCTGGGTCAACCTGCACTTCTCCGTGCTGCCGGCCTGGCGCGGCGCCGCACCGGTGCAGGCCGCGGTCCGGCACGGCGACGACATCACGGGCGCCACGACTTTCCGGATCGTCAAGGAACTGGACGCCGGGCCGGTGTTCGGCGTGGTGACCGAGAAGATCCGGGACCGCGACACGTCGGGCGACCTGCTCGGCCGGCTGTCGGTTACCGGCGCCGAGCTGATGCTGTCCACTGTGGATGGTATCGAGTCTGGCGTGTTGCAGGCCGTTGACCAGCCAACGGACGGCGTGACCTACGCGCCCAAGGTCACCGTCGACGACGCCCGTGTCGACTTCACCGTGCCGGCCGTCGCGGTGGACCGGCTGGTGCGCGCCGGCACGCCGGAACCGGGGGCGTGGGCGGAGTTCCGTGGCGAGCGGGTCAAACTCGGCCCCGTGCTGCCGGTTCACGACGACGAAACCGAAGAGACATTGGCGCCCGGCGCGATCAAGGTGGATCGTAAGCGGGTGCTGGTTGGCACGGCCACCGATCCGGTCCAGCTCGGCGACGTACAGGCGCCGGGCAAACGGCGGATGGCCGCCACCGACTGGGCCCGTGGCAGCCGCATCAAGGCGGGGGAACGCTGGACGTGACCCGTACGAACGCGAGGAGCAGCGCATGACCGCGCCGGGGCGTAGACCCTCTCGCCCGCGCAGCCCGCACCCACCCGGCCGACGCCCAGGCCCGGTGCGGCCGCCGGTCGAGGACCCGGCCCGGCAGGCCGCGCTGGACACGCTGCGCGCGGTCCGCGAGCGCGACGCCTACGCCAACCTGGTGCTGCCCGGTCTGTTGCGGGCCCGCCGGATCACCGGCCGGGACGCGGCACTGGCCACCGAACTGGCCTACGGCACGTCCCGCGCCCAGGGCCTGTTGGACCAGGTGCTCGCCGCGTGCACAGAACGGCCGTTGTCCACTGTGGACGGACCGGTGCTGGACGCGCTGCGGCTGGGCGCCTACCAGTTGCTGCGCACCAGGATTCCGGCGCACGCCGCCGTCGGCGCCACGGTCGACCTGGTGCGCGGCGAGGCGGGCTCGCCGATCGCCGGTTTCGTCAACGCCGTGCTGCGCAAGGTGTCCGACCTGGACGAACAGGCATGGTTCGACCGTCTCGCGCCGGACAGGGCCACCGACCCGGTCAGCCACCTGGCGTTCGTGACGGCGCATCCGCGCTGGATCGCCCAGGCGTTCGCGGCGGCGCTCGGCGACACCCGCGACGAACTGGCGGCCGCGCTGGCCGCCGACGACGAACGGCCGTCGGTGCACCTGGCCGCCCGGCCCGGTGCGATCACGGCCGCGAAACTCGCCGAGATGACCGGCGGCACGGTCGCGCCGTACTCGCCCTACGGCGTGCACCTGGAACCGGGTTCCGGCGATCCCGGCGACCTCGACCCGGTCCGGCAGCGCCTCACCGCCGTGCAGGACGAGGGCAGCCAGCTCTGCGCGGTCGCGCTGACCGAGGCGCCGCTCGGCGGCCCGGACACGCGCTGGCTGGACCTGTGTGCCGGACCGGGCGGCAAGGCGGTGCTGCTGGGCGCGCTGGCCGGCCTGCGGGGGGCCGAAGTGGACGCCGTGGAGAAGGCACCACACCGAGCGAAACTGGTGCGGACGGCGACGGAGGGATTGCCGGTCACCGTGCACGTGGCCGACGGTCGCGAACCCGGCCTCGTACCCGGCTACGACCGGGTGCTGGTGGACGCGCCGTGCACCGGACTCGGCGCGCTGCGGCGCCGGCCGGAGGCGCGCTGGCGGCGCGAACCGGGTGACGTGGCGACGTTGGCGAAGTTGCAGCGGGAGCTCGTGCTGTCGGCGTTGACGCTGGTACGGCCGGGCGGCCTGGTGGCGTACGTGGTGTGCTCGCCGCACCTGGCGGAGACGAGCGGCCTGGTCGGCGACGTGCTGCGCAGAACGGACGCGGTGGTGTTGGACGCCCGCGAGTTCTTCCCCGGCGTGCCGTCGCTGGGGGTGGGGCCGTACGTCCAGTTGTGGCCGCACCGGCACGGCACCGACGCGATGTTCTGCGCACTGCTGCGGCGGCCGGTCTAGTGCTGCTGTGCCTGGTGGCGTCCGGCGCCGGTGGTGTGGAACGACGGCTGCGCACCGAACTGGCCGAACCGGCACTGCGCCGAGGCTGGCGCCTGGCGGTCACGCTGACCCCGACAGCCGCGCTGTGGCTGGACGCGGCCGGCGAACTGGATCGGTTGCGCAACCTGACTGACCTGCCGGTGCGTTCGGTCGGCCGAATGCCGGGCGAACCGTCCCCGTACGGCCTCGCCGACCGCTACCTCTTCGCACCGGCGACGGCGACGTCGATCGCCAAGCTGGCACTGGGCGTCGGCGACAACCAGGCACTGACGCAACTATGCGAAGCAGTCGGCGCGCCTGGCGTGCCGGTGGTGGTCCATCCGCAGGCCGGCGCGGCACAACGGGCGCATCCGGCGTTCGCGGGGCACCTGGAGGTACTGCGGTCGGCGGGCGTCGTTATCGCGGACGGACCCGCTGACGCGCCGTGGGAGCCGTTGCTAGCTCTGCTAGAAACGCTGTCCACGTCGGACCGGTGAGCCAGAGCGTGCCGGCATCCCGGTTCTTGGTGTCCCGGACACCAACCGAGTCGGCGATCCGAACCTCAACGCACGAGTCATTGGCCGCGGCGCTGTAACTGCTCTTGAACCATCCGGTATCGCGGTGCACCCTAGCTCCTAGTCGCAAGATCTTCGATCACCCTACGCGACTCGTCCGCACTGGCTGCGAGGCCATCCAACTTGCTGAACGCGCGGGCAAACCGCGCGATATCGGGCGGCTCGTCGAAGTAGGTTCCCGGCCCATAGGTGACGGGCAGGACGCCGACCGGCCGCAGCGTTTCTCCCAGTTGGAACAAGATCAGCCCGCCAGCCGGTACCGGATTGTGTGACGTCGTCGCGGCCAGTACCCGAATGGTGATGTTGGGTCGCCCGTCGATGACGTACAGCAGGTGTTCCAGTTGGCGGCGCATCGTTTCCGGTCCGCCGACCTCGGTTCGGAGCGCGGTGTCCGCGATGATGAAGTGCAACGACTTCGGCGGTTCCGCCGCCATGATCAGCTTCTGACGTTCCAGACGGAAGTTGATCCGGTTGCGGCGCTCCTCCCAGGACGACTCCCACCAGATGCCGTCGCCGTCCGTCATCTGTGCCTCGATGTACTCCGGGATCTGGATCGGGCCAGGAATGAGGCCAGGCTCGTAGGACCAGATCTTGGTGGCCATCGACTCCAGGTCCGCGAGCCGTTCGTAGCCGCGCGGCAGCAGGTCCGTGTACGGCCGGCGGCTCGGCCGCTTCCGTGCCTCGGCGCCGAGCGCGAGCAGTTCGCGCTTCTGCTTCTGTGGTGCTCCTAGGAGATCGAGGAGTTGGCTCAACTCCTCGACGGAGAGCGTGCCTTTGCCATCGAGGACCCGGCTGAGCCGGGCGCGGTCCTTGCCGAGGGCTGCCGCCAGGTCTTCGATCGTCTGCCCGGACTCGGCGCGGAGTTGCTTGAGCGCCTCGCCGAGGAACAGGCGGGGCACGGTCGGCACTGCCTCAGGCACAGGTGCTCCTTGGTTTCACCTATTTGGTCCCGTAGTTAGCGAACAAGTGTGCGCTATCTTTGGCGCATGTAACCTAGCACAAGCGAACAAGGGAGTAATCGTGGGCAGGCCGATGGAGGGCGGCGCATGGGGTGTGTTCCGGGGTGACACCGCGATCAAGTATGCGCCCTACGCAGGTGGGGCGGTCGAATTGGAGCTCGGCGGCGACAACCGGTTCAACCTGTTGGTGACCGACAAGGGACTTGCCCGGCTCGCCGAGGTCATCGACGCGGCCATCAAGGACGAGCATCGGCTGAGCCTGCTCGACGGCGAACCCAGCACGGACGGCGCGCAGGACTACGGCCGAGCTTCCTAGACTCGTACCTGTGCCAGTTCAGCCGATGATCGCGCCCAGCATCCTGTCCGCCGACTTCGCGTACCTGGCCGCCGAGGCCGATGCCGTCGCCGGGGCGGACTGGCTGCACGTCGACGTGATGGACGGGCACTTCGTGCCCAACCTGACCATCGGCCTGCCGGTTGTCGAGGCATTGCTGCGGGCGACGGACATCCCGCTGGACTGTCATCTCATGATCGACGATCCGGACCGCTGGGCGATCGGCTACGCGGAGGCCGGCGCGCACAACGTGACCGTGCACGCGGAGGCCGCCACCGATCCGGTCAGGCTCGCCGCCGATCTACGTGCGGCCGGTGCGCTGGCCGGGCTGTCGATCAAGCCGGGCACGCCGCTCGAACCCTACGTCGAGGTCCTCCGTCACTACGACACGCTGCTGGTGATGTCCGTCGAACCGGGGTTCGGCGGCCAGAAGTTCATGCCGGACGTCCTCGCCAAGGTGCGCACCGCCCGACGGCTCGTGGACACCGGGCATCTCACGGTGCTCGTCGAGATCGACGGCGGGATCAACGAGGACACCATCGCCGCCGCCGCCGAGGCCGGTGTCGACTGTTTCGTCGCCGGATCTGCCGTCTACGGACAGCCAGATCGAGCCGCCGCCGTCGCCGACCTGCGGGCGCGGGCATCACGGGCGCATGGCTGAGCCCGTGGACGTGGCGGCGGCGATGGCGGCGGCGATCGCGGCCGGCGAGCGCGTTCGCGGCACCACCAGCCCGAATCCGCCGGTCGGGGCTGTCGTGCTCGACCGGCACGGCGTGGTGGCCGGGATCGGCGCCACCGGTCCGCCGGGCGGCCCGCACGCCGAGGTCAACGCGCTCGCTGCGGCCGGCGACGCGGCACGTGGGGGTATCGCCGTCGTCACGCTGGAACCCTGCGCGCACTACGGCCGCACCCCGCCGTGCGTGGACGCGCTGCTCGCGGCCGGCATCGCCGAGGTCCACTTCGCGGTGGCCGACCCGAATCCGAAAGCCGCCGGTGGGGCGGCAAAACTGACCGACGCCGGCGTCGTCGTGCACGGCGGTCTGCTCGAAGATCAGGTCGCCAGGGGTCCGTTGCGGGCCTGGCTGCACTACGCACGTACCGGCCGCCCGCACGTGACCTGGAAGTACGCGATGACCATGGACGGCAGGGTCGCCGCTGCCGACGGCACCAGCCGGTGGATCAGCGGGCCGGAATCGCGCGCCGAGGTGCACGAGCTGCGCGGCCGGGTGGACGCGATCATGGTCGGCAGGGGCACCGTGCTCGCCGACGACCCGAAGCTCACCGCGCGTGGCACGGACGTTGAACGGCAACCACTGCGGGTCGTCGTCGGCATCGGCGATCTGCCGCCCGATGCGCACGTGCTGGACGACAGCGCGCCGACCGTCCACTTGCGCACCCGTGATCCGGCCGAGGTCATGAAGGCGTTGGGCGAACGGGACGTCGTCGACGTCCTGCTGGAGGGCGGCCCGCGACTGGCGGGCGCGTTCCTGGCGGCGGGGCTGGTGGACCGCATCCTCGCCTACGTGGCGCCGACGCTGTTGGGCGCAGGACCGCACGCGCTGGGCGACGCGGGAGTGGCGACCATCACCGACGCACACCACTTCGTGGTGGAAGAGGCCACCATGAGTGGATCGGACGTGCGCGTGTCCGCCGTCCGCGCAGAGACGATGGCAGGGGACTAGGGAGGGGTTGGCTTGTTCACGGGGATCGTGGAGGAGCGCGGCGAGGTCGTTGCCGTCGAGCAGTTGCCGAACGCCGCCCGGCTGACCGTGGCCGGCGCCGTGGTGACGGCCGACGCGAAACACGGCGACTCGATCGCGGTCAACGGGGTGTGCCTGACCGTGGTCGACGTGTCGGGCGGGCGGTTCACGGTGGATGTGGTGAACGAGACACTGGAGCGGTCCAGCCTGGCCAAGGTGCACGCCGGTGACCGGGTCAACCTGGAACGCGCGATGGCCGTGGGGGAGCGGCTGGGCGGCCACATCATGCAGGGCCACGTCGACGGCACCGGGGTGTTCCTCTCGCGGGACGCGATCGGGCTGACCAGGTTCGCGCTGCCGGAGCGGCTGGCGCGCTACGTGGTCGAGAAGGGGTCCATCGCGGTGGACGGCGTATCGCTCACGGTGGTCGAGGTCGGTGCCGACTACTTCACCGTTGCCCTCATTCCCACCACACTCTCCCTCACCACACTGGGCGACCGGGAGACTGGGGACCTGGTCAACCTCGAAGTCGACGTGCTCGCCAAGTACGTCGAGCGGTTGGCCGGCCCACACCTGGCGCGGGCGCGGGCGGACAGTGTCTATTCCCAACCATCCCACCCCTCTGTCCAGGGAGGCGACGACACAGGTGAGTGACTTGGAACGCATCGAACGGGCCATCGCGGACATCGCGGCCGGCAAGGCGGTCGTGGTGACCGACGACGAGGACCGCGAGAACGAGGGCGACCTGATCTTCGCGGCCGAGAAGGTGACTCCCGAGCTGATCGCCTTCATGGTCCGCTACACGTCCGGCTACATCTGCGTGCCGCTGACCCCGGCCGACTGCGACCGGCTGGACCTGCCGCCGATGTACCACACGAACCAGGACCGCAGGGGCACCGCGTACACGGTGACCGTGGACGCGGCCGACGGCGTGAGCACCGGCATCTCCGCGACCGACCGGGCGCACACCATCCGGCTGCTGGCCGACGAGACCTCCAAGGCCCGTGACTTCAACCGGCCGGGGCACGTGGTTCCGTTGCGTGCCAAGGACGGCGGCGTGCTGCGCCGGCCCGGCCACACCGAGGCCGCCGTGGACCTGGCCCGGCTGGCGGGACTGCGGCCGGCCGGTGTGCTGTGCGAGGTGGTCAGCCAGAAGGACGAGGGCGAGATGGCCCGCCGCGAGGAACTCGAGGTCTTCGCGGCCGACCACGACCTCACGCTGATCACCATCGCCGAGCTGATCGCCTACCGGCGGCGCACCGAGAGCCAGGTGGAACGGGTCGCCGACACCCGCATTCCCACCGCGCACGGCACGTTCCGCGCCGTCGGCTACGACAGCCTGCTCGACGGTATCGAGCACATCGCGCTGGTCTTCGGCGACATCGGCAACGGCGAGAACCTCCTGGTCCGGGTGCACTCGGAGTGCCTGACCGGGGACGTGTTCGGCTCGCTGCGCTGCGACTGCGGCCCGCAGTTGGACGCCGCCATGGCGCTCGTCGCCGCCGAGGGCCGGGGTGTGGTGCTGTACGTGCGTGGGCACGAGGGCAGGGGCATCGGCCTGCTGCACAAGCTCCAGGCGTACCAGTTGCAGGACGACGGCCACGACACGGTGGACGCGAACCTGGCGCTCGGCGTGCCGGCCGACGCCCGCGACTACGGCACCGGCGCGCAGATCCTGATCGATCTGGGCGTCCGGTCGATGCGCCTGCTGACCAACAATCCGGCCAAGCGAGTCGGTCTGGAAGGCTATGGCCTGCGGGTGGTGGACCGCGTGCCGCTGCCCATCTCACCGAACCCGGAGAACCTGAACTACCTGCGCACCAAGCGGGACCGGATGGGCCACGAGCTCGGCGAGCTGGACAGCGTCCAGAACCTGTGATTTCGAGGAGTACTACGTGAGTGGCGATGGGCGGCCCGACGCCGAGGTGCCGGTCGACTGTGTCGGGCTGCGGCTGGGCATCGTGGCGGCGCGCTGGCACGGGAAGATCACCGACACCCTGCTCGGCCGGGCGCTGATGGCGGCCGAGCAGGCCGGGGTCAAGGAACCGACGGTGGTCCGGGTGGCCGGCGCGGTGGAACTGCCGGTGATCGCGCAGGCACTGGCCAAGCACCACGACGCCGTCATCGCGCTCGGCGCCGTGATCCGAGGTGGCACGCCGCACTTCGAGTACGTCTGCGACGCGCTCACGGCCGGCCTGGCCAGGGTCGCGCTGGACGAGTCGACACCGGTCGGCAACGGCGTGCTCACGTGTGACACCGAGGAGCAGGCCCTCGATCGCTGCGGCGGGCCGGACTCCAAGGAGGACAAGGGTTTCGAAGCCTGCGTCGCCGCGCTGGAGGCGGCGCTGGTGTTGCGCGGGCTGCGGCAGCCGTGGACGGAACGAGGGTTCGGATGATCTCGGACATCCGCCCTGCCGACACCCTGGTCGTCCGCCCGCACAAGGTTCGCCGCATCGTGATTCCGGTGGCGGTCGCGCTGGTGGTGATCTTCGTCGTGATCGCGGTTGTGCTCAGGAGCGGTTCCACCGGCGTCGAGTTCGGTCTCTCCGACCGGGTGTCCATCGCGGCCATCGGCGTGGTGCTGGCGGCGGGGGCGCTGCTGTTCGTGTGGCCGAGGGTGGTCGCGGACGCGGACGGCGTCGAGGTGCGCAACGTCCTGTTCGGCCAGAAGGTGCCGTGGTCGACGATCACGGCGGTGAGCTTCCCGGACGGTGCGCCGTGGGCCCGGCTGGAACTGCCACAGGACGAGTACGTGCCGGTGGTGGCCATCCAGGCGGCCGACGGCGAACGCGCCGTCGTGGCCATCCGCGAACTGCGTGCCCTGCACCGCAGGTACACCGACGGCACGCCATCGTGAGTGGTGCCGTCAACCGGCGTCAGGTGCTGTGCGGTCTGGCACTCGGCATCGTCGGCGGCGGCGCGCTGGCCGCGTGCGCGCCGACCAGGGTTGGTGGCGCCGGCTCCGCCAAGCCGGGCGCCGTCCTGGCCAAGGTCGGTGACGTGCCGGTCGGTGGCGGACTGCTCGCGGACGCGGGCACCAACGGGCTGGTTCTGCTGACCGCGCCGGCTGCCGGCGTGATCCACGGCTTCGACCCGACCTGCCCGCATGCCGGCGCCAAGGTCCGCCCGCCGATCGGCGGCGTGATCACGTGTCCCGCGCACGGCAGCCAGTTCGACGCGTCGACCGGCGCACTGGAACGCGGCCCCGCCCAGCGCGGCCTGACCCCGGTGCCGGTCGTCGTCAAGGGCGCGAACGTGGTGCTGGCCTAGATCCGCACGCCGGCCGACCACACCTTTTCGGCGTCGCCCGTCACCGTCAGGCCGTCCCACGGTGCTCGGTGCCACAGCGCCAGGTAGACGAGCTCGGCCGGTCCGCTGACGGACATGTCGGCTTGTTCTACGCCCGCCACCCGTTCCGCCGTGGGTTTGTCCCTGCCGATCCGGAGCAGCCAGTGCGAGTCCGCGTCGGTCGTGTGCACGTGCAGGGTGCGGTCGGTCTCGGCGCGCAACCCGCGACCGCGGCGGCCGACGAAGCCGGTCAGCAACTCGTCGATGCCGTCGTCGGCCAGGTCGGCGTCGATCGGCGCCGACGTGCCCGGCCCGGTCGCCCGGTCGGCGTCCACCCGGTGCATCGTGGTCTCGTGCGCCTGCCGGCGGGCCCAGAACGCCAGCGGTGACGGCGCCGCGAAGAACGCGAAGCAGGTCAGGTCGGCCGGTGCGACACGCAGCGTGTGCACCAGGTGGGCGTGGCCGGCGCGGTACCAGTCCAGCAGTTCGTCGTCGGCCGGCTTGTCGCCGCCGAACTGCGGTGATTCGGTCAGCCGGTCCGCCACGATCGTTGCCGCCCATCGGTGCACGCCGCCGATGTGCAGCAGCAGTTCGCGCACGGTCCAGTCGGGACATGTCGGGACCGGCGCGGCGAGGCCGGCCCGGTCGGCGGCGTCCCCCAGCAGCAGGCCCTGGTCGTGCAGGGCGGTGATCAGTAGGTCGACGTCCATCCGGACAGCCTGCCATCCCTCGAACGGGTGTCACACTCGGCACGTAGGCTGCTGATGTGGCCGACCCGTCGACCTATCGTCCAGCACCCGGCACCATTCCCGATCAGCCCGGCGTCTACAGGTTCCGTGACCCGGACCACCGGGTGATCTACGTCGGCAAGGCGAAGAGCCTGCGCAGCCGACTGAACTCGTACTTCGCCGATCTCGCCGGACTGCATCCACGAACACGCCAGATGGTGACGACGGCGGGGTCGGTCGAGTGGACCGTGGTGTCCACCGAGGTCGAGGCGCTCCAGTTGGAGTACAACTGGATCAAGGAGTTCGACCCCCGGTTCAACGTCCGCTACCGCGACGACAAGTCGTATCCGGTGCTGGCCGTGACCCTCTACGAGGAGTACCCGCGGCTGCACGTCTACCGGGGGCCGCGCCGCAAGGGTGTCCGCTACTTCGGCCCGTACGCCCATGCCTGGGCGATCCGGGAAACGCTCGACCTGCTGCTGCGGGTGTTCCCCGCGCGCACGTGCTCGGCCGGGGTGTTCAAGCGGCACGGCCAGATCGGCCGGCCCTGCCTGCTCGGCTACATCGACAAGTGCTCTGCGCCGTGTGTCGGCAGGGTGACCGAGGCCGAGCACCGCGACATCGTGCTGGACTTCTGCGACTTCCTCGCCGGCCGGACCGATGCCATGGTGCGCCGCCTCGAACGCGCGATGCAGGCCGCCTCGGACGAGCTGGAGTTCGAGCGAGCCGCTCGGCTGCGGGACAACATCGGCGCGCTGCGGCGGGCGCTGGAGAAGCAGGCCGTCGTGATCGGCGACGGCACCGACGCCGACGTGGTCGCGTTCGCCGAGGACGAGCTGGCGGCGGCCGTCCAGGTGTTCCACGTGCGAGGCGGGCGGGTGCGCGGCCAGCGCGGCTGGGTGATCGACCGGATCGCCGACGCCGAGGTGGACGAGCCGGGCTCGGCGGGCCTCGTCGCCCAGTTCCTGAGCCAGTTCTACGGCGAACAGGCCGCGCTGGCCGAGCAGGCCGACGCGGGTGGCAGCCCGGTGCCGCGCGAGGTACTGGTGCCGGCGCTGCCGGCCGACGCGGGCGCGGTCGAGGACTGGCTGACCGACCTGCGCGGCTCGCGCGTGCACCTGCGGGTGCCGCAGCGCGGCGACAAGCGGGCGCTGATGGAGACCGTCGCCCGCAACGCCGCCGAGTCCTTCGCCCAGTACAAGCTGCGCCGCGCCGGCGATCTCACCGCGCGGTCGGCGGCGTTGCAGGAGTTGCAGGACGCGCTCGGCCTGGACACCGCGCCGCTGCGGATCGAGTGCGTGGACGTCAGCCACGTGCAGGGGAGTGACGTGGTGGCCTCGCTCGTGGTGTTCGAGGACGGGTTGGCGCGCAAGTCGGAGTACCGGCGGTTCGCGATCCGGGAGGGCGCGCAGGGCGGTGACGTCGGGTCGATCGCCGAGGTGACCCGGCGCCGATTCCTGCGCTACCAACAGGAAACCGCGCAGTCCCCGGAAACGGAACTACACACCCCGGCCGCCGGTTCGCCCGATGATCCGACCGTGCGCGGCGGCATCGACCCGACCACCGGCCGCCCGCGCAGGTTCGCGTATCCGCCGAACCTGTACGTCGTGGACGGCGGCGCGCCGCAGGTCGAGGCCGCGTCGGACGTGCTGGCCGAACTCGGCATCACCGACGTCGCCGTGATCGGGCTGGCGAAGCGGCTGGAGGAGGTCTGGCTGCCCGGCGATCCGGACCCGGCTATCCTGCCGCGTACCAGTGAAGCCCTCTATCTGCTGCAACGGGTCCGCGACGAAGCGCACCGGTTCGCGATCGCGTACCACCGGCAGCGCCGGTCCAAGCGGATGACGATGTCCGCGCTGGACGAGATTCCCGGCCTCGGCCAGGCAAGGCGGACCGCGCTGCTGAAGCACTTCGGGTCGCTGAAACGGCTGGCATCGGCCACTGTGGACGAGATCAGCGAGGTGCCGGGCGTTGGCCGGCACACCGCCGTGGTGGTGCACACGGTGTTGTCGGGCGGGAAACGCGTCGACAGCAAGGAAAACGAGCCTGTAGGAGGCGGGAGTGAGTAACGAGACCGGACCGGCGGCCGGGGGGCCCGCGTCGTCCGGGGTTGAGGTGGCCGTGGTGACCGGGTTGTCCGGTGCCGGTCGCAGCACGGCGGCCAAATGCCTCGAGGATCTCGGCTGGTTCGTGGTGGACAACCTGCCGCCGGAACTCGTCGCGACGATGGTCGAACTCGGCGCCCAGGCACGTGGCGCGATCACGCGGGTCGCCGTGGTGATGGACGTGCGCAGCAGGGCGTTCACCGACGACCTCGCCGCCGTGATCAAGGATCTGGACGCGCGTGGCTACAAGCCGAGGACGCTGTTCCTCGAGGCGACCGACGCGGCGCTCATCCGCCGGTTCGAACAGGTCCGCCGCACGCACCCGATGCAGGGCGACGGCCGGCTCGCCGACGGCATCGAGGCCGAACGCCACCTGCTCACCCCGTTGCGCGAACAGGCCGACCTGGTGCTGGACACGACGGCGCTGTCCGTGCACCAGTTGCGCGCCAAGATCGAGGACGCGTTCGGCAGCGAGGCCAGCGCCCGCACCAGGGTCACCGTGTTGTCCTTCGGCTACAAGTACGGCCTGCCGATGGATGCCGACCTGGTGATGGACGTCCGGTTCCTGCCCAATCCGTTCTGGATTCCGGAACTACGCGAACTGACCGGTCTGGACCAGGACGTGCGCAACTACGTTCTGTCCCAGGAGGGCGCCGAGGAGTTCCTGGACCGCTACCACGAACTGCTGCGGCTGATCGGCGCAGGCTACCTGCGCGAGGGCAAGCGTTATCTGACGCTGGCCGTCGGGTGTACCGGCGGAAAGCACCGCAGCGTGGCGATCTCGGAGGACCTGGCCGCCCGGCTCGCCACCGAGGACCGGATGACGGTCAAGGTCGTGCACCGGGACCTGGGGCGTGAGTGATCTCCAGCGCCAACGGTTCCGCCCGTCCGGTCCGCGTCGTCGCCCTCGGTGGTGGCCATGGCTTGCATGCCACCCTGACCGCGTTGCGCAGGATCACGCCGGACGTCACGGCTGTCGTCACGGTCGCTGACGACGGCGGCTCGTCCGGCCGGCTGCGGCGCGAACTCGGCGGCCTGCCGCCGGGCGACCTGCGCAAGGCGATGCTGGCGCTGGCCGCGTCGGACATCGGCCCGTGGGCGGAGGTCTTCGGC
>DATBDL010000021.1:0-3137 GCA_036269975.1 Pseudonocardiaceae bacterium | reverse complement strand
GTCACGTCCATGCACTTGCCCAGTGCCTGCAGGGTGCCGTTCGCGGCCACCGTCCAGTTCTGCGCGTTGGTGCCGTTGCAGGTGAACAGGTCCACCTTGGTGCCGTTGACGGTGCTCGCACCGGCCACGTCGACACACTTGCCGGCCAGACCGGTGATCTTGCCGGTCGTGACCGTGCCGCCACCGCCCGCGGGTGCGCCGCCGATCTTGGTGAACGTACGGGTGTAGGCGTAGCCGAGTGGCTTGTCGTAGAAGTCGACCTCCCAGAAGGACAGTTCACCCACGCCGCGCGACGCGGCGAAACTCTCCAGTGTGGATGCGTTGCCCTGGGTGAAGTTCTCGTTGTCGTCGTTCTGGCCGGCGATCGGCGTCAGGCCCATCATGTTGAAGGCTGCCGTTGTCGAGATGCCGTACAGGCCAGCGAGCTGGCTGCTGGTCGCGGTCGCGGCGGACTCGGCGTCGTTCAGTGCGTTCTGGCCGTTGCCGAAGTCCATCGTCATGATGTTGACGACGCTGACCCGCACGCCCTTGGCCTTCGCGTCCTGCAGCAGCCCCATTTCCTGGGACGGCAGGCCGTTGGGGGCCACTGCGAGCGTGAAGTCGACCTGCACGCCGGGGTTCTGCGCCTGTAGCGCCGCCAACGCGGAGTCGCGGCGGGCCGTCGAGGCGGTGTCGCCCAGTACGCCGCCCTCGATGTCGAAGTCGAGGCGGCTGATGCCGTAGGTGTTGACGATGTTGCCGTAGGCCGCGGTCAGGCTGGCCGTGTTGGTGCACGTCTGGGCGAGTTCGCCGCCCTCCGCGCCACCGAACGAGACGGCGACGTTGCCGCCGGCCGCCTGTAGCGAGCTGATCTGGGTCTTGAAGGAGCCGACCGCTTCGCCGCCGTCCTCCCAGATCGCCGTGCAGCCGGACTGTGGTGTCAGGAACGCCAGGGTGAAGAACTTGTCGCCGCTTGCGCTCATGTCGCTGGCGAGGTCGCCCACGTCGCCGTTGCTGATCTGGAGGTAGGGCGCCAAATAGTGTGCCGGGAACGCCGCGCCAGCCGCGCTGGCGGACTGGCCGGTGGTGAAGAGCACTACACCGGCGGCAACGGGTAACGCCGCTGCCAGGAGTGCGGTGGTCCGTGAGATGCGCATCGCTGAGTCTCCCGCAGGGTCCGCTGAAAATTTCCAGTCTTAATCAGAGCTGTGAAGAAAGTGATACCTGCCGGCTGGATGCCTGTCAATGGTCCGGACCACTGCTCCGTTGCCACGGTGTCTTGACAGAAATTCCACTATTCGTCAACCAGGCTCACATTACTGTTGGGCACGGTCGGAGTTGACCAGCGCCGATGATCTCGGCACAGTGTGGGTCGTGGCGGGCAGGAGCGGCGGTGAGGTGCGCGACGACGTCTCGCTGACCAACCTCGACCAGCCGCTGTTCGACGGCGCCGACGCGACCAAACGAGACCTGGTCGACTACCTCGACGCCGTTCGCGAGCGCATCCTGCCCACCCTGCGCGAGCGGCCGTTGTCCGTGGTCCGCGTGTTGCGCGGCCAGGACCCGTTCATGCAGAAGAACGTCCCCAAGTACACGCCGGACTGGGTGAAGACGGTGCCGGTGTGGGCGGAGCGGTCCAAACGAGAGGTGTCCTACGCCCTCTGCGACGACCGCCGGACGCTGCTCTGGTTCGCCAACCAGCGCGCCGTCGAATACCACCCGACGCTGGCCACCGCCGACCGGCTCGGCCACCCGACCCACCTCATCCTGGACATCGACCCGCCGATCGCGAACGCGTTCGAGCTCGCCGTCAAGGCCGCTCACCTGGTCAAACAGGCGCTGGACGACATCGGGCTCGAAGGCGCCGTGAAGACGAGCGGCGCCAAGGGTGTGCACGTGTTCGTGCCGATCGACGAGCGGGACTCCGCCGACGACATGGCGGCCGCCACCCGCGCGATCGCGGCGCGCGCCGAGCGGATCGACCCCGACCTGGCCACCACGGCGTTCGTGCTGGATCAGCGCCACGGCAAGGTCTTCCTCGACTCCACACGGGCACACGGCGCGACCGTGGTATCCGCCTACAGCCCGCGCCTGCGGCCGGGCGTGCCGGTGTCGTTCCCGGTGGCCTGGGACCAGCTCGACCACGTGTCGCCGGCCGACTTCACCCTGCACACCGCCGTCGGCCTGTTGGGCGAGGATGACCCGTGGGCGGACGCGATGCCGGCGCCGCAGCGGCTGCCGGCGGACCTGGTCGCCGAGGGGCACACCATTCCGGTGGCCCGTGTGCAGGCGATGCACGAGGGCAAGCGGCGTGCCCGCGCCCGGCGAGCGGAAGAAGACGCGGCTTCCTAACCGGTGCTAACCCGCGCTGACACGCGTTTTCCGCAAGAAATTACGTGATTCAACCGGCGATCGTACCTTTCCCCCAGGATGACGCGGCGGTAGCATGCCGTAACAGATCGACAATTTAACGCAAGAAATTTGCAAAGTTAAGTCGATTGCTGTACGGCAACTTGCAAACTCCTCCCTGCCTATCAATGTGGATAGAGGATCGCCCATGCGAAGCAAGCGCTCGACGGCGCGGCTGATCGCCGCGACACTGGTCGGCCTGATGGCCCTGTTCGTACCGGTTGTCGCAGGCACGTCGACGGCGGCAGCGGCAGGCCCGAACCTGGCGCTCGGCAAGACGATGACCGCCAGTGGATCCAGCCAGAGTTTCGTCCCCGCCAACGCCAACGACAGCAACCAGAGCTCCTACTGGGAGAGCACCAACGGCGCGTTCCCCCAGTGGCTCCAGGTGGATCTCGGCGCCGCGACCAGCGTCAACCAGATCGTCCTCAAGGTGCCCACCGGTTGGAGCGCCCGCACCCAGACCCTCAACATCCAGGGCAGCACCGACGGCAGCACGTTCGCCACCATCGTGGCGTCGGCCGGCTACAACTTCGATGGCAACGCCAACACGGTGACCATCAACTTCGGTCAGACCAGCACCCGCGACATCCGGCTGAACTTCAGTGCGAACACCGGCTGGCCGGCCGGGCAGGTGTCGGAGTTCGAGGTGTACGGCGCGACGACGGCGTCGGCCAACCTGGCGCTCGGTCACACGGCCACCGCGAGCAGCTTCACGCAGAACCTGGTGCCGGCCAACGCGAGCGACG
>DATBDL010000020.1:0-12903 GCA_036269975.1 Pseudonocardiaceae bacterium | reverse complement strand
CCAGGTCCGGCAGGTCCACCAGGGCGTGCTGCTGGAAGTCCATCGACCCGCGCACCACGGCCGCGCGGATCGCGTGCTCCATCGCCGACACCACGGCGTCGGCACCGGTCACGACGCCGGCCGCGTGACAGGCGCCGGTGTAGTCGACCAGGCGGGCCCGTGCGGCCGGCGTGAGGACGGCGCCACCCTCCTGTGCCAGCACGTCCAGCAGCGTCGCGCGGACGGCGGGCTGCCCGAACGACGGCATCCGGTAGACGAAACTGTCGCTGATCGCGGCCGACGTGCCGGCCTTGATCGCGGCGAGGAACTTCTCGGTGCCCGCCAGCACGAGCATGCCGGTGGCGTCCCGGTCGCTCGCGATCCGCGTCAGGGTGGCGCACACCGCGTCGCGGGCCGCGTCGTCCGGGATCAGGTCGTCGGCCTCGCGGACCAGGTAGATCTTCTTGCCGGTGACACACTCGCCGTCGAACATCCGCTTGAGCCTGGCGCCGACACCGGGGCCCGGATCGAGCTGGTAGACCCGTGCGCCGGTGTCCTGGCTGTACTGCTCGTCCGCGATGGCCTCCGCCTCGGCGAGCGCACGCCGTAGCGCACCGGTCAGCAGGCGCTGGCCGGAATGCGGCTCGCCGACCAGGACGATGACCGGATTGGGCTGGTTCTCGCGCTGCTTGTCCTTGCGCGCGTCCGACGTCCACTTGACGACCCGCACCACGCGGTCCAGGAACGCCCACGCGGTCTCACCGACCGACACGAACGACCGCAGGCTCTGGTTGTACTTGACCTGCGTGATCATCGGCCGCGGACCGGGCGGCGGCATGGGTGGCCGTTGCGCGACGGGCGGCGCCGCGAATTGTGTTTGTGGTGCCGTCGGCGGTGGCCGCATGGGTTGGGGTGGCCGCATGGGTTGGGGTGGCGGAGCCTGGGGTTGCGGTGGTTGGACGCGGCGGGCGCCCATGCGCATGCCGGGGTCCATCGGCGGTGGCGTCGGCAGCCAGCCGTTCGGGCCGGCCCAGCGCAGCCACGGGCCGCCGGGGTTCAGCAGCCAGGAGACGCCGTCCGGTGTGACGAGGGTGGTCTGCCAGCCCTGCGTCGCCTGGTGTTCCGCATCGCTGAACGCGTCCCGCCCGATCCCCGTCATCAACGCCCCTCGGCCGTTTTCGCGATGTCGACCCGAACACCGCAAGCAACAGGATATTGACCCGAGGCGGTGACAGTCGGGTATCCGCCGTTGGCGCCTGGTCGCAGCCCTCTATGGTCGAGGCGTGTGGTTCGGCATGTTCTGCGCGATCTTCGCGGCGGTCTGCTACGGCGTCGCCTCGACGATGCAGGCCGTCGTGGCACGGGGCACCCGCGACGACCGGCAGGGTGTCGACCCCCGGTTGCTGTTCCGGTTGCTCGGCCAGTGGCGCTACCTGGCGAGCGTCGGGCTGGACGTGGTGGGCCTGGTCGCCCAGGTCACGGCGTTGCGTTCGCTGCCGCTGTTCCTGGTGCAGGCGGCCATGGCGGCGAGTATCGCGGTCACCGCGCTGTTGGCGACCCGGTGGTTCGGCATGCGGCTGTCCGGCGTCGAATGGGCGTCGGTCGGCGTCGTCTGCGTCGGTCTGGCGATGCTGGGCGCGGCGGCGGAGAGCGAGGGCGCCGGCCATGGCAGCCGGATGTTCCACTTCGCGCTGCTGATCGCGGCGCTGGCGCTGGCGGTGTTGGGCGTAGCGGCCGGGCGCCTGCCCGATCCCGCCCGGACCGCGGCGCTCGGCCTGGTCAGCGGCCTGGGTTTCGGCGCGATGGGCACGTCGATCCGGGTGCTGCCGTCGTTGTCGATCGGCACGCTGATCACCGACCCGGCCACGTACGCGGCCGCGGTGGCAGGTGTGCTCGCCGGCTGGTTCTACGCGTCGGCGTTGCAGCGCGGTGGCGTGGTCGCGGCCACCGCGATGATGCTGATCGGCGAGACGGTGCCGCCGTCGGTGATCGGCGTGGTGCTGCTCGGCGACCACACCCGGCACGGCTGGGCACCGGTCGCGGTGGCCGGTTTCGCCATCGCGGTGACCAGCGCGCTGGTCCTGGCCAGGTTCGGCGAGATCAAGCCCGCACCCGCGCCGTCCTCACCGCACTCGCCGCCGGCCGAGCCGGCCGTCGCCGAGGTGGCCGGTGGCTGACCTGGTGGTGCGCAGGGCACGGACGAGCGACGTGCGGCGGATCAAGGAGTTGGTGGATCACTACGCGGGCCGGGTGCTGCTGGCCAAGGAACTGGTGACGCTGTACGAGGCGATCCAGGAGTTCTGGGTAGCCGAGCTGGATGGCGAGTTGGTCGGCTGCGGCGCGCTGCACGTGCTGTGGGAGGACCTGGCCGAGATCCGCACGGTGGCGGTCGCGGCGCACGCGGTGGGCAGGGGCGTCGGCCACGCCGTGGTGGGCCGGCTGGTCGATCAGGGCCGTGAACTGGGCCTGGCGCGCCTGTTCGTGCTGACGTTCGAAACCCAGTTCTTCGCCCGGCACGGCTTCGTCAAGATCGACGGCACCCCGGTGACACAACAGGTCTACGACGAGATGCGCCGATCCGCTGACGCCGGCGTGGCCGAGTTCCTGGACCTGCCCTACGTCAAGCCGAACACGTTGGGCAACACCAGGATGCTGCTGGAGCTGTGAGCCTCACAGCTCGTCGGGTGCTCGCAGAGCTTGATCTTGGCGGCGGCCGCTGCCAGCCTTCGCGGCGTGGTCGACGAGCTGGCTCGGCGCGCCCGCCTCCGGCCGGACTACGACTGCGATCGGCGAGTCCGGGAAGTGGCGCCTCGTACCGTCCCGATACCGCTTCTCGGTCCGGGCGCCGCAACACACCACCAGTACCCGGTTTCTCGGCTGTCGATTGCCCGGCCGCCGGCGGCCCGCTGACTGCCCGAATCCGGTGCTAACGGCCGCGCGAGTACCGGATCTTGAGGTTGCCCATCCGGACCCGGCCGTGTACGCGCAGGACCGGCATGCTCGGGTTCGGCGGGTCGGTGGCCTTGTTGCTGATGTGTCCCATCCGGCTGGACGCCTCCATCATCACGACCTGCCAGCCGCGCGGGACGATCACCGAGATGTTGCCGCTGCCGGCTGTCGCGTGCAGGGTCACCTCGTGGTGTGGGCAGCTCGCCTGGGTGAAATCGATGGTGATGTTGCCCATACCGCACTCGGCCACGATGGCCGGTGGGACGACCCAGTGGCCGTGCTGCTTCACGTTTCCCGCCCCGGTTTGCAGCATCAGCGGCTGCTGCGCGACCGTCGGGGCCACCGCGACTTCGGCGTGGCGAAGGTCGGGCAGGTCCATCAGGACCGTGTTCAGTTCGCCTCGGGTGCGGGCCGCCAGCGCGTGGTCGGTCCGCTCCGTGAACTCGTCGAGGGTGATCAGGCCGCGCCCGACCGCCTTCTGCAACAGCCCGGCCACATGTTCGCGCTCGGCATCCGACACTCGCAAATCCCGCGGGTCGACCTCGTCCCCAGCCACGGCGTCACGGTACCGGAGCTGAGCAGCGGCGAAGATTGGGCTGTCGGCCCGAAATGTCCCGTTGTGCCGGGCTCATACCGTACTACTGGGTAGGCCAAGTGACTGGCAACCGTTGCAATGCTGCCCCAGGATGGCGCATCGGGTAGTCGGCGGCTCGTCCGGATCGTATCCTTGTTGTGACGACCCCAACGGGGCGCCCGCCGGGCCCGGTGCCACCGAGAGCACCCGGCGCACGACAGCAGTGCCGGAGGAGGAGCCATGCCACTCTCCGAGCACGAGCAGCGGCTGTTCGACCAGATCGAGCGCGCGCTCTACGCCGAGGACCCGAAGTTCGCGTCCACCATCCGCGGCGCGCGACTGCGTCCGTCCCGGCGTCGGCGCATTCAGGGGATCGCCCTGTTCGTGCTGGGCATAGCGCTGCTCGTGTGTGGAATGCTCTTGCCGCTGAAGGTGTTCGAAATCCCTGTCGTCAGCGTCGTCGGTTTCCTGATGATGTTCGTCGGCGCCGTGATGACCTGGGCCGCCATGCGTCACGGCGACACGCCCGCCGGTCAGGGTAAGGACGGGCGCGAGGAGTCGAAGGCCCAACGCAGTGGATTCACCCAACGCATGGAGGAGCGCTTCCGCAAGCGCTTCGAGGGCGAATAAGACATAAGGACGGGTTGGCGACCGCGGCGCGAGCCGCGGTGCCGCCGCCACGACGACGTCGCTCCCCGAGGGTGGGGCGGCGTCCTTGCGTTTGTCAGTCCGACACGCCGGTTGGGCCGGTCCGGCGGACGCCGGCGGACGCCGCCGGACCAGCGGACGCGGCCGCAGGCCTGGCCCAGCTATGTGGGCCGGACCGGCGTCCGTCGGATCAGTAGGTCAGTCCTCGTCGTCCTGGTCGGTGTTCCTGGCCTTGTTGGGGCGCAGCACGGACCTCGGCAGCAGCCTTGCCCTGATGGCCAGCGGCGCGTTGCGGTGCAGGCTGCGCCTCACCCGGTCGAACGACTCCACCACCAGTGACGACGTCGGCTTCTCACCCTCCGCCGACGGCGTGCCGTACCAGGACCGTTCCACCTCGCCCACCAGCGTCCGCAGGCTGTCCCTGCCCTCCGCGTCCAGGTCGTGTTCGCGGACCATCTTCGTCGCGGCGACGCGGATCGTGTCGCTGGGTGGTACGGCCATCCCGCGGTCCAACGACTCGGCGAGCAGTTCCCGCCATGCCGCGTCGGCGGCCGCCGGGCCTCGCTCGACGACCGCCCTGTGGTGCCGCCGCCTGCGGAACTCACGTATCGCCGCCGGGCCCGCCGCGACGCCCAACACCAGTAGCAGCACCGACAACCACCACGACAGCAGTGCCGCCGCGAAGAACGCAACCAGGCCCCAGCCGGTGATCGCCCCGGCCAGCCACCGCTGTCGTACCGGCGGACCGGTCCGCCTCGCCATCGCGGTTGCGGCGATCGACACCAACAGCAGACCCAGCACCAGCCAGAACTGCCAGAGCGGGGTGCCGGTCTGGCCGCCGGTACCACCGGTGCCGCCGGCCTCCGGGTGGACGGGCTGGCTCGGCTTCGGGGCTGGGGCCGTTGTCGGGTTCGCGCCGTCGCGGTCCGGGTTCTGGCGGCCTGCGCTGCTGGACGTTCCGTTCTTGGCCCCGGTCGGCAGGTAGCCGGGGACCTGCTGGCGACCGTCGCTCAGCGGCGTCGGGTCGAAGTTGACCCAGCCGTAGTCGGGGAAGTACGCCTGCACCCACGCGTGCGCGTCCTGTGTGGTGATGGTCTGGTGCCCGCCGGAGGCGTAGCCGTCGGTGAAGCCGATCGCGACGCGGGCCGGGATGTTCAACGTGCGCAGCATGACCGCCATGGCCGACGCGTACTGCTCGCAGAAGCCGGACTTGTCGTAGAACAGGAAGTCGACCAGCGGGTCACCGGTGACCGGCTTCCCGGTCTGCGTGTTGTAGACGAAGTGGTTGGCCGGGTTGTGGAAGAACGTGTTCACCGCCAGCGCCTTGTCGAACTCGGTGCCGTCGTCCGCCGTGATCTGCTGCGAGAGCTGGTACACGCGCTGCTGTACGCCGGCCAGCTTCTGGTATCTCGGGCTGATCTGGCTGTAGTCGTCGCCGGCCACCTCGAGCTCCGCCTGGGTCGGGACGGTCAGGTCCGCCGTCTCCGTGTAGTCGCCCGGCTCGCGTTTGCGCAGGCTGTAGATGATCCCGGAGTCCTTGTCGTACCGGTAGTCCGACGTGACGTCGTTGCCCTGCAGCTTGTTCGGCAGGCCGAACACCGGCAGCCAGACGTCCTCCCAGCCGACGCTCTGGATGTCGATCTTGGCGGTCGGGTCGCCGGACGGTTCACCGGGTGCGTAGGGGAGGGGGCCGTCCGCCGGTACGCCGGGGGCCATGCTGGTGTCCCCCACCCAGCCCTTGCCGGCCTGGTAGTCCGGCAGGGTCAGCGCCTGGAGGTACGGCGGGGCGGTCGACGGCAGTCCGGTCACGTCGAACAACTCGGCGGTGCCCTGGTTGCCGAGCATGCCCTGCAACTTGGTGAACGGCTCGATACCCAACTGCCCGCTGCCGCCGGTGCCGTTGCTGTCCGCGCCGGGCAGCCGGCCGACCGTGCCGATCAGGGTGAACGTGCCGCCGATGAACAGGGCCAACACCACGGCGACGGTCGTGACCGCCACCGTCGCCGGCGCGACACCGGTGGTGGCCACCGCAGGCAGGCCGAGCTTGCCGCGCCACGCCTGGTGCCGCTGTACGCCGTCGACGGCCAGCATCACCGTGAACGCGGCCGCGCCGAGCACGAAGCCCCACCACGGCAGCATCGCGTCGTCCAGCGACGCCGGCACCGCGTAGACGCACAGCAGGATCAGGCCGGCCGCCGCCGGCACCTTCGCGGTCACCGCGAGCGTGTCCACCGCGATCGCGACGCCCCCGATGGCGAGCACGATCAGGCACAGGATCGGCTGGTCGGCCGCGACCGGCGGGACGCCGTTCTGGATGTCGGTGCCGGCCTGGCCGAACACGGTGCCGAGATCGTGCAGCGCGCTCGGGCCGGGCAGGAAGACCAGGAAACCAGAGCTGGTGAACAGCGTGACCGTCAGGCACAGCAGCACGAAGAGCTGGCCGAGCCAGATCAGCGGGGCGGGGCAGCGCACCGCCCGCAGCGCGGTGCCGGCCGCGACGCACACCACGACCGACACGATCGAGTACGACAGCCAGCCCAGGCCGGTGACGATGCCGGAGATCGCGGTGGCGGAACAGATCGACGCGATGGCGCCGGTCGCGGGCATGGCCAGCGTGGAACCGGCGGTCGGCCCGCCGTTGCCGGTGCCGTTGCCACGCGGTGGCGGCTGCGTCATCCGCCGTGGCCCCCCGCCACCACTGGCGGCGGGGGGCCGGATGCGGGTGGAGTTGCTGGTCACCGGATGCCTCCCATCGTCCCTCGCGCCACGCCGATCCGGCACAGCTCGGTCCACGCCGCCGCCAGTGGCATGTCCTGCCCCACCACCACGACGCCCCATCCGGTCTCGCGCAACACGTCGGCCGCCTCCTGCGGGCTGTGACCGGCCGCCTCACCGGCCGCCGCCCAGCTCGACACGTCCAGCAGCACGGCGAGGCTGCGCGAACGCCGGTTGCGCACCCTGGTCAGCTCGGCCGCCTCGGTGGGGGTGATCGAGCCGAGGATCGCGATCAGCTCGTGGCCGCCGCCGGGGTCGACGCCACAGGCCAGCTCACGCCGTTGGGTCGTCTTCAGCATCGCCAGCGCGTCCAGCAGCACATCGTCACTGCGGTCGGTTTCCGCGTTGTCGCCGATCAGCACCTGGCTGTCCTCGGCGACCAGCCGCACCTGCTGCCCGCAGTGGTGCAGGTGCAGGCACACGCTGCCGCAGAGGCTGACCGCCCACTCCAGGCTGGCGGTCGGGCCGTGGCCACGATGCGCCGGCGCCCGCCGGTCCAGCATGACCGTGGTGCCGCCGCGCCACGGGCGCTCCTCGACCCGGACCATCAGCTCGTCCCGGCGCGCGGTCGAGCGCCAGTGCACCCGGCGCAGGTCGTCGCCCTGCCGGTACTGCCGGACCACCGCGTCGTCGTCGCCCTGACCGGACCGCAGCCGCACCGAGCCGTCGTCGCCGACACCGGTACCCGAGCCACCCGGCAGACCCACCAGCGCGACCGTCCTCGGCACCACGACCACCCGGCTCTGGCCGGCCAGCTCACGCTCGAACTCGGCCAGCCCGAACGGGTCGGTGATCCTGGCCCGCAGCGGGCCCAACTGGTGCACGCCGCGCATGGTCGGGTGCACGCGGTACCCAAGGCGGGCGGTTCCCCTGCGCCGCAGGCGTTCCACCACGAACCGGGGTCGGCCGCCGAGCGTGTAGGGGACGCCGTCCTCCAGCAGCAGGCCGCCGGATGGCACCCGGCCGTGCGCGTGCACCTCCAGCACCACGTCCGAGTCGTCCCCGGCCGGCACCCGAGCCGGCAGCAGGTGCCGCCGCGCGGACAGGCCGACCCGAGCGCTCGCCGCGAGCCCGGCCGACAGCATCGGCAGGGCGATCACGAACACGGCCACCCGCAACAGATCCCGCTCGTTGAGCACGGCGGAGCACAGTGCGGCCGCGATGCCCGCGGCGAGCAGACATCGGCCCCGTGTGGTGAGGCCGGACAGTGCTCCCCGCATCAGCAACTCCGCCGGTGTTTGGTCGTTCTCCGCAGTTACGTGTCTTGAGTAGATACGTGCCAGGGTTACCGGGGATTGCGCAGGCCGGCGCCCCACTGGGCGTTCGGGTCCGGCGTGCCGTGCGGTACCGGTACCCGTTGCAGCAGCGCGCGCACCAGTTCCGCCGACGAGCGACGGGCCGCCTGCGCCTCCGCCGATAGCACCAGTCGGTGCGCCAGCACCGGGATGGCGACCAGGTGCAGGTCGTCCGGCACGACGTAGTCGCGGCCGGCCAGCGCGGCCTGTGCCCGGCAGGCCCGTACCAGGTGCAGCGTCGACCGGGGTGAACCGCCCAGCCGGACCTCGGAGAGTCTCCTGGTCGCGGACACGAGTTCCACCGCGTAGCGCCGGATCTCCGGCGACAGGTGGACCTGCCGGACGGTGTTGATCAGGCTCTGTACCTGCTCCGCGTTGGACACCGGTTGCAGCGCTGCCATCGGGTCGGCGCCGGCGTGCTCCTCGACCATGGCCAACTCGGCCGCCGGGTCCGGGTAGCCGATCGAGACGCGGGCGGTGAACCGGTCGCGCTGGGCTTCGGGCAGCGGATACGTGCCCTCCATCTCGATCGGGTTCTGGGTGGCGATCACCATGAACGGCGGTTCGAGCGGATACGCCGTCCCGTCGATCGTGACCTGCCGCTCCTCCATGCTCTCCAGCAACGCGGACTGTGTCTTCGGCGACGCGCGGTTGATCTCGTCGCCGACCACGATGTTCGCGAACACCGGGCCGGGACGGAACTCGAAACCGCTGGTCTGCCGGTTGAAGATGGACACCCCGGTGATGTCGCTCGGCAACAGGTCCGGGGTGAACTGGATGCGGTTGACCGAGCAGTCGATGGACCTGGCCAGCGCCTTGGCCAGCGACGTCTTGCCGACCCCCGGCACGTCCTCGACCAGCAGGTGGCCTTCGGCCAGCAGGGTCACCAGCGCGATCCGCACCACGTCCGGCTTGCCCACCAGGACACGCTCCACGTTCTGGCCGATGCGCTGCGTCGCGGCGTTCAGCTCGGCCAGCGCCTCGGTCAGCCGGCCCGGTACCGGCGGGCTGCCAGCGGCCGGCACGGGATGGTTGTTTGCGCCGTGGTCGTACAGCGCGGCGGGTCGGCTAGTCGATGTCACTCGACCTCCTGAAGCGTTTGTCGGCAATGGGTCGATTGCCGAGGCACTGTGCCGTACCGCCGATACGAGGTGGCGTGCCGGGTGCGGATCAGCGCTCCGCGACGTGCTCGCCTCCGGGTAACCGGGGGTTCGAATACAGCCTGCCATGAAGATTGGTCGCCGTGGTCGGCTGTGTCCTTCAGTGTTACGGCTGGGGCTCCGTCCTGGCTTTCCCCACTGGTCCCCACGTCTACCACGATTCGACCCTTCGGCGGTCCCGATCGCACGAGGTGGGTGGTCCGGACCTTCGGGCGGTCCGGTCCGGCGCGGTTGGACGCGGCGTGGCGCCCCACCGGTGCCCCACTTGGCCCCACCTTCCCTACCTGCGGAAACGACCCCATTGGGGGAGGGTGTGACGTCCGTTAGCCGTTGACTGTGGTGAAAAGTGGGGTACTGTGGCGGCAAGTGGAGCAGACGGGGGCTCCATGGCCGGCTCGACCGGGCCGGTGGGAGGTGGGAGCCGATGTTCCTCGGCACACACAGCCCGAAACTCGACGACAAGGGGCGGCTCACGCTGCCGGCGAAGTTCCGGGACGCACTGGCGGGGGGTCTGATGGTCACCAAGGGCCAGGACCACTGTCTCTACGTGTTCCCGAGGGCTGAGTTCGAGCAGATGGCCCGCAAGGTCGCGGAAGCACCGTTCACGAACGAGGCGGTCCGGGCCTACCAGCGTTACCTGTTCGCCGGCACCGACGAACAGCGACCGGACAGCCAGGGACGCATCTCCATCGCAACGGAGTTGCGTCGCTACGCGGGACTGGCCAAGGAGTGCGTGGTCATCGGCGCGATCACCCGGCTGGAGATCTGGGATGCCGCCGCATGGGAGCGGTATCTGGAGGAACACGAGGACAGCTACTCGCAGGCGCAGGAGGAGGTACTGCCAGGCGTGTTCTGACCGGCACGCACCGGTCGGGAGGGCGCCCAGCGCTCCCGGCGAGCTCGACGAAGTGGTGAACCGATTGGCCCGAGGAGTGTGCGGGCCGCCCGGTGACCGGATGCCGTTTGGCCTCGGTCCGCTCGGCTATCGACCCTGACGCAACTTCCCCGGCGCCAGGTTTGACGGGCGGGCGGGGACCTGACCGCATCCGGTCGGCTTCTCGGCCCCGGATCGGCCAGCAACGTCGAACCGCGGACGTGCCGGAATGTCGAAGTGACCGCTGTGTCCGGGGGGACGCGGCGGCCCTGGCTGATGTCGCGCGAGATGCCTGTTACGGGACAGGCGTACCTCGGCGCCAGTTCACGCAAGGGACGGGAGGGGGTGAGTCGGTGATTGCCGATCCTCGGCACGTGCCGGTGTTGCTGGACCGGGTGTTGGCCCTGCTGGCACCCGCGCTCGCCGATCCCGCGGCCGTTCTCGTCGACGCCACGCTCGGCCTCGGCGGCCACGCCGACGCGCTGCTGTCCGCGCACCCCGAACTCACCCTGGTCGGCCTCGACCGCGACACCACGGCGCTGGCCCGCTCGGCGGACCGGCTGGCGCGCTTCGGCGACCGGGTCCACCTGGTGCACGCCGTCTACGACGAACTCCCCACGGTGCTGGCCGATCTCGGCCT
Organism: Pseudonocardiaceae bacterium; assembly: GCA_036269975.1. Taxonomy (GTDB): domain Bacteria; phylum Actinomycetota; class Actinomycetes; order Mycobacteriales; family Pseudonocardiaceae; genus DATEPR01. The sequence goes on along the minus strand of DATBDL010000020.1, from coordinate 2,009 downwards.
GCCGTCGGTACACGGTGTCCTGTTCGACCTCGGTGTCTCGTCGATGCAGTTGGACGAGGCCGAACGCGGCTTCGCCTACTCGCGCGACGCGCCGCTGGACATGCGGATGACACCCGGTGTCGGCATGACCGCCGCCGACGTCCTGAACACGTACCCGGTCGGCGACCTGGCCCGAATCCTGCGCGAGTACGGCGAGGAGCGCTTCGCCGGCCGGATCGCCGGCGCGGTGGCCAGGGAACGCGACCGCGCCCCGTTCACCACCAGCGCCCGGCTGGTCGAACTGCTCTACGCGACCGTGCCGGCGGCGGCCCGCCGCACCGGCGGCCACCCGGCCAAGCGGACGTTCCAGGCGCTGCGGATCGAGGTCAACGGCGAGCTGGACGTGCTGCGACGGGCCATCCCGGCGGCACTGGCCGCGCTGCGCGACGGTGGCCGGATCGTGGTCGAGAGCTACCAGTCGCTTGAGGACCGGATCGTCAAGCAGGTCTTCGCGGAGTGGGCGGCCTCGACGACGCCGATCGGGCTGCCGGTCGAACTGCCGGGGCACGGGCCACGGCTGCGCCTGCTCACCAGGGGCGCGGAACAGGCAAACGACGCCGAGACCGAGGCCAACCCGAGGGCGGCTTCGGTTCGGCTGCGGGCCGGTGAACGGATCGGGAGGGCGGCATGACAGCTCCCGCGCGGGCCCGCACCAGGACCCCACCAGCGCCGTCCCGCGAGCGCGGCACCACCCAGCCGGACCGGTCGGCCGGCACCCGTGGCCGGTCGGCCGCGGCGGAACGTGCCTACGCCCGCCGTGCCCAGCGCACCGAACGCGGCACCGGTGGCCCGCCGACCGCCAAGACCGAGCGCAAGCCAGGCTCCGCGTCCAGGGCCACGTTCGTGGTGCTGGTGATGGTGCTGCTGGTCGGCGGTGTCGTGGCCACACTGTGGTTCTCCACCCAGGCCACCGCCGACGCCTACCGGCTGGAACAGGCCAACAAGGACACCCAGGCGCTGTCGGTGCGGGTGGCGCAGCTCCAGCGGCAGGTGGCCGAGCAGGACTCGGCGCCGGCACTGGGCAACCGGGCGCTGCAACTGGGCATGGTCCCGGCCGGTGACCCGGCGCACCTGGTGATCGGTCCGGACGGCTCGGTCGCCATGATCGGCACCCCGAGCGCCGCGCACGCCCCGGCCCCGACGACCACCCCGCCGCCGCCCACGACTGCGCCCGCGACGACGACACCGAACTCCGGGACGACCACCACCAACCCGGCCACCACCACCACGACCCCGTCGACAGGGGGCTGAGCGTGCCGCCCCAGCCTCCCACCGGCCCGGTCGGCCGGCCGTACTCGTCTGCCAGGAAGCCGCCACCGCGGTCAGCTCGGCAGCCGCCGCCGGCCGCTCGACAGGCGCCGCCGCAACGGCGAGCCGCGCCCAAGCCACGGCGTCGCAAGCGCGTCAGCGTCGGCGCGAACCCCAAGCCGCGCATCGCGATCGGCCGCATCCTGATGATCGCGGCCCTGGTCCTGGCCGGCATCAAGCTGATCGACGTGCAGGGCCTGCAGGCGAACCAGCTCTCCGCCATCGCGGAGAAGGAGTCCTTGACGTACCTGAGGATACCGGCCCAGCGCGGCACGATCTCCGACCGGGACGGCACCGAACTCGCGTTCAACGTGGCCATCCGCGCCCTGACGGCCCAGCCGAAGCGGATGCGGACGAACTGGAACGCGCCGAGCGTCGCGTTGGTGCACAAGGGGATCACGTACGAGCAGCACACGCAGACCATCGCGGACGAGCTGCGCAGGCTGATCGGCGCCTCCGTCGACGAGCAGCAGGTGATCAGCGACCTGCGGTCGGACAAGTCCTTCGTCTACCTCGCCAAGTCCGTCGATCCCGCGGTGGCCGCCCAGATCACGTCGGACTTCCCGGAACTGGGCAGCGAGGTCCGTTCGGAGCGCGAGTACCCGGAGGGCACCGTCGCCGCGAACATCGTCGGCATGGCCAACTGGCGCACCGACCGCCCG
>DATBDL010000019.1:0-6798 GCA_036269975.1 Pseudonocardiaceae bacterium | reverse complement strand
GCGCCCGCCGTCCGTCACTTCGGGTCGAGCACGAACACCGGGATCTGGCGGTCGGTCTTCTGCTGGTAGTCGGCGTAGGGCGGGTAGGCCGCGACGGCCCGCTCCCACCACTCGGCCCGCTCCGCGCCGTCGACCTCGCGTGCGGCGTAGTCCTTCGTCACCGTCCCGTCCTGAAGCGGGAACTCGGGGTACGCCTTGATGTTGTGGTACCAGGTCGGATGCACCGGCGCGCCGCCCTTGGAGGCGACGACCGCGTAGCTGCCCTCGTGCTCCACCCGCATCACGGGGGTGTAGCGCAACTTGCCGGTCTTCGCGCCGCGCAGCGTCAGCAGCACGATCGGCAACCCGGAGATCCCGATGCCGGCCGTGGTCCCGGTCTCGAGGATCTGCTTCGTCTGGTCCTGCACCCACCCGGTGGGGCTGAGCTCTACGGTCTCGTCTGCCATGTCGATGTTTCAACACGCCAGCCGCCGGCCGCATTCCGGGCTCGGCTGGATCAGCGACCTGGTCGCCCTGGTCGACGGCCCGGTCGACGCACATCGGCAGGCCATCCCTCACCGCGGTGCATCGCGATCTCGACGACGGGGACGACGACGGGCTCGCCCTCGGCTGTGTCTACGTCGACGTCGGCCGGCTCGCCGATGTTCGGGTGCGGCACCCATGTGGACCCACGGCTCACCGAGGGCGAGCAGTCGGTCTGTTGAGTCTCCGTTGACTGGCAACGGGCGAACTCGATGGAACGGACCTGGTTCTGGTGACAGGCTCGGGGTGCCTGGAAGGAGGCACGTGATGTCACGTGACAAGAACCCCGGACCCAACCGGGTCCGGTCGGTGGTCGGCGTCGTGGCCCTCGCCGCCGCGCTGCTGACCGCCGCGGGTACGTCCAGTGCCGCGGCGACTCAGCCAGCCGGCCCGATCGTCGCCACCACCGGTGGCCTGGTGCAGGGCGCCGCGACCACGACCACCGACAAGTTCCTCGGCATTCCGTACGCGTCACCGCCGGTCGGCGCGTTGCGGTGGCGGCCGCCGCAGCCGGCGGCGCGCTGGCAGGGGGTCCGGCAGGCTACGGCGTTCGCCCCGCACTGCGCACAGCCCGGCGCGGACGTCGGCGGCGACCCGAGCATGTCCGAGGACTGCCTCTACCTGAACGTGTTCACCCCACGCCACGCGACCGGGCGACTGCCGGTGATGGTGTGGATCCACGGCGGCGCGCTGGTCACCGGCGCGAGCGATCTCTACGACCCGACCAACCTGGTTGCCGACAACGCCGTCGTCGTCACGATCAACTACCGGCTCGGCGCACTCGGCTTCCTGGCCCATCCCGCGCTGACCGACAGTTCGAACGATGTCGGCCAGAACGCCGCCGGTCAGAAGGGCGCTTCCGGCGACTTCGGCCTGATGGACCAGCAGTCCGCACTGCGGTGGGTGCAGCGCAACGTCGACCGGTTCGGTGGTGACGCGCACGACGTGACGATCTTCGGCGAGTCCGCGGGCGGGCTGTCGGTGTTGTCGCAGCTCGCGTCGCCCGGCGCGCACGGCATGTTCACGAAGGCCATCGTCGAAAGCGGTTCGTACAACCCGGTCCAGACGTCGCTCGCCGACGCCGAGACCGCAGGCGAAGCGTTCGCGGCGAAGGCCGGCTGCGCCGACCAGACGGCGGCGTGCCTGCGCGGCCTGCCGGTGGCCACCATCATCGCCGACCAGGACTCCGGCTACACGCCGGACATCGACGGCAAGGTCCTGGTCCGCCCGCTGGCCACCGCGTTCGCGACCGGCCAGTTCAACCGGGTGCCGATCGTCGACGGCACGAACCACGACGAGTGGCGCCTGTTCGTGGCGGTCAACACCCTGGAAGGCAACCCGGTCACCTCGGCCAACTACACCGAGCAGATCGAAGGCACGCTCGGCGTGTCGGCGGCGCAGGCGGCGGCCGTCGCGGCCGAGTACCCGTTGAGCGCGTATCCCAGTCCGCCGATCGCGCTCGGCGCCGTGGGCACCGACGCGATCTTCGCCTGCAACGCGCTGAACATCGACCGGTCGGTGTCGCGGTTCGTGCCGACGTACGCCTACGAGTTCAACGACCCGAACCCGCCGGCGCTCGTCCCACCGGCCGGCTTCCCGTTGGGCGACTTCCACGCGTCCGAAATCCTGTACGTGTTCAACAACCCGACCACACAGGGCAACCTGACCGCCGGTCAGGTGGGGTTGGCGGGCACGATGCAGCGGTACTGGACGAACTTCGCGGCCCGTGCCGTACCGACGTCGTTCGGCACGCCGTTCTGGCCGTCGTTCACCTCGTCGGGCCAACGAATGCAGTCGCTCACCGAACCCACGGCGTCGCCAGAGACGGACTTCGCCACCGAACACCACTGCGCGTTCTGGGCCGCCGCCCAGGCGTAGATCCGGCAAGAGTCGGCGCCTGGTGATCGCTGGTGGAGGCCGGCGGTCACCAGGCGCACCGCTGCCCGGATCACCGGGATCCGGTGACGACTTCTCACCTGCCCTGCGGCCAACCTCAGACGCGCACCCCCTGCGGCAGTCACCCTGAAGGAAACCCACATGGCATCCACGAACCGCCGTTCGTTCCTCGCCCGCGGTGCCGCGCTCGCGGCCATCCCGACGATCGCCACACTGGCCGGCACCCCGGCCCACGCCGACTCCGCCCCACCGCTGCCCGACTTCGCGCCGGTCCCCCCGTCCGCGCTCGGCCCGGCCGTCAACGACCAGGGTTACTTCGTGGGCCAGGTGGCGAAGAACCTCTACTGGGTCACCGACGGCACCTACCAGGCGGCGTTCCTGACCACCCGCGAAGGCGTGGTGTTGTTCGACGCGCCCCCGACCATCGGGCACAACCTGCAGCGCGCCATCGACCAGATCGCCGGCGCCAACGGCGTGTCCAACAAGGTGACCCACATCGTCTACTCGCACCACCACGCCGACCACCTCGGCGCGTCGTCGCTGTTCGGCAAGAAGGTCGTCCGCATCGGTCACAGCGAGACAAAGGCCCTGCTGGCCCGCGACAACGACCCGACCCGCCCGGTACCCGACGTCACCTTCGACGAAAGCCTCACGCTGCACGTCGGCGGGGAGCGCGTCGATCTGGCCTGGCACGGCACCAATCACACCCCGGACAACATCTACATCCATTTCCCGAATCACGACACGCTCATGTTGGTGGACGTCAACCTGCCCGGCTGGGTGCCGTTCGACAGTTTCAACCTGAACGAGGACGTGCCGGGGTCCATCGCCGCGCCGGCCAAAGCCCTGGCTTACCCGTGGCAGCACTACATCGGCGGCCACATGGGGCGCCTTGGCACCCGTGGCGACATGGTCGTCTACCAGCAGTACGTCGACGATCTCATCGACGGCGCCAAGCAGGCGCTGGTGGCGGTCGACCCGACCCCGTTCTTCGCCAGGTACGGGAACAACTCGTGGGCCGCTGTCAAGACGTATCAGGCGGCGCAGGTCGACTTCGCATCGGCACCGGTCATCGCGAAGTACACCGGAATCCTGGCCGCCGCGGACGTCTACACGGCGAGCACGGCATTCGTCCTCCTCGAATCGATCCGGCTCGATCTCGGCATCGGCTCGCAAATACATCCGTAATGGGTGATATGGGCGGCCGATAATCCCCCTATCGGCGGAATCCCGGTGGTATCCCTGGTTCCGGCCGCATCCTCATGTGTGCCAACTACCCACGCACGAGGATCCTTGGGGGATTCCGGTGATCAACCAGAACACGATCTGCGCGATCTGCAACGTCAACTTCTTCAGCCAGTTCCTCACGCTCGGCGAAGACCTCGGCGGCAACTCCATCCTGGAAGCGGCGTGCGGCACCGCGGTGCACTACAACTGCTGCGGCAACTGCGCCGCGTGCGCGGGTGCGGGCAACTGCCCGACCTGCGCCCAGGGTTGCCCGACGTGCGCCGGCCACGGATGGGCGGCCTGTCCGTGTGGCCTGTTGCACCTGCATGCGGCGACCAACGCCACGGCCCAGGCGTACGGCGACTACAACGACGCCAGTACCGGTTACTTCCTGAACAAGTGACCACGTGGCCGGGCACCCGCGCACCGGGTGCCCAGCCACGTCCATTGTGGGCAGTCGTGTTTCAGGAGATGCTCGCCCCGATCAGATGGCCGATGAGGAACGTCATACCGGTGGCCAGCGCACCGAGCGAGAACTGGCGCAGGCCACCGAGGAGTACCGGACGACCGGTCAGCTTGGCGACGGCGCTGCCGCCGACGAAGGCGGCCACCCCGGCCAGCACCAGGGCCAGCACGAACATGGGGAACCCGACGAGATACGGCAGCAACGGGACCAGCGCGCCGACGGTGAAGGAGGCAAAGGAGGCGCCGGCCGCCGTCCACTCGGACGGGAGATCGTCGGGATCGATTCCCAATTCCTCGCGCAGGTGCACCTTGATGGCTTCTTCCGGATTCGCCGAAATCTGTCGGGCGACTTCCAACGCCAGGCCGGGGTGGACTCCGCGTTTGACGTAAACGTCCGCCAGTTCGTACTGTTCGCCGATGGGATCGCGGGAATGTTGGAGCTGTTCGACCGCGATCTCGGCTTTGGTGAGCTCATTCTGCGAACGAATCGAGATGTATTCACCGGTGGCCATGGAGAAAGCCCCGGCGATCAGGCCGGCCAGTCCCGTCAGGATGATGGTGTGATTGGCGACGCCGGCGGCACCGACACCGGCGATCAGCGACGCATTGGTGACCAGGCCGTCCATGGCACCGAAGACGGCCGGGCGCAGCCAGCCACCGGAGACGTCGCCGTGTTCGAGGGGGCGGTGTCGACCGCTGTCCTCGGGACCGGCGGGCTGATCCTGGGTCGACTGGTCGAGCGGCGGCCGGCGGACCGAAGGCCGGGCGAATGACGGCCGAGGAACCGGCGACCAGGCAACGAGCGGCTGGGCCAGCGGCGACCGCGCGACGGGTGGCTTGGGGATCGGCGGCCGAGGGACCGGCGGCCGGGGGATGATCGGCTGCCGGGGAATCGACTGTCCGGGCGCCGGCAGTCGGGGAATCGACTGTCCAGGGACCGACCGGGGGGAGATCGACTGTCCAGGGGCCGGCACTCGGGCGAGCGGCGGCCGGGTCAGCGGCGGCCGAGCCATGGGCGGTCTGGTCAGCGGCGGCCCAGCGGCGAGCGACGACTGGCCGACCGGTGACGTCGGCGGGTCCACGTACCACCAGGAACCGCGGCCCTGCCCCGGACCGGTCTGCGGGAACATGCGAATAACGTCAGCATTTCGGTCCCATTCAGGGCGCCTTTTCGGTGACAGCTCCTTGGATCGATACCATTGCGATTCTTGGGCCACGTCCCGACCTTCCAGAGCGGCGTAGAAGATCTGTGAGCTGGAAAGCTAGGGGGAATCCCGTCGTATGTCAAGACTATGCGACACCGGGGTGGAGGCGTCAGGGATTCGTAAGATCTTACGCATATCACGACAGTATTATGGAGGCCGTCGGGGTATCCACAATTGGCGCCGACCAGCGGACGAGGCGGCGTTCTTCATGGACGCGATGGACTACGACTTCCACCTGTTCCGCTGCGCCGACACCGGGCAGGACCGCGTGGTCTACCGCTGCGGGCCGACCGGTTACAAGGTCGCGCAACTCTCGCTCAGCAACGGCCTGCCCCAACGGCGCGCCATTCGATCACGGTCGCCCCGCGACCGGCTCCCCTTCTGACGCATCGGCAGGCAGCGGAGCTGCTGCGGGACACGGAGATGCCTTTTGTCTTCTTCTCGGACGCGGGAACGGACCGACCGAGCGGCACCGTGCTCTATCAGCGTTATGACGGAACTACGGCTTGCTCGGTCGCACCCTGCGCAACCGTAATACCTGCCATCACCCAGAAGGACTAGCCCGCCTGGTGACAGCGTGCTAGCTTCGCCGTGATCCCCCAGTGATCAACCCGAAATCTTACGGATATCTTACGTCTTCGGTCCGTTCCCGCGATGCAAGGAGGCACGTGGTGTCTCAAACGTACCGGCGCGATACGTACGCGACCCCGCCGCGCAAGGTCCGCCGGTTTCCGCCGCGCAGGGTTCGCCACCCCGCTCTCATCGGCGCGGCCCTGGTCGCCGTCGCCGTCGTCGCCGTCAGCACGGTGCTGATCACCCACAACGCGGGTCAGGCCAAAGCCGCTGATGCGGCGGCCCCCAACCCGAACTGCACGCTCATGGTGCCGGCCAACCCGTTGTCCGCCAAGGGGCTCGCGACCCCGTACCAACTGGTCGCGACCGACCCGGCCGGCGGACCGTGCAACGAGGCCGACGTCGCCCAGTCGGCCTTCGTCGAAGCCGCGATCCTGACCGCCGACGGCCAGTTGACCACGTACGACCCACTGGTCATCGACAAGGGCACCCAACCGGCCGCCCCGACGGTGCCGGCACAGGTGGCCGCCGGTTCGACGGTGGGCATCTGGTTCGGCTTCAACGGCACCAACCTGACCCTGAAAGCGGCACGGGGAACCAACAGCCTCAACCAGGGCCGTTGCGTCAACGGCCTGCGCGGGTCGATCTTCACCCAGTTCTCGTACTGCAACGCGCCCGCGTTCTTCCAGAGCGCGAACATGGAGATCGCGGCCAACCAGTTGCAGGTGCCCCCGGTCGGTATGGCGAACGACGGCCAGCCCTGCCCGACCACCCGTGACTTCTCGGTCGTGGACCAGGACCAGAGCGACAACGTGGTGACGCACTACCTGGCCACCGCCAACGGCCGGATCGCCCAGAACAACGCGGCCAACGCTGCGAAGCTGAACAACGCGGTCGACCTGGCCAACGG
>DATBDL010000018.1:0-5261 GCA_036269975.1 Pseudonocardiaceae bacterium | reverse complement strand
GTTCTCCACGTTGCAGCCGACGACGATCCGGCCGTCGTCGCAGCGGGCTGCCGCGCCGACCCGCAGGCCCGAGTACGGTGCGTACGCCCTGGCGGCGGCCTCGATCGCCCTGGCGCGTAGGTCTGCCCAGTCGTCGTCGTTCACGTCACCCCAAGGTGTAGGGCTGGCCGTCCGCCGCCGGTGCCCTGACCCGGCCGACCAGGCCGGCCACCGCGAGGATGGTCGCGATGTAGGGCGCCGTCAGCAGCAGGTTCGCGTCGATCGGGACGCCTGCCTGCGAGAGCAGGCTCGCCAACTGGCCGGCGAAGCCGAACAGCAGTGCCGCCGCGACCGCACCGGTTGGCGTCCAGCGGCCGAAGATCACCGCCGCCAGCGCGATGAAACCCTTGCCGGAGGACATGTTCTCGACGAACGTGTTGGTCGATCCCGTCCCCACCACCATGAACGCACCGGCGAGGCCAGCGATCACGCCGCCGAGCAGCACCGCGCGGTACCGGGTCCGCTGCACCTTGATCCCGACGGTGTCGGCGGCCTTCGGGTGTTCGCCGACCGCGCGCAGCCGCAGCCCCCACCTGGTGTGGAACAGTCCGAAGTGGATCGCGGCGACCAGGACATAAGTGAGGTACAGGAAGATCGTGCCGTCGAAGAGAACCGGGCCGAGGATCGGAATGTCGCCCAGCAGCGGGATCTTGATCAGGTGCAGGTAGCCCGGCGAGTTGTACTTCGCCGGGTTGTCCGCCAACAGCTTCTGGTACAGGAAGTTCGTGATGCCCAGGGCGAACAGGTTCAGCACGACGCCGACGATCACCTGGTCGACCAGGTACCGAATCGCCAGTACGGCCAGGATCGACGCCAGCAGCACACCCGCCAGCGCGCCACCGAGCACGCCCGCCCACACGCTGCCGGCCATGGTCGCCGCCACCGCGGCGACGAACGCGCCGAGCAGCAACTGCCCTTCCAGCGCGACGTTCACCACGCCGGACCGCTCGCCGATCACGCCGGCCAGCGCGCCCAGGATCAGCGGAATGGCCGACGGGAACAGCGAACCCTGCAACAGGGACACCAGGTTCATGCCGTTCGTGGAACCGGCGATCGCCCACACCATGAACGACGTGACGAGGCCGAAGATCGACAGCGTCGCGCTCCACCGTGGCCCGAGCAGCTTCGCCGCGCGCAGGCCGCCGACCAGCACGACCAGCAGCGCCAGCGTCAGCACGACCGGTCGGGCCGGGAACGTGAGATTGCCGAGCTGCACCGTTTCCTGGCTCAGTGACAACTGCAGTCGCGCGCTCTGGCCTGCTCGTCGGCTCAGGCCGAAGACCAGCACCGCCACCACGCCGAGCACCGCCTGGACGCTGCCGACGAACAGGTGCCGAGGCACCCGCGCCTTGCGGACCGTGTTGACGGTGACCGTCAACGTGGTCACCGCGCCGGTGAGCGCGCCGGAGAACTGGCCCCGGAACCGGACCACCGCGCTGATCAGCCGTGGTGCGGCGATGAAGATGACGATCAGTGCCTCGATCACCGTGACGATGTCGATCGGCACCCCGCCGCCCGCCGCACCGGCGGTGGCGGCCTGCAGGGTCCGGCCGCCGGCCTTCAACCCGCCCAGCAGCAGGCCCGCCCACACCGTCGGCCACGGCTTCGTGCGGCCGAGCAGAGCGACGGTGATCGCGTCGAAGCCGAAGTTGGACGAGATGCCCGGCGTGATCTGGTAGGACGTGGTGCCGCCCAGCGCCATGATCGTGCCGGCGAGCCCCGCCAACGCACCGGCGATCAGCATCGCCTGCGTCGTGGTGACGGACACGCTCATGCCGGCGGTACGGGCGGCGGCCGGGTTGGCGCCGACGGCGCGCAGCCGGAAACCGATGGTGCTGCGGGACATCAGCCACCAGACGGCGGTGGCCGCGAGTAACGCCAGCACGATGCCGAGGTCGATCGACAGACTGGCGCCGAACAGGTGCGGCAGTTGGGCGTTGGCGTCGATCACCCGGCTGGCCTGCGGGTTGTTCGGTTGCTGGATGCTCTTGATGCTCAACAGGTAACGCAGGCCGAGCAGGGCGATGTAGTTGAGCATGATCGTGGTGATCACCTCGTGCGCCCCCGTGCGCGCCTTGAGGAAACCCGCGATGAAACCCCACAGCGCGCCACCGGCGATACCGGCGACGATCGCGGCCAGCAGGTGCACGACGACCGGCAGGTGCCACGCGAAACCGACATAGCCGGAACAGAAGGCGCCCAACACGATCTGGCCCTCCGCGCCGATGTTGAACAGGCCCGACCGGAACGCCAGCGTGATGCCGAGACCGGCCGCGATCAGCGGCGCCGCCGTGTCTGCGGTGTCCGAGAGCGGGCCGAAGATGCCCGCCGGCGTGCCGTCGTTGTGGATGTCGTAGACGGCGCCGGAGAACATCGCCTCGTACGCGGATACCACGACGTGCCACGCGTCGCCGAAGAAGTAGCCGGGTGCCGCGAAGAAGTAGCCGAGATCGGACTGCACCGTGCTGTCGGTGAAGATCATCAGCAGGCCGCCGAGCACCAGCGCGGCGACAACGGCCAGCACGGTGAGCAGCCAACTGTTGCTGCGCTTGCGTTCCGGTTCCGCCGGCAGGAACTGGGCCGGTTCGGCCGGTTTGTCGACCGTCACCGTCATGACTGTGACTCCCGTTTTCCGTCGCTACGGTGCCTGCCGCCGCCGGTCGACGGCGGCGTGGGGGTCCGCTGGTCGACGGCGGCCAGCTCGCTCGGATGCTCCTCGGCCTCCGTGTGCGCCTGCTCCCGCGCCACACCGGCCATCATCAGGCCGACCTCGTCCCTGGACGCGCCGGCCGGCAGGATGCCGATGATCCGGCCGCCGTACATCACGGCGATCCGGTCGGACAGCGCGAGCACCTCGTCCAGTTCGGTCGACACGATCACCACCGGTGTGCCGTTGTCGCGCTCGGCGATGATCCGCCTGTGGATGAACTCCTGCGCGCCGACGTCGACACCCCTCGTCGGCTGGGACGCCACGAACAGCTTCAGCGGCCGGGACATCTCCCGTGCCAGCACGACCTTCTGCTGGTTGCCGCCGGACAGCGTGGCGGCCGGCGCGTCGATGGACGGTGTGCGGATGTCGAACTCGGCCACCCGCTGCCGCGCGTTGTTCCTGATCTCGGCGAGTCTCAGACCGACGCCGCTGCCGAACGGCTCGCGGTCGTACAGGTCGAGCACCAGGTTCTCGGCCACCGTGAACGACCCGACGAGACCGTCGATCTGCCGGTCCTCCGGCACGTAGCCGAGGCCGTCGTCGAGCACGGATTTCGGTGGCCTGCCAACGAGTTCCGCACCGTTGAGCGTGATCGAGCCGGCTTCCGGCGGCCGCACGCCGAGCAGTGCCTCGACCAGTTGTTCCTGCCCGTTGCCCTGCACACCGGCGACGCCGACGATCTCGCCGGCGTGCACGTCGATGCTGAGTTCGTCGACGGTCACCGAACCGCGGTCGTCCTTCACGGTCAGCCCGCTGATCCGCAGCGCCACATCGCCCGGAGTGGCCGGCGGCTTGGCCACGACGAGTTGCACGTCCCGCCCGACCATCATGCCGGCCAGCTCTTCCTCGGGCGCGGTCGGTTCGGCCTGGCCGACCACCTTGCCACGCCGGATCACCGTGATCCGGTCGGCGACCGCGCGCACCTCACGCAGCTTGTGCGTGATGAACACGACCGACTTGCCGGCTTCGCGCAGCTCGCGCATCACGCGGATCAGATCGTCGATCTCCCTCGGCGTGAGCACGGCGGTCGGCTCGTCCAGAATGAGCACATCGACGTCGTGCACCAGCGCCTTGAGGATCTCCACCCGCTGCTGCACGCCGACCGGCAGCTCGCCGACGACCGCGTCCGGGTCGACGTCCAGACCGTACTTCTGGGACAGTTCGCGCACCCGTGCCCTGGCCGCCGACCGCGACAGCACGCCGATCGGCCCGGTGGTCCATTCGCGGCCCAGCATCACGTTCTCCGCGACCGTGAACACCGGTACGAGCATGAAGTGCTGGTGCACCATGCCGATTCCGGCGGCGATCGCGTCACCGGGCCCTCGGAAGACACGCGGCGTGTCGTCGACCAGGATCTCGCCGTCGTCCGGCTGGTACAGGCCGTAGAGCACGTTCATCAGGGTCGACTTGCCGGCCCCGTTCTCGCCGAGCAGGGCGTGGATCTCACCGGGTTCGACGACCAGGTCGATGGCATCGTTCGCGGCAAGACCGCCGAACCGCTTGGTGATACCCCTGAGTTCGAGTCGCATCGCAGCACGCTCCAACGCCGGACGCGCGTGGTGTTGACGAAGCAACAGCCACGCGCGCCGGCCAGATCGGAACTCAGCCCTTCGGCTGGGCTGGTGAGGTGATCTTGATGGTGCCGGCGATGATGTCCTGCTTGATCTGCGTCAGCTCGGACTTCAGGCCCGAATCGATCTTCGAGTCGAAGTCGTGGAACGGCGAGAGGCCGACACCACCGTTGCTCAGGTCGCCGATGTAGTCCTTGGTGGCGAACGTACCGCCGGACGAGTCCTCGACCGCCTTCTGCACCGAGTTGTCGACGTTCTTGAACGCGGTGGACAGGAAGACGCCGGCGTACTGCGGTGCCGACGTGACGCCGTCGGTGTCCACCCAGATGACAACGGCCTTGCCGGACGCCTGCGCGGCACCCGCCGAGCCGAGACCGGTACCACCGGCCACCGGGAAGATCACGTCAGCGCCCTGCTGGATGAAGTTGGTCGCGAGCTGCTGACCCTGGCTCTGGTCGGTGAAGGAGCTGGCGAACACGCCGTTCTGCGTGGTTTCGCTCCAACCGAGCACCTGGACCGACTTGCCCTTCTTCTGGTTGTAGTACTGCACGCCCTCCCAGTAACCGTCCATGTAGATGGTCACCGGCGGGATCTTCAGGCCGCCGTACGTCGCCACCTTGCCGGTCTTGGAGTAGCCGGCGGCCAGGTAGCCGGCCAGGAAACCGGCCTGCGCGGTGTTGAACTGCAGGCCCTGGACGTTGGTCCCGTTGCCGTTGGAGTCGACGATCGCGAAGTGCTGCGACGGGAACTTGGTCGCGGCGTCCGTGGTCGCCTGCCCCATCAGACCGCCGACCGTGACGATCAGGTTGCAGGTCTGCTTCTGCAGTTGCGCGATGTTGGGCGCGTAGTCGCTCTCGGACTTCGACTGCACGTAGCTGACCTTCGCCTTGCCGTCCTTCTGCGAGGCCAGCATGCCGGCCCACGCCGACGCGTTGAACGAT
>DATBDL010000017.1:0-4680 GCA_036269975.1 Pseudonocardiaceae bacterium | reverse complement strand
GGTCAGTGCCTCGGCGATTCCTCGGCGGTGTTCGGGTGACGATGCACGCCACTTGATCTCCGCGTACTCGGCCGCGAAGGTGAACCAGTCCGTCTCGTTGTTGGTCCGGATTGCCGAGACCGGACGACCGCTCGCCAGGTCGAACGCCTCGCCCTTCTTGGTCGCAGATATCAGATCTGACCGGAAACCGTCCGCCAGTGCCCGTGTCTTGAACGGCTCCTTGAAGCGACGGTTTCCAACCTTCCACCGGACGTAGTAGGTCTTCTGGCGCTTGCCTTCGTAGACGGAGATTGCCCAAACGCTGACGTCATAGGTGGTGTCCATCAGGCGGCTTCCTCCCGTGCGGCCAGCCAGCGGTCCAGTTCGGTGCGGCGGATGCGGAGTGCGCCGTTCGGGATCTTGATGCAGCGCGGACCGGTGCCCTTGGCTCGCCAGTCGTTGAAGGTGGAGCGGGCTATGCCCAGTTCGGCGCAGAACTCGGCCACGGTCAGGAGGTTGTGGAGCGTTGTCATCGGAACTCCCCTCGTCGGCTGGTCAGCGGGTTGGTCTGGTGGCTCTTGTCGCTGGTCATGCGGCCCCCTCTGCCGGCTGGGCGAGCGGATTGCCGTCCCCAGCCGTCCCAGGCGTCCCGGTGCTGATGGGGGCGGGACGGCTCGACCTTTCGGGACGGCTGAGCCGTCCCACTGCGGCAAGGCGTCCCGGTTGGACCTGCGGTGATGACCTTGGGACGGCCGGGACGGCTCCCCCTGCCGAGCCCTCCGACGCTGGGCAGTAGCGCGTCCAGGCATCCGCGAAGTCGGCTCGCTGGTAGCCCTTGGCCTGCGCGCCATCCGGGAAGCGGATGTTCGCGGAGCGGATGTCGTACTCCCGCAGCAGCGCGCCGAGCTTGGCCGCTGTCAGGCCGGCTGGACCGTAGTCGAGCCACGGTGTGTCTGGGTCGGCCTTGAGTCGGTCGAGCAGGACAGCCGTTGCCAAGGCCGTGTCGGTGTCGAAGGCGGTTCGGCAGTCGGCCAATAGCCGGATGCGGGTGGAGACCTGGCCGTTCTCTGCGGCCTCGGTGGTCAACGTCAACACGGCCGTACGTGCTCGGTCGGGCCACGGGCCGCCGGCGTAGTCCGCGACGACCACCAGGGGTTCCCAGGTGTCGGCCGCCCGATCCTCCACGGGCATGGCCGGCTCGGCGCGTTCGAGCGTGACCAGGTCGGCGCGCATCCATTCGGACAGCCGCTCGGTCAGCGCTTGCAGACCGGGCCGGTCCCTCCGGTGCCGGTACGGGGCGGCCTTCTCGCCCGGTGCCTTGCGGCGCATGCGGATGACTACCGCGCGGTCCTCGATGGTGTCCGGCATGGCGCCGA
Organism: Pseudonocardiaceae bacterium; assembly: GCA_036269975.1. Lineage (GTDB taxonomy): Bacteria > Actinomycetota > Actinomycetes > Mycobacteriales > Pseudonocardiaceae > DATEPR01. The sequence goes on along the minus strand of DATBDL010000017.1, from coordinate 3,325 downwards.
TGCCGGCTAGCGCTGCCATGCAGAACGTAGGAATGGTGATTACCCGGTTGGATGCTGCTTCGTATCGGACGGCTGGGCGGTTGCGCTGGTGGCCGGCGTTGAGCAGCCCGCGCAGGTCTTCGTTGCCGTCCGCCTTCGGACCGAAGATCGTGTCGGCCTCATCGACCAGCATGGTTGGCGGGTCGTCGGTGATCGAGCGGTAGACCGCAGCCGGCGAGGCGTTGACCGTGATCAGCGGGTTGTGACAGGTCGCCTCGACGATGTCGAGTAGTCGCGACTTGCCGCACCGCTTCTCCGGGCCTCGGATGACCAGACGTGGCGCGTGCGCCCAGGCCGGCTGAGCGTGCGTAGCGGCGATCCACAGCGTGACTGCGTCGGCGGCCTCGGGCGTCGGCAGGATGACGTAGGTGGTCAGCGCGGCGTGGAGCTGGTCCAGCAGCACAGCGCCGTCGGTGGTGGTGAGTTCGGCGGTAGTCATGCAGCGATCTCCTTGGTGATGGCCAACGGGTGCCGGCTGGCGCAGCGCACCCAGGACGTGTCCGGCAGGCGGGCGGCCAGTTCGTTGGGGAGTGGGTGAACCAGGTCGACCGGCCGCGAGCAGACGGCGCAGGGCACGCGGGACGTGAGCGTTCGGCGGCGCTGTAGCTCGGCCTGGGTGGGACCGGTGCAGTACCGGGCGGCGTCCCAAGCGACGGAGACATCGGCGGATGCCGCCTTGAACCGTTCGAGGGTGACGCGGTCGATGAGGTCGAGTTCGGCGCGCAGCCGTTCGGCGATCGCGTCGGCCTGCCAGTAGTGGCGCCATGCCTCGGCGGCCTGCAATACGGCCCGGTCTCGGTCCGGGTGGTCGACCGACAGAGCCAGCCAAGCCGGCGAGCCGTACTCCGGCGGTTGGTTGGCGAGCAGTAGCCGGACCGAGGCGAGGATGTGGCGGTTCGTCGCGTGGAGTTGGTCAGCGTCGATGTTCATCGGAGATGTCCGTTCAGTCGTGGGGGTTGATGTCGCGGTACAGGCGGCGGAAGGCGTTCCACACCCGGCGGCCGAGGCGCAGTCGTAGGCCGGTGCCGTCGCAGTGGCCGCAGAGTCGGATGCCGCCGAACAAGCCGTGAAACTGGCCGTGTCCCTGGCAGCGGCGGCAGACTCTGAACGGCCAGACCAGGCATAGGCCGAGATAACCGAGGGTGACGAACGGTGAGGCGATAAGCAGGGTGTTAGCGAGAGGCGCGAGGGGGTTCACGGTGGTCTCCAGGGCTGTTTGGGGTGCGGAACACCGTGGCCGCTAGCGGGCTAGCGTCCAGGTGGGCGATGGGATTGCTGTGCTAGCGAGGGTGCTAGCGCTAGCAGGGTGGGCCGCTAGCGCTAGCAGCCCTATCAGGGCGTCGCGCTACCCCGATTTTGATTACGCTCCGCGACTGCGGCGGCGATGTCGGCATGGCTCGGACCGCGCCGATTGACGGTCTTGCCGCGTACTCGCCGGCCGATCTGGTCGACCTTGACGCCGTGCACGTCCAGCGCGGCGGTGAGCTGGGCCGGCTTCCAACCGGCGTACACCTCGGCCCGGTACTCGGTGAGCCGTTCGATCAGGGTCTCGTTCCATACGGCGTCCTCCCCTGCCGGCCAGACCGTGGCCACGTCGCCCAGGACGTCAAACGCTGGTCCGGTGTCGCGAGTGGACGTTTCGGGTTCCGGCATCGTGCCGGCCTTGACGCGGGCGGCGATGGCGCGAGCAATGACCTTCTCCGCCTCGGCGGTGTTGACGTAGAACGAGCGGCAGGCGCCTGGCTTGCCCAGTCCGGCAAGGATGCCCCAGCCAGCCTCGACCACCGGTTGGAAAACCGTTGCGCGGTAACCGTTCTTGTAGGCCGACGTGCCGAGGATCATGTCGTTCGCGATCTGGTCCGCCACCGACAGACACAGCCGGGTGTTGACGTTCCGGGTGATACCGGTTGGCAGGCTGTCTTTGTCCGGGATCTGTGTTCCCAGCAGGAGGATCACGCCCAATGCGCGGCCGAGCTTGATGACCTTCTCGGCGACTTCGGCGGCCTTCTTGCCGTAGATCGACAGGAACAGCTCCTGAATCTCGTCCACGAACACGACGAGCGGATGGAGCCCAGATCCCTTGAGCGAGGCCAGTTCCGGCGTGACCTTGTTCTCCGGTGCCTTGCCCAGGCTGGCGTAGTGGGCGATCCGCTTGGCTCGCCGCTCGCACTCGGCGTACAGCCACTCGAACATGGCCGCGCAGCGGGCCAGCGTGTCGTCATCGAACCCGTTGCCGTACTCGGCGCAGACCGGTTCGACCACGGCGAAGTCTCCGACACCCTTCAGTTCGTAGCCGCGCAGTTCGACTCGTGGGTCCAGTGCGGCGGCCAGCACCTTCAGCCGCAGGGCGAACGTCTTTCCGGAGCCTGGTTGTCCGCCGTCCAGCCAGTTGCGCGAGATCAGTTCGGCATCAATGACGTTCATGCGCGGGTCGGTGGCGAACGGGAAGGGCTTGAAGACGTCCACCAGGCCGTCGCGGAGCAGCGGCCATGCGGGCTGACGCATCTGGGATGCCGGCTCGTGGCCAACCCACAGGGCCAGACGTCCGGTGTGGCCTGGTGCGGGTTCTGGCCACACCTGGTCCAGTGGCAGCCGAAGGCCGGAGGCCAGCCGGCCGCGCCGAGCGCACACGTCACCGGCTTCGACGCCGTACGGCAGGTCAACGATTGCCAAGTGACCAGGGCCATCCCGGTGGATCTCGATCGGGAACGTGATGGCGTTCGGGTCCTTGGCCACCGCGGAATTGATGGCGCCGATCTGCACGCTGAGCAGGGCACGGCGCACCAACTCAGCGGTCAGCTTGCGGTACGCCTTCGCGTCCGTGACTCGATCGGTGATCGGCTTGTCCCCCGGTCGTCCGGCCCGTGCCAGCAGCACTGCCGCTACGGCGCCGACCAGCCACACCAGCGGCACAGGCACAGCGGCCGAGCCGATCGCGACCAGGATCACGGACGCCAGCGCTGCCACCCCGAGCAACGTCCAGCGCCAGCGGGCCTGACGTTGGCGCTGCATGTCCAGCCGTAGCCAGGTTGTCGGGTCGTCGCGGTTGGCGGCTGCCTGACGAAGGGCGTAGTTGCCGTCTTCGGCCGTCGCCCAGCGCAGCAGCCGGCCCAGTGTTCGGACGGCGCCGACCGGTGCGTAGACCGCCGTCTTGCCGGCGTACTTGGGCAGTGTCAACGGCGGTTCAATGCGGACCCAGCATGGGCGGTCGAAATCGGACCCACCCCGGCTGGTACTGATGGTCAGTCGTTGGTCTTGGCCGCAGGGACGCGGCCCAGGTCGCGGT
>DATBDL010000016.1:0-5816 GCA_036269975.1 Pseudonocardiaceae bacterium | reverse complement strand
GACTATCGGGCGGCGCTCGGTGTGGCAGACGGACGACGGCTGGTCGTCGTGACGTCGACGTGGGGTCGGCACTCGTTGTTGTCCCGGCACCAGGACCTGTTGGGCCGTTTGGCTCGGCAACTCGATCCGACTCGCTACCGGGTGGTCCTGCTCGCCCATCCGTCGATGTGGTTCGCGCACGGCCGGCGCCAGGTGCACGCGTGGCTGGCGAACGAACGCGCGGCCGGGATTCGGCTGATCGAACCGGAAACGGATTGGCGGGCGGTGATCGTCGCGGCGGACTTCGTCATCGGCGACCACGGTTCGGTCACGACCTACGCGGCGGCGTTGGACACACCGGTCCTGCGCACGGATCTGCCGGCGGAGCAGGACGATCCCGAGTCACCACAGTGGTACGTCGCGGCCACCGCGCCGATGTTGCGGCTCTCAAAGCAGGTCGAGCCGCAACTCGAAGCTGCCGTCGGGCAACGGCCACCGGACTGGGCGCGCACGGTCGCGGCACGGCTGACGTCGCGACCCGGCCAGTCACATCGCTTGGTACGGCAGGAAATGTACCGGCTGCTCGGCCTGCCCGTGCCGGGACGGCATCGAGCGGTCAGTCCCGTCCCGATTCCGCGATCCTGCGTCGGCTGCTGGCGTGCCTAGGGTCTAGGCCAGGCCGGCCAACAGCAGGCCGCTGCGCGGTTTGGGGGTGAAATAAGTGCTCTTGCGCGGCATTCTGCGGCCCTGGTCGTGCACGGCCAGCACATCGTGATACGGGACCGGCGCGACGAGCAGCACCGCGTCGGCCTCGGCCACCGGGGCCGTCTCCTCGGGTAGCGCACGGACCAGCGGGCCGGCCGGGTCGATGCCCAGCGCCGCGCCGATCAGCAGGTACTCCACCACGCCGTGGTCGATTCTCGGCAGCGGTTCGTCGGGGCGGGGTGCCGGCAGCGTCACCACCAGCGCCCGGTCGCCGGCCAGTGCCAGGATCTTGCCTGGGTGGTCGGGGGCGGTGGCCGTGGGTGGGTCGGCTTCGCGGACATCGAGACCGGCGTTGCGCCACGCGTCGGCCAGGTCGTCGGCGCTCAGGCCGGTGCCTACCAGCATTCGGTGGATCGCGCCCACCTGGAGGGCTGGGCCACCGGTGATCAGGGCCAGTAGGGCGGACCGGGCACCGGTGGCGGCCGCCATTCTGTGGTTGCCGTCGGCCACCAGCAGTGGGTGGCGTTGCGCCAGGTTGATCAACTCGTCCTGGTGTCGGCCGGGGCCCAGCAGCCAGAGTTGGTGCTGGCGGCCGGACGAGTCGGCCACGTGTACGTCCGGTGCGTCATGAGCCTCGATGGCGCGGCGCAGCGCTTCGGTGAGCACCGCTCCCTCGCTGACCGGGACCAGCATCGCCGCGCTGGTGGCGCAGCCGAGGCCGGCCAACACGGCGGCCCGCTCCGCCACCACTTCCGGGTACACCTGTTCCGCCTGGCGGATTCTGGCCTGGCCGTCATCGTCCATGGCGGCCGGGTCCACCAGGCACAGCATTCCCAGCGCCGTGCCGTCGGGGCCGGTGGCCAGGTAGGGGGCGACGATGTTGTCGACCCGCCGGTATGCCTTGGCCAGCAAGCGATCCAGCATCCGCTGCGCGGCCGGCAGCGCCTCGGGCAGCGACAGGCCCGCCGCCATCGCCCGCGGGGTGTGGTTCGGATGTTGCACGGCCAGCAGGGAGTCGTGCGAGTCCTGGTCGGCCAGCGCCGCTATCACCTGGTCGGTTTCCGCGAACTCGTCCACGTCCGGGCCGGGCACCCGGCCGGTAACCACCCAGCCGGTGCCGATCGGTCTGACCACATCGGTCATGGCTCACATGCCGACCGACGCGAACAGTGAACCGACCTCCTGGGTGTTGAGCCGGCGGAACGTGCCCGGACGCTGGTTGCCCAGCTTCACGTCGCCGATCGCCGTGCGGACCAGGCGGTGCACCGGGAAGCCGACCTCGGCCAGCAGCCTGCGCACGATGTGCTTGCGGCCCTCGTGCACGATCACCTCGACCAGTGACTGGCCGGGCACGGTGTCCACCAGCCGGAAACGGTCCACGTTGGCCGGTCCGTCCGCCAGCTCCACACCGGCACGCAACCTTTTGCCCAGGTCGCGCGGGATCGTGCCCATGACGTCGGCCAGGTACGTCTTGCTCACATGGTAGGACGGGTGTGTCAGGCGGTGGGACAGCTCGCCGTCGTTGGTGAACAGCAGCAGGCCCTCCGTCTCGGCGTCGAGCCGGCCGACGTGGAACAGGCGGGGGCCGCCGGACGCCGCCTTGCTGCGCACGTAGTCGCCGACGCACGAGCGTCCCTGGTCGTCCGACATCGTGGTGTGGACGTCGATCGGCTTGTTGAAGGCCAGGTAGACGAGGTCGTCGCGCAGCACGATGCGGGAGCCGTCGACGTGCACGACGGCGGTGTCCGGGTCGATCCGGCGCCCCATCTCGGTGACGACGTCGCCGTCGACCATGACCCGCCCGGCCGCGATCAGCTCCTCTGCGGCGCGCCGGGACGCCACGCCGGCCTTGGCGAGCACCTTCTGGAGTCGCACGCCCTCCGGCGTCGGGTCAGACATCGTCGATCGTGTCCACTTCTGGCAGCAGGGGGGCGATGGCGGGCAGATCCTCCAAAGAGGACAGCCCGAGTCGCTCGAGGAACAGTTCGGTGGTTCGGTAGAGAATGCCGCCGGTTTCCGAGTCGGTACCGGTCTCTCCGATCAGGCCACGTGCTACCAGAGTACGGATGACGCCGTCGACATTCACACCGCGTACCGCGGCGACGCGCGATCTGGTCACCGGCTGCCGGTACGCGATCACGGCGAGGGTCTCCAGCGCGGCCCTGGTGAGCTTGGCGCGCTGGCCGTCCAGCAGCAGTTTCTCGACGAACGGGGCGTGCCGGTCACGGGTCACGAAGCGCCAGCCGTCGCCGACCCGGCGCAGGTCGATGCCGCTGCCACGCTCGGTGAAGTCGGCGGACATGCGGCGCAGGGTGTCGGTCACGCGGGCGACGGACACCTCGAGCGCGATGGCGAGTAGCTCCTCGGTGGCGGGGGTGTCGACGACGAGGAGCAGGGCTTCGAGGGCGCTGATCAGGTCGGCGTCGTCGGCGAGCGGCGGCAGGTCCCCGACGACCTCATCCTCCGAATCACCGGCAACGGACTCGTCGGCCGAGACGGGTTGGTCGTCGGCGGCGGGCGGCTCCGCCTCGGCGGCGGGCGGCTCGCTCTCGGTGGCCTCGACCGGGGGCAAGTCGAAGACGGCCTCGGCGAGGGTCGACTCGTCGGGGGTGTCCGAGGGGGGACTCGAACCCGCCGGGGTTTGTGGTTCCTGGGTGGTCACCCGTACTCCTCGTCCTGCTCCGCGTCCGTCGCCACGGTCGCCCGGACCTCCTGCACCGACCCGCCGGTCCACCGCACGTTCAACTCGCCCAACGGATCTGCCTGGTCGAACATGATGCTCTGCTGCCGGTAGAGCTCCAGCAGCGCCAGGAACCGCGCGACGACCTCCAGTGTCAGCTCGCAGTCGGCGACCAGGTCGCTGAACGTGGCCGCGCCGCACTCGGCCAGCCGTACCCGTAGCAACGCGGCATGTTCGCGCACGGACACCTTGTGCGCGTGCAGGTGATCCAGCGACACCACCGGCGGCGGTTTCGGCAGGAACACCTCGGCCGCGATCTCGGCGAACTTCGCCGCGTCCACGCCGATCAGCACTTCCGGCAGCAACCGCGTGTAGCGGTCCTCCAGCGCGACTGATCTCGGATACCGGCGCAACGCGGTCTGCTCCAGTTCCGCGAACAGCGCCGCGACCTGCTTGTACGCCCGGTACTGCAACAACCGCGCGAACAGCAGGTCTCGTGCCTCCAACAGCGCGTAGTCCTCGGAGTCCTCGACATCGGCCGACGGCAGGAGCCGCGCCGCCTTCAGGTCCAGCAGCGTGGCCGCGATGACCAGGAACTCGGTGGTCTCGTCCAGGTCCCACGCGTCGCCCATGGACCGGATGTGCGCGATGAAATCGTCCGTGACCTGGTGCAACGCGACCTCGGTCACGTCCATCTGGTGCTGCGAGATCAACTGCAGCAGCAGGTCGAACGGGCCGTCGAAGTTGGCGAGGTGCACCGTGAACCGACCGGAGGGAGCCGGTTCTGCCGGGTCGAGCGGGGTCACGTCCACCAGTGTCACGCGTCCGGTTCCGCCTGTAGCCGGCGGACCAGCACCGAATCGGCACCGTGGTCGGCGAAATCGGCCAGCAGCACGGCGATCGCCTCACGGACGATGCGGCCACGGTCGATGACGAGGCCGTGGTCGGCGCGGGCGGTCAGGCGGGCCTGTTCCAGGGCGATGAGTTCCTCGCCGGACACGTACACCGTGATCTTCGCGTCGTGCTTCTGCCGCCCGGAACTGGGGCGGGCGTCGACGGACGACGGGACGGGGGTGCTTGCGGGTTGGGTCGACCGGAACAACTCGGCCGCGCCCGGCAGTGTGGCGCGTCGGGTCACGCCACCGCCTGACGTACGACAGCGGCGATCCTCACCTGGCGATCACCTCGCGGGCCAGTTCCCGATACGCCTTGGCACCCGCTGATCTGGGCGCCCACCGGGTGATGGGCTCGCCGGCGACCGTGGTCTCGGGGAACCGGACCGTACGGTTGATCACCGAGTCGAACACGACGTCACCGAACGCCTCGACGACCCTGGCCATGACCTCACGGCAGTGCAGCGTGCGCGGGTCGTACATGGTCGGCAGGATGCCGGTGATCTCCAGCTTCGGGTTCAGCCGTTCGCGCACCTTGTCGATCGTGTCGATCAGCAGCGCGACGCCACGGAGACTGAAGAACTCGCACTCCAGCGGGATGATCACACCGTCGGCGGCGGCCAGCGCGTTGACCGTGAGCAGGCCGAGCGAGGGCTGGCAGTCGACCAGGATGTAGTCGTAGTGCTCGATCAGCGGCCGCAGCACCCGCACCAGGGTGTGCTCGCGGCCGACCTCGGCCACCAACTGCACCTCGGCCGCGGACAGGTCGATGTTGCTGGGCAACAGGTCCATACCGTCTACCGTCGTCTGCATTATCACGTCGGCCACACCGACGTCGCGCTCCATGATCACGTTGTAGATGGTCTGGTCGAGCTGCTGCGGCTGCACGCCGAGGCCCACCGACAGCGCGCCCTGCGGGTCGAAGTCGACCAGCAGGGTCCTGCGGCCGTACTCGGCCAGGGCCGCACCCAGGTTTATCGTCGACGTCGTCTTGCCGACGCCGCCCTTCTGGTTGCAGATGGCCATGATCTTGGCCGGACCGTGGTTCGCGATCAGCGCCGGCTCCGGCACCTTGCGGCGCGGCCGCCCGGTCGAGCCGATGCCGCCGGCCGAGGTGTCCAGCGGTTCGTCGACGTCGTCCGCCGCCCTCGGGGCAAGGCTCAGCTCCACCGAACCGCGCGGCCGTCCCTCGACGGATGGCTGCGGTGTCGACATGGCGACTTGGCTCCCTGTAGTCAGTGGACCGACTGCCGCATGCTATGCGGCAGTCACAGCAGCGGCAACGCGCCTCGCCGCAGTGAGGCAGAACACCCGGCCCGGCCGCCGCGATGCTTTCCCGCCCGGAGTGGAGCGCCAGCGTAGCGGAGGGGGAGAAGGCATCGCGTAACAGGCGGCTGGCCCGCGAGCGGAGCGAGCCAGCGTCACAGCTAGCTGGTCAACGAGGGATGCCGTGCCGCGGCCAGCACTACGTCCAGCAGGCCGGGAAAGAGCTGGTCCAGATCATGGCGGCGGACCGACAGCCACCGCTGGGTGCCGGCGGGGCGGGTGTGCGTCACACC
>DATBDL010000015.1:0-5970 GCA_036269975.1 Pseudonocardiaceae bacterium | reverse complement strand
GTGGATGACGGAGCTACTTGCCCAGCGCGCGTTGTAGTTGCTGCTTGTTCATCTTGGAGCGGCCCTTGATGTTGCGCTGCTTGGCCTCGTTGTAGAGCTGGTCCCGCGTCGGACCGCCGGAACCGGAGTGGGATCGCTTGCCGCCGCGGTGTTGTGGCGACACGTCGTTGATCGACGTCTTGCTGGCCGTACGGGATTCACCTGACTGGGCACGGTTCTTGTTGACGGTCCGTGCCGCGATCTCGGACGCCCGATCGTCGCTTGAACCGTGTTGTTTGGCGCCGCTCTTGATGTGCTCGTACTGACGTTCGCGTTTGTCGCTCCACGCGTCCGGCATTGCCGTCATCTCCTCTCGATCGCTACCTGGCGCCGCAGCCGCATGGCGCGTACAAGGCGCAGTGGGAACAGCCCGACCAGCGGCGCCCGCCGGCCGAGATCGGCCCGGTCCTCGTGGTCGAGGGCGTGCGCGTAGCGAGACGCGTCCGCCGGACTGCGGTAGCGCTTCGTGCCGCCCACCCCGCAGCCGTACGCACACCGCCACGTCATCACGTCGCCGTCCGCGGTGAAACGGAAGCGGTGACCGTTGATCCGGCAGCGCATCATGTTCGGTCCTCCCGGTCGGGAAACGGTTCGGCACGCGTCGCCCTGGGTATGGAATGCCCATGAGTGCCGGCGTACAAACGAGGACCATCCGGACGAGAATTCCCGCCCGCCTGGACAGGTTGCCCTGGTCGCGCTTTCACTGGCGGGTGCTGCTGGGCCTGGGGACCGTGTGGATTCTGGACGGTCTGGAGGTCACGGTCGTCAGTTCGGTGGCCTCCCGGCTGACCGAACACGGCAGCGGTATCGCACTGTCCACGGCCGACGTCGGCATCGCGGCCGCGATCTACGTGGTCGGTGCCTGCGTCGGCGCGCTGTTCTTCGGGCAGCTCACGGACCGGTTCGGCCGCAAGAAGCTGTTCATGCTGACCCTGGGTATCTACATCGTGGCGACGGTGGCGACCGCGTTCTCGTTCGCGCCGTGGTACTTCTTCCTCGCCCGGTTCGTGACCGGTTCCGGCATCGGCGGCGAGTACGCGGCGATCAACTCCGCCATCGACGAACTGATCCCGGCACGGGTCCGCGGCCGCGTCGACCTGGTCATCAACGGCACCTACTGGCTCGGCTCCGCCGTCGGCGCGGCACTGTCGATCGTCCTGTTGAACACCACGTTGCTCCCGGTCGACGTGGGTTGGCGGTGTGCGTTCGGCATCGGAGCCGTTCTCGGCCTGACGATCATGTTGGTACGCCGGCACGTCCCGGAGAGTCCGCGCTGGCTGTTCATCCACGGCCGGGAAGAGGAGGCAGAACGGATCGTCGACGGGATCGAACAGGAACTGGCAGAACAGACCGGCGAACCGCTGCCACCCGTCGACGACGCCATCAAGGTGCGCCAGCGCCGCACGATCGGATTCCGTACCATCGCCCGAACCGCGATCAAGACGTATCCGAAACGGACGATTCTGGGGCTGGCGTTGTTCGTCGGCCAGGCGTTTCTCTACAACGGTGTCACATTCGACCTGGGAACGCTCCTGCACACCTACTACGGTCTTGCGTCCGGTGTCGTGCCGGTGTTCATCGTGATCTACGCGATCGGCAACTTCCTGGGCCCGGTCACGCTCGGCCGGTTGTTCGACAGCGTGGGCCGCAAGCCGATGGTTTCGTTGTCCTACCTGGGTTCGGCTGTGCTCACCGTGCCGCTGGCGCTGCTGTTCGCCGGTCACGTCGTGAACCAGTGGGGATTCCTGGCGCTGCTGTTCGGCACGTTCTTCCTAGCATCGGCAGGCGCGAGCGCCGCGTACCTGACGGTGAGCGAGGTGTTCCCGATGGAGACGCGGGCGCTGGCCATCGCGTTCTTCTACGCGGTCGGCACCGGACTGGGTGGTGTAGTCGGGCCGCTGCTGTTCGGCAGTGTCGTCGCATCGAACGATCGTGGCCAGGTGGCGGTGGTGTTCCTGATCGGCGCGGGCGTGATGGCACTGGGTGGTGTGGCGGAACTGCTGTTCGGTGTCCGGGCCGAGCGGGCGTCACTGGAGAACATCGCGAGGCCGTTGACCGCCGAGGACGAGGATGAGGAGTCCGGGACGGGTAAGGCCGATGAAGACTCCGATGGCACCGGACCGAGGCCACCCGACGGGAGCACGGTGCGCCCAGGACCCGGCAGCCTGGTACCCAGCGCACGGCTGGCCGGCCTGGACACCTCGGCAGCGCCACCGGCGGGCGTACTGGCAGCCGAGGTAAGGGCGATCGCCGAGGTCCTCGAACGGCAGGGGCCGCTGAACAGAAGCGCGCTGGCCGAAGCCGTCGGCGCTCGCCGTTGGGGCCCAGGACGATTCGCGACGGCACTGCGTACCGCGGTAATCCAGGGCAGGGCGACTCGCACCGCAGGTCGAACCTACGGCCCGGCCAACCACTGACGGAAGGATCAGCCAGCCGGATACCGGGACGAGCGCGGATCGCCGCGATCGGGCTGGACGCCGTGCCCGCGGTGGCGTTCGGTCGCGACTGGCACACCGTCGTGGCACAGACGGCCCCGAACACCATCGTGCTGTGGCAGTCCGGGAACGGCCAGACTGTCGTGACACTGCAGGAGAACATCAACACCGAGCCACAGATGATGACCTATGACGCCGCCCAGCAGACCGTGTCGGGATACGCGACCGACGGCTCGATAGCCACCTGGCAAACCGATTTCGACACCGTCTTCCACCAACTCTGCACCGACACGGCGGACGGCGCGATCCTGCCAGACCACTGGAACCAGATCGCCGCCGGAATCACCCGCCCCACCATGTGCCAGAACCGTTGACCAGCACCGATAGTCACCACAACCAATGGTGCCGACCCGTTTGGCCGAGCGCCCGCTCATGCCGAGTGTCGGGCGTTCCGTTGCGCAGGGGCTCAGCCATCTGGGCACCTGCGCGGAGACCGGGCCGACGGCTCGGGTGCACGTCCTGGTGCGCACGATCGACCCGGAGGGGTCCTTCGGACAGGCGATCACCGATCAGGTCGAGTTGTCGACGTGCCGGAGTCTGCGGATGGCGAACTCGTCGCGCCCGCCGAGTACGTGGTCCGCCTGTTCAGTGGCCGATACGGTGCCGCGCACATACCCGACTCGGTGACGGTGAGCGGCGCGGTGACGCTGGATGACCTGCGCCGGGTATTCCCCGGGTACTGACGACGGGTGGAGTGTCGACACGCCCCACGAACGCTGCCACGACAGGTGCGCCGTACCGGACAGGTGGGTTGTCGAACACCTCGGGTCCCGTCACCAGCGACTGCTCACCAACCGGTGAACCGTGCCGGCCGGACCGCTGGTGCAGATCGAGGGGTACGGTCGTGCGTATCGGCATTCACGTGACGGGCGAGTCGGTGTTGGTCGGGGTCGACGTCGGCGCCACCACGACACACGTGCGTAGTTGCCGCGATGACGGTGCCGTCGTGCACGACGAGGTGGTCGCCACGGTGGACTGGCGCGGCGCGAGCGCACCGGTGAAGGCCGGCAGACTCGCCCAGTTCGCCGCGCGGGCCGTCGGTGGCGGCACGCTCGTCGCGCTGGGCGTGGGCGCGCATGGCTGCGATACCGAGCAACAGTGCCGGGACCTGGCCGATGCGGTGCGGGCCGTGTTGGTGACCGCGCCGTGTGTCGTGGTCAACGACGCCCGGCTGGTCGGTCCGGCGGCGGGGCGGGACACGGCGATCGGTGTCATCGCGGGTACCGGATCGATCGCGGTCGGGGTGCTGCCGGACGGTGGGTGCGTTTACGCGGGCGGCTGGGGCTGGCTGCTCGGTGACGAGGGCGGTGCCGCCGGCATCGTGCGGGAGTCGGTGCGCGCCCTGCTGCGGGCTGAGGAGTCCGACCGGCCAGACCCGGTACTGGCCGGATGTCTGGCCGAAGCGGCAGGCGTTGCGTCGGTACGGCGACTGCCTTTGCGGATGATGACCACACCAGCCCAGGAATGGGCCAGGTACGCGCCCGCGGTGTTCCGTGCGGCGCAACAGGGTTCGCCGTTGGCGGTGCGGATGATCACCGAAGCGGGCAGCGCGTTGGCCGATCTCGTCGAGGCGGTGATCCGCAAGGGAGCCACCGCGGACGCGGTCGTCGCGGCGGGCGGCACGATCACCGGTGCGCCGATGCTGGCCGACGCGTTCCGCGCTGCCGTGCTGCGGCGGCGGGACATCCAGACACTGGTGCTGGGTGAACCGCCGGTGGTGGGAGCGGTGGCATTGGCCCGCCGTGCGTTGGCAGGCGGGTAATTCGCTGTCGCATTCATGGGACGAAGGCCGTCGTCGGGACTGGCAGCACTGGGCGATCAACCAGATCACCGAAGCCGATTTTGTCGTGATCGTCGCCTCGCCGGCATGTCGGGAAGTCGGTGACGGAACGTACCGCGCCACGGACCGTGGTGGTATCCGTAGCGAACTGGACATCATCAGGAACATCCTCCATCAACATCCGAAATGGCAGGACTATCTGCTGCCGGTCGTGCTGCCCGGCGAATCGATCGACAATCTCCCGCTGTTCCTGCGACCGCAGACCGTAGACCACTTCCTGATCAAGGAAACACACCATGGCCGGCGTCAGCGGACTCGTCGCGGCGATGCGTGAGACGCCGCGGCGGACTTGGTCACTACATTGACGCCCAGTCGTCATCGGTGACCGCCTCACCACGCTCGGCGTAGTCCCCGAGCCCGCGTTCGATGAGATGACCACCCACTCGTGGACAAGGCGGGATGACAGCCGAGGAGAACGACTGTACGACTCGCCTCGAACGTCCTCTTCTGCCGCGAGGCGGGCGCTCGGTGTCCGCAAATGCCGATGCGCGGATGTTCTGGTCAGGCGGTCTCCCGAGCGGTTCGCACGACGGCGAGGCATCCAGTCGCCGTTGCGCTGCTGTCCGGGTCGGGATGCCAGATGCCGATCAACAGTCCGGCCACATCCACATCGTCTGGTGGCGGGGCGGATGGAGTGAGGACGCGGACGAGTTCGACGCGAACACGGTCGTTGACACGGGGTCGCGTGGCATGGCGCACGCCTCGGGCTTCGGCGGGACCGGCGCCGCGTTTGAGACTCGGGTCCGACACGCCGTTGGTGTCGACGATCTGCAACAGTTGCTCGAGGTAGAGCGGATCGGCCTGTCCGTCGTAGATGTATCGCGTGCCAAGGACGCTGTGCTCGGCGGTGGTGATGAGCGCCTGCGTGCCGGCGGTGGGCAGCGGCGCATCGCGGTAGGTCATCGGGACCTGGTACAGCACACCGTCGTTCTCGACCAGGTGTGTCTCCATGCCAACTTCGCCCGCCGGGTCTTCGAACCGGAAGTACCCGACCGGACGCACTGCCAGCGCCCCCGTTCCGAAGTACCACGGTTGCCCTACCAGCCAGGCTGGCAGGAAGTCACGAAAATGTGGTGTCAGTGTCGCACCTGGATGGATCTTCCCCATGGCACGGCACCGTACCGGTATCCACTGACATACTCTTCTTCTGCCGCTGGTCGTGCGACCGCTGAACGCGCGCTCATGCCAACCGAGTGGCGCTGAGCCAACACTTGGCCGTCGTTTCCCGACAGCCCCGACCGTACGGGGCGCGTCCGAACCTCGGGCCGCTGTAGCGTCGCGATCATGACGGCAATCGTGATGTGCTTCGAGTTGAAACGCCCGGTCGACGAGGAGCTCAGGACCGCATTGGAACGGTGGCTCGAGGTCGCGAGAACTGTGCCGGGATTCGTGCGGTTCGCGTTCGACGCTTCGGACACCGAGGCGATCGCGACGCTGGCCGTCGACGACCTCCCGGTGGTGGACGCGATCAACGCCGCAGTGGGTACGACGACGTGGGTTCCCGACAACGTCGGCCCTTATCTGGCACGGGAGCCCCACGTAGTTCAGGGCGAGACGATTGTCGACTCGACCGCCGTGGGCTGAATCATCGCGATG
>DATBDL010000014.1:0-5325 GCA_036269975.1 Pseudonocardiaceae bacterium | reverse complement strand
CCGAGAGATGCCGAGAGATGCCGAGAGATATTGCTGGCACGTTGCTGGCGCGCGCCCCTTGGCCCGGTTGGCTTGTGCTGACCGGGGCCATTTGCGTTCGGCGGGTTTGGGGCGGCCGGACGGCGGTGTGGTGGGTCGCGGGGCGTGCGTTCGCGCGGGAGGATCGGGGCCAAGGGTGTGATTCGGGTCCGGCTTCGGGTGACGTGCGGAGGGGTGGGTGTATGCCTCGGTATCGGAACTATTGGGTTTACAGTGCTGGTCTGGCGGTGGCCTGGGCGATCGTGTTGGGGCTCACGTTCGCGATTCGGGGACCAGCCGTTGGGCGGACGGTGCTGCTGGTGTTTCTGGGGTTCTGCATCGGGTGGGTGTCGACGACGATCGCGCGCTTCGTCTACCCGCCGCCCAAGCGCTGGACGGCCTAGTTCGCGTCGTCGGCGTCGAGGAAGCGGCTGATGTCCGCAGTCAGGTGCGCATTTGTTCGATTGTGCGGCGGTGTCCTCGTGGCTGGCGGCCGGCGTGCCGATTCCGGACGGCGCTTTCTCAGCGGTGGCGGCTGGGGTTACGGCGTCGAGGTGGTCACCTGATCGGGGTCTGACGGCGTGATCGACTACGCCTGGCGCGACCGGTGGTGTGAGACTGGCTCACAGGCGGACCGGTTTGCGGTGGTCGCAGTGCACGTGTGGGGTCGTGTCGCGGAGTCTTGTGGTCAGTAGGCCGTTGTCGACCAGCCATTGACCCAGTTCGTCCTTGTCGCGGCCGGTGATGTGCTTCAGCTTTCGCTGTGCCTCGTTCACTCGGTGGATCGTGGTGACCGGGAAGCAGTCGAGTACCTGGCCTGCGGTCAGGGTGCGCGGCTTGTCCACGTCCTCCGGTCGATCCGAGAGGAACGCCTGGTAGCGCACGTACATGATGGTGCGCAGTTCTGGCCTTCGCTCCAGCAACTCGCTGACCACGTCGAGTGCCTGGTCCGTCCGGTCGAACTTGCTCGTCGTCGGGCCGTCCAGGGTCAGGGGGGTCAGGGAGTCCTCGGCCATGAACTCGATGCCGACGGTGAACGGGCCCAGTTTCAGGGTGCTGAAACCGACCGGAATCAGGCATACCTTCTGCGGGCTCACGCGCAGGAAATGGCCCTCCTCGTCCTCCACGGTCAGTGGGCGTTCCGGTGACTGGTTCACCAGCAACCAGTCACCGTCCAGGCTCAGCAGCATCGGGGCGTGCTTTCGCCGGTGCAGCCTCGTGTCCTGCTCACCGCCGGTCAGAAAGGTCCGGTCCAGGTAGAACAACGTGCCTTCGGACAGTGTGACGGCATCGCCGTGATCGTGTCTGATGACAATCAATTCCGGCATATCGCAGACCTCCCCGCGATCTGACCCCCTCCCCGCACATCATTCCGCAGTGACGAGGATTACACGTCCCGAGCGCTTGGGCGGCCGTCGATAGGTTCGGCTCGTGACCGACTACGCCTGGCGTGGCGACTTCGCCAACGACGAGGTCAACGCGCTGCACGCCGAAGGCTTCCACCACCGGCCGCTGGACATCGACTGGCTGGCGCAGCTCGGCCGGCACTCCCTCGGCTGGGTCACCGCCCGCGATGCCGACCACCTCGTCGGCTTCGTCAACGTCGCCTGGGACGGTGGCGTGCACGCGTTCGTCCTGGACACCGTCGTCGGCGGGACCGCTCGGCACATCGGGATCGGGACTCGGCTGGTCGGCCTCGCCGCCGACGGTGCCAGAACCGCCGGCTGTGAATGGCTACATGTCGACTTCGAAGATCACCTGATCGCGTTCTACTTCGACGGCTGCGGGTTCCGGCCTACCAACGCGAGACTCATTCGGCTCGGGTGAACTCGTCGACCAACTGCCGTTCCGCGATGTCGAGGTACTCGCTCAGCGACTCGACGGCGGCCGCACGATCACCCGCCCGCAGCAGTTCGAGCAGGTCGCGGTTGCGGGCCAGGTAGGGCTCATGGAACCTGCGGGCGTCCGACATCACGTGGAACACCAGCCGCAGCTCGGCCAGGATGCCGCGCATCAGGTCCACCAGCCTCGGACTACCGGCGAGCGCCACCAGGGCCTGGTGGAAGTGGATGTTCGCGGTGCCTAGGCCCTGCCAGTCCTCGTCCGTCTCGGCCAGTTCGCCCTCGGCGACTGCCGCCGCCACCCGGTCCAGGTCGCCCGTCGATCCTGCGCTGACCGCACCGCACTCGATCACCTTGCGGACGCGGTAGAGGTCGATCACGTCCTGGGCGGTCAACACGCGCACCGAAACGCCCCGGTACGGCTCGTGCGACAGCAGCCGCTCGTGGGTGAGCATCTGGAACGCCTCCCGCAACGTATTCCGCGAGATCCGCAGTTCCCCGCACAGCGCGTCCTCGGACAGCCGGCTGCCCGGCCGGTAGTAGCCCTCGGCGATCCGGTCGCGGAGCACGTCGGCCGCGCGTTCCGCGGTGCTGGGGCGGTCCAGCGGCGAACGTTCGGTCTCGACGGCGTCGATGCTCAACGGTCCCCTCCATGGTCTGGCTCTTCCCAGACCAGTCAACCACCAGATTCGAGAATCAGCCAACATGAGTATTGCAGGATTGTTGAACAATCCCTAACGTGGTGGGCATCACATCCACCACCCAGCGAGGTGTCCATGAGCACAACCTCGATCGATCAGCGGGCCACCGGCGGCTCCTGGTTCCGCACCCTCGGACCAGCGGGTCGCAGGGCGTTCGCCGGCGCGTTCGGCGGCTACGGCCTCGACGCCTACGACTTCCAGGTCCTTCCGCTCGGCCTGGTCGCCATCGCCGCCTACTTCCACCTCTCGACCGGTGCGGCGGGCCTGCTGTCCACCGTCACCCTGGTAGCCTCCGGCGTCGGCGGCGCGCTGGCCGGCATCCTGGCCGACCGGATCGGCCGCGTCCGGACGCTGATGTTCACCGTCGCGACCTACGCGCTGTTCACCGTGCTCTGCGGGTTCGCCCCGGACTACCCTGCCCTGCTCGTGCTGCGCGGCCTACAGGGTGTCGGTTTCGGCGGCGAGTGGGCGATCGGCGCGATCCTGGTCGCCGAGTACGCGCTGCCCCGCTACCGCGGCCGCACGGTCGGCTTCGTCCAGAGCTCGTGGGCGGTCGGCTGGGCGTTGGCCGTGATCGTGTCCACGCTGGTGTTCTCGCTGGCCAGCCCCGCGATCGCGTGGCGCGTCCTGTTCTTCACCGGCGCGCTGCCGGCGGTGCTCGTGTTCTACCTGCGGCGCCGTGTCGCCGACGCGCCGATCCGTCAGTCCACAAGGGACCGTGGCTCGTTCCGGGCGATTCTGGGCGGCGGGCTGGGCAGGACCACGTTCTTCGCGGCAGCGCTGGCCACCGGCGTGCAGGGCGGCTACTACACGCTGGCGACGTGGCTGCCGACCTATCTCAAGACGGCACGCCACCTGTCCGTCGTGAACACCGGCGGCTACCTGGCGTTCGTGATCTCCGGCGCGTTCCTCGGCTACGTCACCGGTGGCTACCTCACCGACCTGTTCGGCCGCAAGCGGACGTTCGCGCTGTTCGCCGTGCTGTCCGCCGCCCTGATCGTCGGCTACACCAGCATTCCGGCCGGCGCGAACACGGCCGTCATGCTGCTCGGCTTCCCGCTCGGCTTCGCGTCGTCCGCGATCTACAGTGGTTTCGGCTCGTTCCTGGCCGAGCTCTATCCAACCAGCCTGCGCGGCACCGGCCAGGGCTTCACCTACAACTTCGGCCGGGCGGTCGGCGCGTTCTTCCCCACCGTGGTCGGCTTCCTGGCCTCCGGCGTCGGTATCGGCGCGGCCATGGGCTTCGGCGCACTCGGTTACGGCATCGCGGTACTCGCACTGCTCGGCCTGCCGGAAACCGCGGGCCGCGAGCTCACCTGAGCCATCCCGCCAGCGGACGAGCCCCATGGAGCGCACCATGACAACCATGATTTCCATTCCGGACCCGGCGATCCTGAGTCCGGCGCAGGCCCGCTCCGCGTTCCGCGCCGGCACCCGCCGGCCGACCGCCGGCTGGTCGCTCGGCTACGCGCAGGCGAACCTGATCGCCGTGCCCGTCGACTGGGCGTACGACGTGCTGTTGTTCTGCCAGCGCAACCCGAAACCGTGCCCGGTGCTCGACATCACCGATCCCGGCGGGACGGACACCGTGCTGGGCAACGACATCGACCTGCGCACCGACCTGCCCGGCTACCGCGTCTGGCGGGACGGCGTGCTGGTGGCCGAGCCGACCGACGTGACCGACCTGTGGTCCGGCGAGCTGGTCACCTTCCTGCTCGGGTGCAGCTTCACGTTCGAGACGGCGCTGGCCGCCGCCTGGCTGCCGCTGCGGCACGTCGAGCAGGGCACGAACGTGCCGATGTACGTGACGAACCGGATGTGCCGGCCGGGCGGACGGCTGCACGGTCCGCTGGTGGTGTCCATGCGGCCGATCCCGGCCGAACTCGTGGACACCGCGATCCGGCTGACCGGCCGGATGCCGGCCGTGCACGGGGCGCCGGTGCATGTCGGCGATCCGGGCGCACTGGGCATCGACGACATCGACCAGCCGCGGTTCGGCGACCCGGTGGCGTTCGATGCCGGTGACGTGCCCGTGTTCTGGGCCTGCGGCGTGACTCCCCAGGCCGCGGTAATGGCGTCCCGCCCGCCGTTCGCCATCACGCACCAACCGGGCCACATGTTGATCACGGATATATCGGACGCGGAGTACCGGATCGACTAGCGCGCGAGATCAGCGGCACTGCTGCCGTCGATCGACTCGCGGATGATGTCGGCGTGGCCGGCGTGCCGGGCGGTTTCCTCGATCAGGTGCAGCAGCACCCATCGGATCGAGCGGAAACCGTCCGGACCGGCCGGCGCGGCCAGGTTGGGGACGGCGGCGACGATCTCGTCGGTCGCACGGGCCACATCGGCGTAGTCCGCGAGCAGGCGCTCGGCCGTGTCGTCCTCGGCGAGCCGGAATTCGGCTCCCCAGTCCTGGACCGGCCAGATCTCCGGGTCCTCCCGGCCGGCGACGCCGACCACGGACCACCGACGTTCGCACGCTGTCAGGTGCTTCACGATGGCGGCCAGCGACAACTCGCTCGCGCTGGGCGTGCTGGCCGCCTGCTCGTCGGTCAGGCCGCGCAGCGCGTTGACGACGCCGTCGCGCTGCTCGGCGAGGAACGCCAGCAGGGCGTCCCGCTCGTCGGATACCGCTCGCACCAGTGGCATGGCGATCACCATGCCACCCGGCACCGACAGATTGTCAGAGTGGCAGGCTGGGATCGGCGGAGATGTCGAGGGCGGACGGTGCGACGCCGGCGGCGACCAGGTGCACGCCGAGC
>DATBDL010000013.1:0-9937 GCA_036269975.1 Pseudonocardiaceae bacterium | reverse complement strand
GCGGCCGGCGATCATGTGCAGCACCTTGGGTACGGCCGAGCGCATCCGGGTGCCCTCACCGGCCGCCAGGATGATCGTGCTCACCGGTCCCGTCGCGGAGTTGGCGTGCTGGTTGGTCCCGCCGTCGGGCATCGAGGAACTCCTCGTGGTCGATCGCGTCGTCGGCACGTCCCGACCGGACGGCGGCGCGAAACGCCGGTCCGGTGCGGAATGTGCTGGGGGTGTGCGTCGATCCTACGGTGCGTCCGGGAGCATCCACGTCCGGCCGGTGGCCAGCTCCGACCCGTTGTCGCCGGCGCCGTTCTCCGGCCCGCAGTCCGCCCCCGAGTTCGGCTGTGGCTCCGCGACGACCTGGTTCCCGCCGGACCGCTTGGCCAGGTACATCGCGGCGTCGGCGCGGGCGAGCACGGACGAGGCCGTCTCGTTCGGCCGCACCGCGATGACGCCGATCGACAGCGTGACGGCGTGCGACAGGTCCACCGGCAGGTTCGCGACCGCCCGTGCGGCACGGTTGAGCGCGGCCTCGGCAGCACTCAGCGGAGCGCCGGGCAGCAGCGCGACGAACTCGTCACCGCCGTAGCGGGCCACCAGGTCACCACCGCGCAGCGTGTTGCGGACCGTGCTGGCGATGACCCGCAGCACGTCGTCGCCCTCGGCGTGCGACGCGCGGTCGTTGACGTTCTTGAACCCGTCCAGGTCGATCAGCGCGATCGCCACCGGTTGGTCGTTCGGCGAGCCGAGCAGTTGGTCCAGCCGCTCGTCCAGCGCGCGCCGGTTGGCGAGCCCGGTCAGCGGGTCCTGCATGGCGGCGATGGCGATGACGCCGTGCTCACGGGACAGCCGGGCGTGCTCGCGCCGGGTGGTCAGCGCGGCGATCCTGGCGTCCTGGGTGACCCACAGCTCGTTCTCCAGCTCGGCCACGTAGTCCTCGAGGGCGCTGGTGGTCAGCTCGCCACCGTCCGGTCCGGACAGTCGGGCGAACTCGCGCACCAGCGACAGCCGCAGCACGCGGTTCGACCGCTCGCCGGCGAGCTGTTCCCGGAGATCGGCGATCGCGGCGAGCGCGTCGTCCACTCGGTTCGCCGTGGCGAGGCAGCGCGCGATCGCGATGGTCACCGTGATGGTCTCGTGCAGGCGCCTGGTCTGTTCGAGCAGCGAGTAGAGCCGTTCGAGATGCCGTTCGTCCGGTTCGTGCAGGGCCAGTGCCGCGCCGAGGACGGGGACCTGCTCGGCGGCCGAGCGCTGCGTGTCACGGGGGAACAGCGACTGCGCGAACGGCCCCTCGGCCGCGGTGGCCATGGCGGCCGCGGTGGCGATCCGCTGCCGGGCGCCGTCGTCGTCGCCGAGCCGTTCCAGTCGCATCGCCCAGCCGAGCTGGAGCTGGACCCGGTTGAACAGGTGGATGGCGATCTCGTGCGGCCCGCCGCCGTACTGGACGGCCGCGTCGGCGCGGGCCATCACCTGGTCGGCCACCTCGTACACGCCCAGTTTCGTGAGCACCATGGCGATGTCCACCAGCACGCCGGACAGCACGCGCTGCTCGCCCCGGCTTGCCATGCGATCGCGCAGCGTGTCGTCGTCGAGGATCGCCAGCGCCTTGGCCGCCTCGGTGACCGCGGCGTCCTCGTGGCCCTCGGTCTGTCGCTGGCGTGCGGTCAGCGCGTGTGCCGCGGCCGCCATGACGATCAGGCCGTGCCGGTTGGAGTGCTCCAGCAGTTCGGTCAGCAGCGGGGCGACGTCCTCCGCGTGCTGCTGTGCGTGGAACCGGGCGAAGATCGCGCTGCGCAACACCTGGGCGACCGTCATCGGCGCCGCGCGCCGGCGGGTCTCGGCCAGCAGCTCGTCCATCTCCTCGACGATGTCCCGCTGGGTCTGCGGGTCGCTGCGCTGCGTGACCGCGACCAGTTCGCGTGCCCGGCCCAGCAGCCACGCCTCGGAAATCTCGCCGTAGGACGGGCTG
The DNA here is from genome assembly GCA_036269975.1 of Pseudonocardiaceae bacterium. GTDB lineage: Bacteria > Actinomycetota > Actinomycetes > Mycobacteriales > Pseudonocardiaceae > DATEPR01. Next base: position 7,977 of record DATBDL010000013.1, on the reverse strand, counting down.
ACGGGAACATCGATCTGCCCGACCGGCGCGTAGTCGCCGGTCGACAGGCTGTCCACCTCGTCAGTCAGGGCGGCACCCCCGTCCGGTGTCAGTGGCGACGTCATATCGAGGTGGTCCTTTGTCCTGCTCCGCCGCCAGGATTCGAACCTGGACCATCGGAACCAAAATCCGAGGTGCTGCCTTTACACTACGGCGGATCGAGCGGATTGCGACGTGGTCGCCACCCGCTCGTAACGATAAACATGGTGACATGCCTGGGTCAGGTGGGTTTCCGCCGGGCTGCATGTCGCGTGTCGGTGCCGAGTCCGTGCCGATCGGCCGAGCCCGTTGGGCCGGCTGTGCCCTGGCACACGGAGTGGTTCCAACTTACGCTTTCGTAGGTTACGGTGGCGTAGGTTAGGTTCCCCTAAGACGGTGAGGTACCACATGACCAGCACCCTCGACGTGACGGAGCAGCCCGCCTCGGGCGGTGCCAAACCGGTCGTCTCCGGCCGGCGACACACGTGGTCGCAGTTCGCGGTGTACGTGTTCGTCCTGGTGCCGATGGTCGCGCTGATCGCGGCCATCCCGTTCGCCTGGGGCTGGGGCCTCACCTGGCTCGACGTGGTCCTCGCGGTGGTGTTCTACCTGGTGAGCTGCCTCGGCGTGACCATCGGCTACCACCGGCACTTCACGCACAGCTCGTTCAAGGCGAAGCGGGGCCTGCGGGTGGCGCTCGCCGTCGCCGGCAGCATGGGCATGCAGGGACCGCCGACCATCTGGGTCGCCGACCACCGCCGCCACCACGCCTTCTCCGACCGTGACGGCGACCCGCACTCGCCGTGGCTGTTCGGCACGTCCCCGGTCGCCATCGCCAAGGGCTTCTGGCACGCGCACATGGGCTGGCTGTTCGAGCGCGACATCACCAACAAGGAGCGCTTCGCGCCGGACCTGTTGGCGGACAAGGACATCGTTCGGGTGAGCGACCTGTTCTGGCTGTCCACCATCGGCACGCTGCTGCTGCCCCCGCTGATCGCCGGCCTGATCACCTGGTCGTGGTGGGGCGCGCTGACCGCGTTCTTCTGGTCGAGCCTGGTCCGGGTCGCAGTGCTGCACCACGTGACGTGGTCCACCAACTCGATCTGCCACATGATCGGTGAGCGCCCGTTCGCCGCACGCGACCGCTCGGCCAACTTCTGGCCGCTGGCCGTCCTCAGCATGGGCGAGTCGTGGCACAACCTGCACCACGCCGACCCCACCTGCGCCCGGCACGGTGTCAAGCGCGGCCAGATCGACATCTCGGCCCGGTTGATCTGGCTGTTCGAGAAGTTCGGCTGGGCGTACGACGTGCGCTGGCCGACTCCGCAGCGGCTGGAGCGCATCAGCAGTAGGTGAGGTAACTCTGAGTACGGGGGGCGGTCCGGTCGTCCGGGTTCGGATGACCGGCGGCGAGCGCCGCCAGCAGTTGCTGGACGTGGCGCGGGCACTGTTGGCGGAAAAGGGTTTCGACGCGACGTCGGTGGAGGAGATCGCACACCGGGCCGCCGTGAGCAAGCCGGTGGTCTACACGCACTTCGGTGGCAAGGAAGGCATCTACGCGGTCGTGGTGGACCGCGAGATGCGCCACCTGCTGTCCCAGATCGAGACGGCGCTGGCCGAGCGGGCCCACCCCAAGCACCTGATCGAGCGGGCCGCGAGGGCGTTCCTGGCCTACGTGGACGAATGCCCGGACGGCTTCCGGATCTTGGTCCGGGATTCGCCCGTCGCGACCAGCGACGGCACGTTCTCGAGTCTGCTGGGCGATATCGCCGGCCGGGTGGAACACGTGCTGGGCGTGCACTTCGAGCACTACGGTTACGACCCGAAACTGGCGGCCGTGTACGCCCAGGCGCTGGTCGGTATGGTCGCGCTGACCGGCCAGTGGTGGCTGGACGTGCGGTCGCCGTCCAGGGACGAGGTCGCGGCGCACGTGGTGAACCTGGCGTGGAACGGCCTGTCCCACCTTGAGGCCGACCCACGGCTCTGACGTGCCCGTAGTGGCATCCTCGACCGCATGAGTACCCCGGTCTCCGCCGTTTCCCCGGACGATGGCACCGGCCCGCTGCTCTGGCGGGTCACGCTGACCTGGCAGCGCGCCATGCGGGCGACGCTGGAGCCGCACGACCTGACGCATGTGCAGTTCGTGCTGCTGTCCTCCGCGTGGTGGCTGGGTGAGCACGAGGAATCGCCCACACAGCAACGGATCGCCGACCACGCCGGCACCGACGCGATGATGACCGGCCAGGTCCTGCGCCGCCTCGCGGCCCGCCAGTTGGTCACCCGCGAGCTGGACGAGAAGGACGCCAACGCCCGCCGGATCGTGCTCACCGAAACGGGCAGGTCGGTGCTCGCCGAAGCGCTGGCCGACGTGGCGGTGACCGAAGGCGGCTTCTTCGCGGCACTCGGCAGGGACGCGGCGGTGTTCCGCCGTGGCCTGACCGCGCTACGGGACGATCACCGTGTTTAGGCTTGTCAGGTGGACGAACTTCGACTGACCGTCGCCGACCGGATCGCCACGCTCACCATCGACCGCCCGGCCCGCCGCAACGCCATGACGTACGAGATGTGGTCGGCGCTGCCCGGCCTGATGGCCGAGGTCGCCTCGTCGGACACCGTTCGGGTGCTGGTGGTGCGCGGTACGGAGCACTTCTCGGCCGGCGCGGACATCAGCGAGTTCGAGACGTTGCGCAGCGGCCCGGCCGGCGCCAGCGGGTACAGCGCGGCAGTGCACGCGGGTGAGCGGGCCATCGCCACGCTGGCGCTGCCGACCATCGCCGCCATCACCGGCGTCTGTGTAGGTGGCGGCTGCGAGGTCGCGCTGGCCTGTGACATCCGCCTTGCCGCGGACGACGCCAGGTTCGGCATCACACCGGCCAAGCTCGGCATCGTCTACAACGCCACGTCCACCCGGCAGTTGGTGCAGGCGGTCGGGCCGGCGTGGGCGAAACAGATCCTGTTCAGCGCCGACCTGATCGACGCGGCCACAGCGCTGCGGATCGGCCTGGTCAACGAGACCCACCCGGCGGTTTCGCTGCACGAACGAGCCATGGCTTTGGCCGACCGGATCGCGACCAGGGCAAGAGTCAGCCTGCACGGCGCGAAGCAGATCATCAACAGAGTGAACACCGGCCAACCCGACGAGGACGAAGAGGTCCAAGCCCTGTACGACGCGGCAGTGGTCAGCGCGGAGTACGCGGAGGGCGTCGCGGCATTCCTCGCCAAACGTGACCCGGTGTTCTGAGTCCGATGTAGACACTTTGCCGCTGCGGCAATTCGCCACTCGATCGGGCGAAGTCTGTTGGCCTGCCCGGTAAACCGGGCCAGAACTGTCGGCGCTCGTCCCTAGCGTTCCCAGAGAAAGTCAAGGCCCCGGTGATCTATCGCTACCAGGGCGACAGGGAACTGTCCGGGGCTCTCGTCGAACATCATATCAAAGGACGACCGAGTGCGAAACGGACCGCACGTGCGGGATGCTCTGCCGGACTGGGTTCAGGACTGGCTCTCCCGGCCGCGCTTGGCCCCCTATATCGCCGCAGCGGGCTCGGCCGCCGCGCTGGGCCTCTATGCCTGGAACTGTCGTGCCAGCACGGCGTTGTTCGAACTGATCGGCTGGTTCGAGGTGGCCTGGCGGAACAACATCGATCAAGCGATCTGCGCCGGTCGTTCTCGCGGTGCCCCGCACTGGCTGTTCGATCGAACCTTCCCGCTGCAACCGCGAACCTGGTCGAAGGTGGCCAAGGCGATCAACACGGTCCAACACGGTTCGCACCGGCCGACGTCCGGCCAGGTCATCGCTGAGCTGTCGCTCGGTTTCTGGCGCTTCACCGCAAGCGGTTACCGGCAGACGGTGTGGCTCGGTCATCTCAGCCACGCCTTCCCCCACTCGCCGCACCGACCGCGGCCGGCCGAGACGGATCGGCAGTTGGACGCGATCATCAAGCTGCGCAACCGCATCGCGCACCACGAGCCGCTGGGGCCCTCGGTCGAGATACACCGCAGGGTCGCGGACATCCTGGCTGTCGGCACCTCGATCAGCCCGGAGATGGCGGCCTGGTGGCGGGGACGAACATCGGTCTGGCAGGCGTTGGACTGTCGTCCCCGGCAGCGGCGGTGACGGTGGCCCGAAAGGGCCGAGTCGGCTGGCCTGTCCGCCGTTCCACGTAGGCTGGGGGACGAGAACCCCTCCGGCGGCTCGTCCCAGGCAGGGGTCTGTTCGCGTTCGCTCGTGTCGAGGAGAGCTCACCGTGCTCACTGTTGGACCGTTGTCCGGACTGCTGCGTGCCGTGCTGCCCGACGCCGGACTTGCCTCCGTCGTCGAGCACGCCGGGGCCGGGCTGCTCGAACTCGAGGGTCCGCTGGCCGCTCGACCACTTGTCGCAGCCGCGCTGGCGGAAGCGACCGACAGCGGTGGCGCAGGGGTGCCGGTACTGATGGTCACGGCGACCGGCCGGCTCACAGAGGAACTGACCGCCGTGCTCGCCGACCTGCTCGGCCCGGACGCCGTGGCCGCCTTCCCGAGCTGGGAGACGCTGCCGCACGAGCGGCTCTCGCCGCGCGCCGACACCGTGGGTCAGCGGCTCGCCGTGCTGCGCCGGCTCGCGCATCCCGAGGAGCACCCCGCCGGTCCGTTGCGGGTCGTCGTCGCAACCGTGCGCAGCCTGATCCAGCCGCTCGCGCCCGGTCTCGGCGAGCTCACGCCGGTTCGGCTCGACGTCGGTGCCGAACTCGACTTCGAGCAGGTCGTCACCCGCCTGACCGAGCTGGCCTACGCCCGCGTGGACATGGTCGAGAAGCGCGGCGAGTTCGCGGTCCGCGGCGGCATTCTCGACCTCTTCCCACCCACCGCCGAGCATCCCGTCCGCGCCGAGTTCTGGGGCGACGAGGTGGCCGAGATCCGCGCCTTCGGCGTCGCCGACCAGCGGTCGCTGCCCGGCGAGATCACCGGCGTCACCGCCACCCCCTGCCGCGAACTGCTGCTCACCGAGGACGTCCGTGCCCGCGCCGCCGAGTTGGCCGCCGAGCACCACGCCGACGCGCAGCTCGCCGAGATGTTGGCCAAGCTGGCCGAGGGGATTCCGAGCGAGGGCATGGAAGCCCTGATCCCCGCCCTGATCCCCGGTGACATGCCGCTGCTCACCGACTTCATGCCGCAGGGCACGCACGTCGTCATCGCCGACCCGGAGAAGGTCCGTGCCCGCGCGCACGATCTGGTGCGCACCGGCCAGGAGTTCCTCGAGGCGTCCTGGATGGCGGCCGCCGGCGGCGGGCGCGCGCCGATCGATCTCGGGGCGTCCGCCTATCGCGCGTTGGCCGATGTGGCAACGCATGCCAGGGAATCCGATCGTCCATGGTGGACACTGTCGCAGCTCACCAGCGAGGATGCCGACGTACTGCGGCTGGACCTCCGGCCGGCCGAGGCGTATCGGGGCGATCTGCCCAAGGCGTTCCTCGACCTGCGCGCGCACGTGGCCACCGGTGGCACGGCCGTGCTCGTCGTGCCGGGTTCCGGTACCGCGCAGCGGGCCGTGGAACAGCTACGCGATGCCGACGTGCCGGCCGTGCTCGCGGAGCACGGGCTGCGCGAACAGCCCGCGGCGGCGCTGGTCACGGTCGTGCGTGGCCGGCTGGAGGACGGTTTCCTCGCGCCGGCACTGGGTTTCGTCGTGCTCACCGAGACCGACCTGACCGGCGGCCGTGGCGGCACGTCCACCCGTGACATGCGCCGCAGCCTGCCCAGCCGCCGCCGCAACGCCGTCGATCCGCTCGCGCTCAAGCCGGGCGACCACGTCGTGCACGAGCAGCACGGCATCGGCCGCTACGTGGAGATGGTGCAGCGCACGACTAAGGACACAGCCGGCGCCGGGACAACCAGGGAGTACCTGGTGCTGGAGTACGCCGCCAGCAAGCGCGGCCAGCCGGGCGACCGGCTCTTCGTGCCGACCGACCAGCTCGACGAGATCTCGCGCTACGTCGGCGGCGAACTGCCCACGTTGAACAAGCTCGGCGGATCGGACTGGAAGAACACCAAGGCCAAGGCCAAGAAGGCGGTCAAGCAGATCGCCGCCCAACTGGTGCAGCTCTACGCCGCCCGGCAGTCCGCGCCCGGCCACGCGTTCGGCCCGGACACGCCGTGGCAGGGCGAGCTCGAGGACGCGTTCCCGTTCGACGAGACCCCCGACCAGCTCGCCGCGATCGACGAGGTCAAGGCCGACATGCGCAAGCCGGTGCCGATGGACCGGGTGATCTGCGGCGATGTCGGCTACGGCAAGACCGAGATCGCCGTGCGGGCCGCGTTCAAGGCGGCGCAGGACGGCAAGCAGGTCGCGGTGCTCGTGCCGACGACGCTGCTCGCCCAGCAGCACCTGAACACGTTCGGCGAGCGGATGCAGCCGTTCCCGGTGACCGTCAAGGGACTGTCGCGGTTCACCGACCCGATGGAGTCCCAGACGACCATCGCCGGTCTCGCCGACGGCACGGTGGACATCGTGATCGGCACGCATCGCCTGTTGCAGACCGGAATCCGCTGGAAGGACCTCGGCCTCGTGATCGTGGACGAGGAGCAGCGGTTCGGTGTCGAGCACAAGGAGCACATCAAGGCGCTGCGCACCCACGTCGACGTGTTGACGATGTCGGCGACGCCGATCCCGCGCACCCTGGAGATGAGTCTGGCCGGCATCCGCGAGATGTCCACGATCCTGACCCCGCCCGAGGAGCGGCACCCGATCCTGACCTACGTCGGCGGCTACGACGACAAGCAGGTGGGCGCGGCGATCCGGCGCGAACTGCTGCGCGACGGCCAGGTGTTCTACGTGCACAACCGGGTGTCGTCGATCGAGAAGGCGGCGCGGCGGCTGCGTGAGCTCGTGCCGGAGGCCACGATCGTGACCGCGCACGGCCAGATGAACGAGGACCGCCTCGAGAAGATCATCCAGGGCTTCTGGGAACGCGAACACGACGTCCTGGTGTGCACGACGATCGTGGAGACGGGTCTCGACATCTCGAACGCGAACACGCTGATCGTGGAGCGCGGCGACCTGCTCGGGCTGGCCCAGTTGCACCAGTTGCGCGGCCGGGTCGGCCGGGGCCGGGAACGCGGCTACGCCTACTTCCTGTATCCGCGGGAGGCGCCGCTGACCGAGACGGCGCACGACCGGCTGGCCACGATCGCGCAGAACACCGAGCTGGGTGCCGGTATGGCGGTGGCCATGAAGGACCTGGAGATCCGGGGCGCCGGCAACATCCTCGGTGCCGAGCAGTCCGGTCACATCGCCGGTGTCGGTTTCGACCTGTACGTACGCCTTGTGGGTGAAGCCGTCGAGGCGTTCCGCAAACACGCGGGTGCCGACGGGGCGGACACGGACGAGGAACTGGCGGAGGTCCGGGTGGACCTGCCGGTCGACGCGCACATCCCGCACGACTACGTGCCGGGCGAGCGACTGCGGTTGGAGGCGTACCGGAAGATCGCCGCCGCCGCGGACACGGCAGGTCTGGACGCGGTACGCGAGGAGCTCGTCGACCGCTACGGCACGGCACCGGCAGCCGTGGACAACCTGCTGGCGGTGGCCACGTTCCGGCAGGTCTGCCGCGCGCACGGGGTGACGGAGGTGGCAACCCAGGGCACCAACATCCGGTTCGCCCCGCTGCCGCTGCGGGACTCCCAGTTGGTGCGGTTGAAGCGCCTGTACCCCAAGGCGCTGTACAAGGCGGTGGCGAACACGGTGTCGGTGCCGAGGCCGACCGAGGGCCCGGCCGGCGGCCGGATCGGGGCGCCCCCGTTGCGCGATCGTGAACTGCTGGACTGGGCCGCGAAATTCCTCTCGACACTGGTGACGGTGCCCGCTCCAGTTGGCTGAATTCGTTGTGTGGTAAGGCGGTCTGGCAGAGTTGCCGGACCGGTTCGGTGATTGGTCGGGTGGAATCGCGCTGGCCATCCGCGACTTCGGAATGTGTTCAATGCCA
>DATBDL010000012.1:0-16239 GCA_036269975.1 Pseudonocardiaceae bacterium | reverse complement strand
CCGAGAGCACCGCTCGCCATGTCGACCATCGGGCCCCGGCGACCGGCGGCTGAGCATCGCCAGTGATGGAGAGCGCCGCTCGGGTTGGAGAGCGCTGCTCTTCGGTGGCGGGGAGTGTTGGTGATTGCTGCTCGCCGGCCGACGACAGCGCCGCTCGGATTGGTGATTGCCGCTCGGTGGCGGCCGAGAGTGCTACTCGGCCTGGTGGCTGCTGCTCGGCGGCGGCTGACTGCTGCTCGTCTGTTGTCGAGAGCGCTGTCGAGAGCGCTGCTCTGGTTTGGGAACGCTGCTCTCGCTTGGTGCGGCGCCGTAGTTGGGCCACCACCACGATCAGTGCCAGTACGCCGATGACCACCGGGGCGGTGAAGGCCAGTATCCGTTCGTAGGCCGGTTCGGTGCTGGCCGAGAACAGTGTTCTGCCGCTGCCGGAGCCGGCGAACAGGTGGAACAACTGGCTCAGGCCGCCCCCCAGATACGGCGACAGATAACTGATCGTCTCCGGTGCCACCGTGACGATCCACGCCGCCGTGACGACGGCCGTGACCCCCAGGACCGTTGCCGTCCCTCGCGCCACCGCCCACGACGTGCGGCCACGGCGCGCGCTGATAACCGTGGCGGCCGTGACGATTGCCAGTACCAGCACCAGGATCAGCGCTGTCAGGTGGTGCACCGTGACGGTCAGGCCGCCGATCACCGATGCCGCGACCGTCCACCCGAGACGCTCGCCGCGCTCGGTTGCGTTGTGCGCCTTGGCAAGCGCCGCTAGGCACCACACGAACAGTGGCACGGCGAGCGACTCGTACGCGAACTGTGTGTCGAAATAGAGAAAGCTGGAGTTGAGGCTGTATACCAGCGCCACGACGACGCCGGCGCGGACCGACCCGAACAGGCTCTCACCTAGCATCGCCGTGCCCAGCACGGTCAGCACGTGCGCCAGCACCAACACCACCAGCGCCGCCTGCCACACCGACAACCCGGTTGCCTTGCTGATGGTGGCGACCACGATGTGCAGGCCGGGAAACCGGCTGATGATGCCGATCGTGGCGTTGGGCTCGAACAGATGACCTGTGGTGGCGATGCCGACCGTCTGCCGCCAGTGCGCGATCTCGTCGTGGTACAGCGGGCCGGTCGGATTGCGCAACAACTTCGGCACGTACGTGAACAGCGCGTACGCGGCCAGCCAGCCCAGCCGCACCCGGTCGGACGCCCGCCGCGAGCAGGCTACGGCGATCGCCGGCACCGTGAAGACCAGCATGCCGGCCCAGAACACCGCGTAGTGGCCCTCATCGACCCCGCGCGTCGCGGCCATCGAATAGCTGACCGCGAGCAGCACCACGCCGCCGGTCGCGGTCAGCCACAGCAACGGCCAGGACACCCACGGCCGCGTCACGCCATCACCCGCGTCACGCCGTTACCCGCGCCTTCTCGTACAGCGTGACTAGTTCGGCCGCCACGTCGTCCCAACTCGGGATCTCGACCGCAGGTGGGACCGGACCGGTCAGTGCCCGAGTCAACGCGGTGGCGACCTCGGCGTCGGTCGCGTCCGCCGGCACCAGTTCGTCCACGCCGAATTCGCGGTGCGCCGGAATGTCGGACAGGACGACGTGTGAACCGGCCGCGATGGCCTCGGCCACGGTCAGGCCGAACGCCTCGTGTTCCGAAAGACTGGCCACCACCCCGGCGGTGCGATACCAGCGGTGCAGCTCGTCGTCCGACACCCGGCCGAGCAGGCGGATGTCCTTGCCACGAGCCAGTTCGGCCAGCCGGTCGCGGTCCGGGCCGTCGCCGATGATCACCAACTCGGCCGGCTCCGGCATCAGGGCGAACGCCCTGATCAGCCGGTCGACCCGCTTGTACCGCTCCAACCGGCCGACGCTGAGCACGACCGGCACGTTACCCGGAAACCGCGCCGCCGCCTGGATGGCCGTGACGTCGACGGCATTGGGCACCACGCGGATCCGGTCCGCGGCGAACGGGAAGTGCGTGCGGACCAGGTCGGCTTCGGCTCGCGACACGCAGACCACCGTCGCCGCCCGCCGGAATCCGTACCGCCCGATCGGCCGGTACGCCACGTGCAGTGCGGCGCGTGCGGGGGAGTGGCCGGTGCCGTGGTAGTGCGGCGAGAACACGAACCGGGTGCGTGGCGCGGCCACTGCCGCGCCCAGCGCTGCCAGGGTGTGATAGCCGTGGCCGTGCAGCACGTCGTAGCCGTGGACGTGCCGCCACAATCCCGGCGCCACCGGGAAGTTCGTGGACCGCGTCGATCGGAATCGCCGCACGACGACGCCGTCGTCGTCGCTCACCGGTGGCAGGTCGCGGCGTCGCTCCGCCGCCAGCACCTCGACCGTGTGCCCGGCCCGTGCCAGTGCCCGCGCCGTCCGCGCGACGACGACCTCGATGCCACCCGTCGTCGGCGGATATCCAGGGCTGACGATCCCGATCCGCATCAGGCCGGCTCCATCGCCCGCGCGAAGGCCAGGATCGCGTCGACGTTGCGCTGCCACGAGTGCGGGTCGTCGTGGCGCTGCCCGATCATGGTCGCGGCCACGCGCAACGCGTTCGTCAGGGCGGGGACGTCGGCAGGTGGGACCGTGATCGCGCCGGGGTAGTCGGCGACGGCCTCGGCGAGGCCACCGACCGGTGTCACCACGACGGGCAGGCCGTTGCTCATCGCGATGTGCAGCGGGCCGCTGGCGGACGACCGCAGGTAGGGCAGCACGACGATGTCGGCCCGCGCGAAGTGCGCCGTCACCTCGTCGTCGGAAACGTACCGGTTGACCAGCGTGATCCGGTCGCGATGCGGCGATGCCGCGATCAGGTCCAGCGGCGCCGTCCAGCCTTCCCACGTCTCGCCGACGACGGTCAGCCGGAACCCCTCGTCCAGGGCGTCGAACGCCGTGATCAGGTGTTCCAGGCCCTTGTAAGGCCGGATCGTGCCGAAGAACAGTAGCCGGCAGGCAGCGTCCTCGGCGGGCACGGCGGTTGCCCGATGATGGTCGAACGGGCCGTGCCCGACCACCGTGACCGGCCGGCCGGACAGGTCGTACGCGGCGGCGAGGGCGTCCCTGTCGTGTCGCGAGTGGACGACGAAGCCGTCCGCGCCACGCAGCAGCCCGCGCAGTGCCCACCTGGTGTACGCGGCCGCGAACGGCACCCGCAGCTCGCCGGTGTCCTGGACCTCGTGGAACTCGATCACGACGCGTGCCCCGAGCGACCTGGCCACCGCGGCGAGCAACCGATAGCTGTGCACGACGGTGCCGGTCCACCACTGGAACACCACGACTTCGGGCCGCTCGCGCCGCAGCCACCGGATCGCGCGCACGATGCTGGGCAGCCAGAACCAGTCGACGCCGTCGAACACCCGCACCCGGTCGTCATACGCCAACCGTGCCAGCGGCTTGCCGACCCTGGCCCGGCCGGGGTAGCAGAAGCGGGGCAGCAGTCGCCGCATCAGGATCACCGACACCGATGCCCGTGCGGCCAGCGCACCGCTGAGATGGCACGTGTAGTAGCTGATGCCGCTGGTGAACCGCCAGCCGGAACCAACGACGCACACCTTCCTCACCTGGCCACCTCGTGCCGGCGCGTCTCCCGCCGCATGCCGGCCACGACGCCGAGCGCGGTGTACCCGGTCAGCAGCAGGCGCGAGCGCGTCCTCGGCCCGCACACCACGAACTCCATGTGCGGCACGACGTGTTCGCTCCAGCGCAGCTTCGCGACGTCCGGCCCCATGGACAGGTTCACCTCGGCGTCCCCGCGCTCGACCGCCCTGCACATCGCGGTCCACTGCAACAACGTCACCGGGCTGACCTGCCACCACGCCGGCGCGACACCGCTCAGCGCCAGGTAGCCGGCCTGCGCCGACCGCAGCACCAGCAGCGCGGCCACGGCCACGCCCGCCACGTCCAGGGTGAGCACCTCGGCGCGGTCGGCATCGGCCAGCCGGCCGACGGCCTCGGCGTAGCAGGCGAAGCGGTCGTCGTCGGCGAGCATGTCGGGATGGCGGCGGCGGCCGGCCAGTTCGGCCCGTGTCCGGTGCAGCGCACGCAGGGTCCGCAGGGCCGCCGCGACCGCTTCGCCGGTGTGAGCGGTGATCTCCCAGTCCGATTCGGAACGGTCCAGCCGGTTGCGGGCGCGCCGGACGCTCTCGGTGACGTTGCGCTTCAGGCCCGACTTGAGGGTGGCCACGTCGTCCGGCAGCGGCAGCACCACCGCCGGCCGGACCGCCTTGTGCCGTACCACGAAGCCCGCTCCGAGCCATTCCGGCTCGAACCAGCCCTGGCCGTTCTCGATCGGAAGTTCCAACCAGTCCCATGTTCCCGGACGAGAGCACCAGTACTCGATCGCCGCTCGCAACACGGAGCGGTGCTCTCCCGGCGCCGCGATCACCTGTGGCAACTCGGTCAGCTCGGGATGCCGAACGGTGCCGGCGAGCTGGACGGTACGGATGCCGCCCGCGATGCGGCGGACGTACCAGGGCGCGATGCCGATCAGGTCGTCGTTGCGCCGGATCGCCAGCACCGCCGTGTCGCGCTCGGCCACGAAGTGCCGCAGCCACGTGGTGGTCCAGTCCGGTGCCGCGAACGGATTGCGAGGCGCGCCACGGTCGGCCAGCGCGCGCCACTCCTCGGTCAGGCCGGCCTCGGTCAGGCCGGCGAGATCCGCCGTGCGGGTGACGGTGAGTTCGGTGGTGTCCCGGCGTCTGCGGTGGGTGGGGACGGCGGGCGCGTGGCTCACCATCGGTGTCGATCGGTGGCTCTCACGGCCGCCCCTCCTCGGTTTCGTGCAGGGCGGGCACGATCGGGTAGGCACGCTGCGTGCGGAGCGGTGCACCCGCGGCGGTGAACCCACGTTCGCGCATCAGGGTGGTCGCGACCCGCCAGCCGTCCCGCCAGGTGGCCAGGTTGGACTCACCGCTGCGCCGGGGATGTTCGAAGCTGAAGACTTCCGCGATCCGCAGCCCCCCGCGTGCGGCGCGACAGAACAGCAATGCCTCGATCTCGAAACCGAACCCGTAATCCATGCCTTCGCCGACGGTGACATCGGCATTGATGGCGGCGGCATCGGCCAGGCTGACCAGTGAATTCACGGCGTCGGTCACCCCGAGCAGGGGAAGTACGTCGCGCCAGAACGCGGCATAGCCATAACACAGTTCACGCCACCGTTGCCGATACAACCAGTTCGCCGTTCTGGTGAGCGCCCAGTTGCCGATCCGCCGGGTCGGCGAGAAGTCCAGCGACGCGCCGCCCGAACTGGCCCGTGATCCCTTGACCAGGTCGGCACCCGCGTACAGCGCGCCGACGAGAGCGGGGATCTCGGCCGGGTCCATGGAGCCGTCCGCGTCGATCATGATCACGATGTCGCCGGTGGCCATGCCGATCCCGGTCAGCAACGCGGCGCCCTTGCCCCTCGCCGGCTGGCTGACCACCACCAGATCCGGCCGCACCTGCTTGGCGACCTCGACGGTCCGGTCGGTGGAACGGCCGTCCACCAGGATGATCTCGTCGACGTCGCGGGGCATGCGGCCGAGCACCCACGCGATGTTCGCCTCTTCGTTCAGCGTCGGTACGACGACCGTCAACAGCGCGCGGGTTAATCGGTGGGTCACGACGATGGCGGCGGACTGCGAGGACGGAGACGGGTCGGTGGCGCCAACGAACGTACGTACTCCGCGCACCCTCAGTCCTCCAGTGGGCGTGCCAAAGGTTGGGGCCGCGACTGCCTCGTTGCTACAGGAGGCGGCACCAGTGTCATGTCGAACATCGCAAGCGAGCGTCCGCCGTTAGTCGCAGCGCGTTCACTCTAGCGGTTTTCACCCATACGGAGCAGTGTGGTCATTTTCACAGATAACAGTCCGCAGTGGACAGCACGCTCGGGACGCCTTTATCCGGCGGATTGAAATAGCAGATGTGCGGCATGGTTGTCAAACTCCCAGTGCGAATTTCGGATCGAGGGTGACCACATCTGTTCCGCTATCAGCGGTGCGACATAAATGTGAGACCCCGGTCCGGAAAGGCGCCGCACGAGTGCCAACTTTGTGCTAAGATCACGGTACAAAGGAGGCGGGGATGCTGGCGCAGTACCTCTACGCGGTCTGTGGCTGGTGCTGATGATCCTGACCTGGCCAACCGGTTGGGTCGGCAACCGGGTGCTGCGGCGGTGGGGTGACGTCGCCGATCCGACGGCGGATCAGATCGCCGTCGTGGTCCGATACCTGCGGGAGCGGCGGATTCTCGTTGCGCCGCTGATGTTCCTGGCGCCGCTGACCGCGCGGGCCATGCCGGCGCTGATCGGTCCGGCCAATGATCTCGGCTCCTTCCACCTGCTCGGCTCGCTGCTGGTGGCGTGGCTGCTGGCCGAGACGCTGGGCAGCCTCCTGCCTCGGCGTGGTGCCCTGCGGACCGCGTCGCTGGCGCGGCGTGGCTGGCGCGGGCTGGTCCCGGTGTGGGCCATCGGGCTGCACCTAGGTCTGACAGCGGTGGCCGTCGCGTTCGCTGTCGTGGCGCTCGCGATGTCCGGCGCCGGTTGGTACCTGATCATGGTTGTCGGCGCGAGTTCGCTTGCGGTGTACGGGATCGGGTGGCTGGCCGCGATCCGGCCGGCGGCGGCCGACGACCGGGTGGACGGCGCGTTGCGGATGCGCAGCGCACGGGTCGCCGTGGGCGTCGGCGTGTTGGGGTCCGCACTGCTGATCGGTGCGGGCGCGGACCGGTTGGCCTCGTTGGCAAGGGTTTCGCACGCGCCGGCATGGTTGGACGGCTTCGCGCCGGTGTCGTTGTGGGCGAGCGTCGCGCTGCTGGTCGTGGCGCTGATCGGCTGGAGCCGGGTGATCGGCGCGCCGAAGCATGGCTGATGCGCCCCGGCTCGTCGTCAACGTCACGAACGGCGTCCCGCCGTGGCGGCAGGTGCGTGACCAGCTCAGCTTGCTGATCGCCGGCGGTCAGTTGCCGATCGGGGCTCAGTTGCCGACGATCCGGCAACTCGCCGGCGACCTGGGACTGGCCGCCGGCACGGTGGCGCGGGCCTACCGCGAACTGGAGACCGACGGCGTCCTGCACACCGCCCGCCGACTCGGGACCGTCGTGGTCGCCCTGCCGCCCGGACTGGTGGCCGACCAGGTCCGCGCGCTGACGGAGGAATACGTCGCCCGGATGCGCGCGCTCGGCGTCGTCGACATCGTCGCGGTCGTCGGCGCCCTGTGTCAGGACCGCTCGATCAGATGACCGACCAGATCCGGACCTGGATGGGCGGCGCCGGAACCGTCTCGTCGCATGTCGGTCTCGGGCAGTTCGACCGGGGCGCCGTTGTCGGTCGCGCCGGCCGGCCGTGGACCGATCCACGCCAGACGCAGGCGGTGCTCACCCTTCAGGAAGCGCTGGGCGCGGACACCGCCGGTGGCGCGGCCCTTGGCCGGGTACTCCTCGAACGGCGTGACCTTCACGCTGATGCCGGTGGACGTGATCACCAGCGGCTCGCCGTGCTCCACGTCGTCGGTGCGGATCGCGCCGAAGAAGACCACCTCGGCGTCGGCCGCCAGGTTGATGCCGACCACGCCGCCGCCCTTGAGGCCCTGCGGACGGACCAGGTTGGCCGCGTAGCGCAACAGCGACGCGTCCGACGACACGAACGCCAGCGTTTCGGTGCCGTCGGTCAGCCAGGCGGCGCCGACCACGGAATCGCCGTCCTTCAGGGTGATCACCTCGAACTCGTCCGACCGGACCGGCCATTCCGGCGCACAGATCTTGACCACACCCTGACGCGTGCCCAGCGCGATGCCCGGTGATTCCGTCTCGTCGGTGAGCGGCGCGATCGCGATGACCTTCTCACCGGCGTGCAGCGCCGCCAGTTCGCTGGCCGCCATGCCACCGCTCAGCGACACCGTGCCGGCGTGCTGCGGCAGCACCGGCAGCGGCAGCACGTCCGTCTTCACCGCGCGGCCCTCGTTGGTGATCAACAGGATCTGGCCGCGCGCCGTCGTGTGCACGAGCGCGGCGATCGCGTCGTGCCGGGTGCGGCCGTTGCGGCGGCGGGCCTCGGACGACTCCTCCGACTCGGCAGCCGTCCTGGCGACGAGACCGGTGGCGGACAGGATCACCTGGCACGGATCGTCGGCGACCTCCAGCGGGCCGGCCGGTTTCGACGCGGCGAGCACCTCCTTGAGGTCACCGTCGATCAGTGACGTGCGACGGTCTCCGGCGAGATCCTTCGCGACCTTCGCCAGTTCGTCCGACACCAGCTTCTGCAACACCTTGTCGTCGTCCAGAATCTTGGACAGCTCGGCGATCTCGGTGCGCAGTCTGTCCTGTTCGGACTCGAGCTCGATCTTGTCGTAGCGGGTCAGGCGGCGCAGCGGGGTGTCCAGGATGTAGGTGGCCTGGATCTCGGACAGCTTGAACTGCCTGATCAGGCCGTCCTTCGCGGCCTGGGCGTTCTCGCTGTTGCGGATCAGCTTGATCACCTTGTCGATGTCGAGCAGGGCCTTGAGCAGGCCCTCGACCAGGTGCAGCCGCTCCTCGCGCTTGCGGCGGCGATAGCGGGTCCGTCGGGTGACCACCTCGTAGCGGTGGGCGAGGAAGACCTCCAGCAGCGCCTTGAGACCGAGCGTGCGCGGCTGGCCGTCGACCAGCACGAGATTGTTGATACCGAACGACTGTTCCATCGGCGTCAGCCGGTAGAGATCGGCCAGCAACGCGGTGGGGTTCACGCCGACCTTGCACTCGATCACCAGCCGGGTGCCGTTCTCGCGGTCGGTCAGGTCCTTGACGTCGGCGATACCGGTGAGGCGCTTGGACTTGGTGACCTCGTCGGTGATCTTCTCGATGATCTTCTCCGGCCCGACGCCGTAGGGCAGCTCGGTCACCGTGATCGCCTGCCGGCCCCGGCTGCCCTCCAGCGGCCCGGTCTCCACCTTGGCGCGCATGCGAACAATGCCACGGCCGGTCTCGTACGCCTTGCGGACCTCGTCGAGGCCGAGCAGCAGCCCGCCGGTCGGCAGGTCCGGGCCGGGGATGCGGGCCATCAGGTCGTCGAGTGAGGCATCGGGATGCGTGATCAGATGGCGAGCGGCCGCGATGACCTCACCCAGATTGTGCGGGATCATGTTCGTCGCCATACCGACCGCGATACCCGACGTGCCGTTCACCAGCAGATTCGGGAAAGCCGCCGGCAGCACTGTCGGTTCGAGTTCGGATCCGTCGTAGGTGGGGCGGAAATCGACGGTGTCCTCGCCCAGCTCGTTCACGAGAAGCATTGCCTCGTTGGACAGTCTCGCCTCGGTGTAACGACTCGCCGCCGGCCCGTCGTCTGGCGATCCGAAATTGCCGTGTCCGTCGACAAGCGGCGCATTCATGGAGAAGTCCTGCGCGAGTCGGACCATCGCGTCGTAGATCGCCAGATCCCCGTGCGGATGGTACTTGCCCATCACGTCCCCGACGACCCGTGACGACTTCACGTAGGCGTGCGTCGGACGGAAACCCTGTTCGTGCATGGAGTACAGGATGCGGCGGTGCACCGGCTTGAGGCCGTCCCGCGCGTCGGGCAGGGCTCGGGAATGGATGACCGAGTAGGCGTACTCCAGGTAGGAGTCCTCGATCTCGGTGCGGATCGGATTGTCGATCACGGTCGCGCCCGCGTTGTCGAACGCGGCCGGATCGACCTTCGTGGTGGGGCCCTTACGGCGTGCCATCGCTATTCCTCAGCCAGATAGCCATTGTGAGACGGTCAAGGTCGGATATCAGATGTCGATCGCGTCCTGGTCGACCCGCGCGGCCGATTCGACCAGCCAGTTGCGCCTCGGTTCGACCTTCTCGCCCATCAGCAGTTCGAGCGCTTCCTCGGCGGCGTCCGCGTCGTCCATCGTGATCCTGCGGACCGATCTGGTCGCCGGATTCATCGTGGTGTCCCACAGTTCGTCGGCGTCCATCTCGCCGAGACCCTTGAACCGGGGCACCGGCTTGATGATCTGCTTGCCGGCCTTCTCCAGTCGCGCGACGGTCTGTTCCATCTCGCGCTGGGTGAACGTGAAGTGTGTCTCGGTGTTGCGGCCCTTGGTGACCACCTTGTGCAGCGGTGGCATCGCGGAGTAGAGCCGGCCGTCCTCGATCACCGGGCGCATGTACTTGGCGAACAGCGTGATGAGCAACGTGCGGATGTGCGAGCCGTCGACGTCGGCGTCGGCCATCAGGATCACGCGGCCGTAGCGCATCGCGGGCAGGTCGAACGTGCGGCCGGTGCCGGAACCGAGCACCTGGACGATCGAGGCGATCTCGACGTTGCGCAGCGTGTCCGCGAGGCTTGCCTTCTGCACGTTCAGAATCTTGCCGCGCAACGGCAACAGTGCCTGGTATTCCGACACTCTGGCCATTCGCGCCGAGCCGAGGGCGCTCTCGCCCTCCACGAGAAAGAGTTCGCTTCTCGCTACGCCGGTGGTGCGGCAGTCGACGAGCTTGGACGGCATCGCCGCGCCCTCGAGTGCCGTCTTTCGGCGGGCCGCGTCCTTCTGTTGTTTCTGGGTCAGCCGGACGCGTGCCGCGTCGACTACCTTCTGTAGTACGACCTTGGCTTCCGCCTTGGTTTTCCGGTCTTCCGACCACGCTCTGACGTGCTGGTCCACAACGGACTGGATCACCTTGGTGATTCCCGCCGTCGACAGTTCGTCCTTTGTCTGGGACGTGAACTGCGGCTCCGGAATCCGCACGTGGATGACCGCTGTCATGCCCTCAAGCACGTCGTCCAGGGTGGGCGGGTCTTCCTTCGGCTTGAGCAGTCCCCTGCTGCGGGCGATGGCCTCCTGCACCGACTTCACCACCGCGCGGTCGAAGCCCTTTCGGTGCGTTCCACCGTGCAGATTGTGGATCGTGTTGGTGAAGCACTCGACCGTACGTTCGTAGCCGGTGCCCCAGCGCAGCGCTACCTCCACCTCGGCATGGCGCTCCACTTTGGACCGCATGACGCCGTTCTCGTCGGCCGCGTTCTCCAGATAGATCCCGGTGCCGTTGATCAGCAACGTACCCGAGACGGCGCGTTCACCCGACGGCGTGAGGAAGTCGACCATGTCGGACAGGCCGTTGGGGTAGTGGAACGTCTGCTCGGAGATCGTGCCGTCGGTCGCGTCGCGCAGGACGTATGTCACGCCGGGGACCAGGAACGCCGTGTTGCGCAGCTTCGCCACCACGGCGTCGATGTCCAGCGCCGTGCCGGGGTCGAAGTAGCGCGGGTCGTACCAGTAGCGGATGGACGTGCCCGTCGACTCGCCACGCTTCATCCTGCCGGTGTCGCGCAGGCCGGATCGCTGCACGAACTTCGCTTTCGGTCCGGCTCCTTCGAACTCGCCTGGTACGCCGTGCGCGAACGACATCTGGTGCACCCTGCCCTCGCGCCGCACCGTGACGTCGAACCGGGTGGACAGCGCGTTGACCGCCGACGCGCCGACGCCGTGCAGGCCGCCGGACGTCTTGTAACCGGAGCCGCCGAACTTGCCGCCCGCGTGCAGCCTGGTGAGCACGAGTTCGACGCCGGAGAGACCGGACTTGGCGTGTGTGCCGGTCGGGATTCCTCTGCCGTCGTCGTCCACCTGGATGCTGCCGTCGGCGTGCCGCGTGACCACGACCTTGGTCGCGTCGCCAGCGATGCCCTCGTCGGTCGAGTTGTCGACGATCTCGGTGAACAGGTGGTTGATCCCGCGGCTGTCGGTCGACCCGATGTACATGCCGGGCCGCTTCCGGACGGCCTCGAGGCCCTCCAGATGCGTCAGATCATCGGCCCCGTAAAAGGTCTCGGCGGTCACAGGGTCGGTCTCCCCGGTCGTAGGCTGCTGTCCCCAGCCCCAGACCATACCCTGGGGCTACGTCAAAGCTCGGACTATCAGCACGATGCCGCCGAGTCCCAGTCCGAGGACCAGGCTGAACACGGTCGGGTTGAGCCTGCCCAGCCACCTGCGGTCACCGTCCAACGAGAGCCGTCCCGGCCCGGTGAAGGCCACCGCGATGGCCGACGTGCCGACGATCGACACCAGATCGCCGCCGCTGCTGATGAAGCCGTACGGGATCTGACCGGCGACGACGGCGTTGAGCATGACGCCCATCACAGCGGCTGCCGCCAACGGCGTGAACAGGCCGAGCGCGAGCAGCAGTCCGCCGCCCATCTCGGTCACGCCGGACACGATCGCCCACAGGTTGGCCGGTTTGTAGCCGATCGAGCCGTAGTAGTGGGCGTCGGCGGCGAACGTGCCGCCGCCGAACCAGCCGAGCAGCTCGTGCGCACCACGCACCGCGAGCAGCAGTCCGGGAGCGGCCCGCAGGATGAGTAGGCCCACATCGAGGTCGGTGGTCCTGGCGGCGGTACGTGTGGTGGCGGTCACGGCGGTGATTGTGGTCGGACGATCACCGAGGCGAAACGGATGACATCAATCTGTGACTCGATGGGTACGGAAGCACGCGGTGCGGAACGGGACCTCGATGATGCCGCGCGACGTGGACGGGTTGCCGTTGAGGTAGGTGCGGCAGTTCTCCAGCACCGAGTTCCGGTCCGGTTCGGACAGTCCGAGCACATGATCGTACGTGCCAAGGGATGCGACGAGATCGTCGACTGTCATGCGCATCGTCCACGGGTGGATGTATTGTTCGGGAATCGCGAATCCCGTCTGCGGCGGCACGTCGAACCGGCCGGGACCACGGCCCGCTTCCGCGGTTTTCCCGGTTATCTCGTCGAGTTTGGCGCGCCAGCCGACCCTGCGGTCCGGCATCGTCCACGACACGGCCAACAGCCCGCCCGGCACGAGCACCCTGGCGATCTCCGCGAACGCCGGTTCCGGATCGACCCAGTGCCACGCGGAGTGGCTGGCCACCGCGTCGACGGTGCCGTCGGCCAGCGGCAGGTGTTCCGCTGTGCCGTCCAGCACGGTGACACCGGGGCAGTGCGCCGTCAGTCGTGCCCGCATCAGCGCGTCCGGCTCGACCGCGTAGACCGTGCGCACACGCTCCGCCAGCAGCGCGGTGAACAGGCCCGTCCCCGCGCCGAAGTCGACGGCGGAACGGACGTCGTCCGCGCCGAGCAGCCAGTCGACGGTCTCCCGAGGCGGCGTCGGCCGCAGACGGTGATAGGTCTGCGCGGCACTCCCGAATCTGGTGCCTGATGCGGAATCCATGTCGTGGCCAGCCTTTGGTGGTATCAGTACACCTGTCGATGACAACCGGGCGAATTGTAGTGATCCAGGGTCCGCCTGCCGGAAGGCACCAGGCCGCAGTAAGACCGGTGGGCCGGATGGCCGAGCGTGGTGCGAAACTCTTGGCCTACACGTGAAGGGTGTACACGTGAAAGGGGAGTGCTGGTGAGCGTTGCCGACGTGCTGGCCGACGCCTTCGGCCGGGTACGGGACGTGGTCCATGCCGCGGTCGACGGGTTGTCGCGGGAGGAGCTGGCGTACCGGGTCGATCCGGACGCCAATTCGATCGCGTGGCTGGTCTGGCACCTGGCGCGGGTGCAGGACGACCACATCGCCGAAGTGGCCGAAACGGGCCAGATCTGGACGGACGGCGGCTGGGTGGACCGGTTCGGACTGCCGTTCGATCCGTCGGACACCGGCTACGGGCACACGAGCGACCAGGTCGGGGAGGTGCGAGCGGTGTCGGCCGAGTTGCTGACCGACTACTACGACGCCGTCTACGAGCGGACGATCTCCTACGTCGCCGGAGTGACCGACGCGGACCTGCCGCGTGTCGTCGACGACGCCTGGGATCCGCCGGTGACGTTGGGCGTGCGGCTCGTCAGCGTGATCTCGGACGGCCTGCAGCACGCGGGTCAGGCCGCGTTCGTCCGGGGAGTCCTGGCACGCGACTGACACCGCGATCGACACGGCGGTCGACGTCGCAGGGTGGGCACTAGACTCCACGCGGTGTTGACGATGCAGGACGCGCTGCTCGCGCTGACCAAGTACTGGATCGACCGCGGCTGCATGGTGACGCAGCCGTTCAACACGGAGGTCGGCGCGGGCA
This sequence comes from Pseudonocardiaceae bacterium, assembly GCA_036269975.1. Taxonomy (GTDB): domain Bacteria; phylum Actinomycetota; class Actinomycetes; order Mycobacteriales; family Pseudonocardiaceae; genus DATEPR01. The sequence continues at coordinate 2,248 of DATBDL010000012.1, read as the reverse complement.
CGCTCAACCCGGCCACGCTGCTCCGCGCCCTCGGGCCCGAGCCGTGGCGGACGGCGTACGTCGAGCCCTCGATCCGCCCGACCGACGGCCGCTACGGCGAGAACCCGTACCGCTTCGGCCACTACTACCAGTACCAGGTGCTGCTGAAGCCCTCGCCGGACGACGTGCTCGAGACGTACGTCCGCTCGCTCGAGGCGCTCGGCGTCGACCCGCGGGCGCACGACCTGCGCTTCGTCGAGGACAACTGGGAGGGCCCGACCCTGGGCGCGTGGGGGGCAGGCTGGGAGGTCTGGCTCGACGGCATGGAGGTGACGCAGTTCACCTACTTCCAGCAGGTCGGCGGACTCGATCTCGACCCGATCTCGGTCGAGCTGACGTACGGCCTCGAGCGGCTCGCGATGTACCTGCAGGGAGTCGAGAGCGCGTTCGACGTGATCTGGGCGCCCGGAGTGACCTGGGGCGACGTGTATCGCGAGTACGAACGGCAGTGGTCGATCTACAACTTCGAGGTCGCCGACACGGAGGTGCTCCAGCGGCACTTCGAGGATCACGAGCGCGAGTGCGCGCGCTGTCTCGAGGCGTCGATCCCGCTCGCCGCCTACGACCAGGTGCTCAAGTGCTCGCACGCCTTCAACCTGCTCGACGCGCGCGGCGCCATCTCGGTGACCGACCGCGTCGCCTACATCGGGCGGGTGCGGAACCTCGCCCGGAGGGTTGCGCAGGCACACCTCGCCATGGTCGAACCTGTCGTCGACGCGTGAGCACCCTCCTCGTCGAGATCGGGTGCGAGGAGCTGCCCGCGAGCGCGTGCGAGGCCGCGCTGGCGCAGTCCGCACCGCTCGTCGAGCGCCTGCTCCTCGAGCGGCGGCTCGCCGCGAGCTCCGTCAGGGCGCTCGTCGCGCCGCGGCGCATCGCCGTCATCGCAGAGGACGTCCCGGTGGCCCAGGCAGCCGATCGTCTCGTGCACCGCGGCCCGCCGGAGTCGGTGGCCTTCGGGCCCGATGGCGAGCCGACGGCCGCCGGAGCGGGCTTCGCGCGTCGACACCACATGGCGGCGGGTGCGCTCGTGCGGCGCGACGGGTTCGTGTTCGCCGAGGTCGACGCCGACGCCCGACCTGCCTCGGAGGTGCTGCCCGAGGTCGTCCACGGACTCGTCGAGGGCCTCGCGTTCCCGAAGAACATGCGCTGGGGCAGCGAGCAGCTCCGCTTCGCACGCCCGATCCGCTGGCTCGTCTGCCTGCACGGCAGCGAGGTCGTCGACGTCGCACTCGGCAGCGTCCGCTCGGGGCGCACGTCGCGCGGCCACCGCTTCCTCGCCGGCGAGGTCGAGCTGCCCGATGCGGGCTCGTACGAGCGCGAGCTGTCCGGGGCCTTCGTGCTGGCCGATGCAGATCGCCGTCGCGAGTCGATCGAGCGCGGGCTCGCTGCCCATTCCGGCTGGGCCGATCCGGCCGGGGTCATGCGCGAGGTCGTGCATCTCGCGGAGTGGCCGAGCGTGCTGCGCGGCTCGTTCCCGGAACGGTTCCTCGATCTCCCCGACCGCGTGATCATCACGGTCATGCAGAGCCACCAGCGGTACTTCCCGCTGCTCACCCCCGAGGGGCGCCCGCGGCCGCACTTCTGCTTCGTCGCCAACTCGGGGCCCGGCGCGGCCGAGACGGTCGTAACCGGGAACGAGCGCGTCGTCCGCGGCCGCCTCGACGACGCGGCGTTCTCGCTCGCGAAGGACCTGGACGTCGGGCTCGAGGGTCTCGCGAGCGGTCTCGGCCGCATCAGCTTCCATGCTCGCGCGGGGTCGCTCGCCGACAAGACGGCGCGCATCGAGGCGCTCGTCGCCATGCTGGCGGACGACATCTCGAGCGATGCGGAGACGCGCGAGCACGCGCTGGTGGCGGCGCGCCTCGCCAAGGCCGACCAGGCCTCGCGGCTGGTCGGCGAGTTCGCCGAGCTCGAGGGCTACGTCGGCGCCGTCTATGCGCTGCGGGCTGGGCTGCCGGAGCCGGTCGCCGAGGCGATCGGCGAGCAGTACTTGCCCGACGCAGCCGGTGCGGCGGCCCCCGGAAGCCTCGCCGGCGCGCTCGTGGCGCTCGCCGACAAGCTCGACAGCGTTGCCACGGCGTTCGGACTGGGGGAGCAGCCGACGGGCTCGCGCGACCCCTACGGGTTGCGGCGCGCGGCCGCCGGCGTCGTCACCATCGCGCTCGGCCGCAAGCTCTCGCTCGAACTGTCGGCGGTCGTGGCGCACGAT
>DATBDL010000011.1:0-10725 GCA_036269975.1 Pseudonocardiaceae bacterium | reverse complement strand
TGTCCCGTCTGATTCATGCCGACCTCCGCCGCGTCCTGCGCGCGCTGGCCGTGGCGAACGTGGTGGCACAGGCCGGAATCGCGGTGACCGGCTCGATCGTCCGGGTCACCCAGTCCGGCCTCGGCTGCCCGACCTGGCCGGAATGCCAGAACGGCAGCCTCGTCCCGATCGCCGACCCGACGTCCGGCCGCCTGCACGAGTGGATCGAGTTCAGCAACCGGCTACTGGGCGGTGCCGTCGGCGTGCTGTCCGCGCTGGTACTGCTGGGCGCGCTGCTGGCCAGGCCACGCCGCCACAGGACGGTCACGCTCGCACTCACCATGCCGGCCGGTGTCGTACTCCAGGCCCTGATCGGCGGCCTCACCGTGCGCACCCAGCTCACGTGGTGGACCGTCAGCCTGCACTTCCTGCCATCACCCGCGCTGGTGTGGCTGGCGGTGCTCCTGCTCAGGGCGATCAACGAGGGCGACGAACCGGCGAGGCCACTGATCCCCCGGCCACTGCGCGCCCTCGAAGTCCTGATGACCGGGGTGCTCGCACTGGTCGTCGTGGCCGGCACGCTGGTCACCGGGGCCGGCCCACACGCGGGCGACCCACGCACACCACGCCTCGACCTGCCGGTCGCCGACCTGGCCCAGGGCCACGCCGACATCGTCTTCGTCTTCATCGGCCTGCTCACCGCACTCGGCTTCGCGCTACGCATCACCGGCGGCCACCGCGAACTCTGGCGCCGCTACTGGGTGCTGGCGGCGGTGGTGCTCGCCCAGGGCGCGCTCGGCATGATCCAGTACTGGCTCGGCGTGCCGGACGTGATGGTGATCTTCCACGTCCTGGGCGCCACGCTGGTGGTCGCCGCGATGGCAGCACTCTGGTGCGCGTCCCGCGACCGTGGCCCGATGCCCGCTCGAACGGCGCCCAGCACGGACAAGCCGGCCGTCGCCGTCAGTGGCTAGGCGGGCGGTGCCGGCCGCCGATCCCACAGCGGCGGGATCTCCCCCGCGAACCAGCCCTGGAACTCGTCGACGGTCCGCAACCGCAACGCCCGCTGCGGATCACCGGACAACAACCGCAACCCGGACGCCGACAGCCCACGCAGGTCGGCCAACGCCGTCAACCGCCGCCGCACCAGCGACGCCCACGCCGGCGCGTCGGCCCGGTACTGCGCCGCCTGCCGGCCCCGCCGCGTCGACCGCGTGACCAGCCCGTGGTTGACCAACAGCTTCAGATTCGTGCTGACCGACCCGGTGCTCGCCTCCAGTTCCTCGGACAGTTCGGCGGCGGTGCGGTCCTCCGGATCACAGACCAGGAGGTAACCGAGAATCCGCCCGCCGATCAACGGAATCCCCTCCGCGACGAGCTGCGCCGCGAGGCGCTCGATCCACGCACTGAGCTGGTTGGTGTTGGCGACCACGACGCGCTCCCGGAGTCGGCTGACTTCGATCGACACTGAAGTTATCGTGTCAGCAGCAGCACGAGAGTGACGACACGCCGTCCGGTTCAGGTACTTCTCAGGTGCACACTGCATGCTGATGCCATGAGTGAGCAGGCGACCGACACGGGTAACCTGACCCGCCCGTCGGTGCCGGCCCGCATCAGGGCCGGCGTGCGCCTGCTGCCCTCCCCCCGCCGCACTCCGTTCACCTTCTACTACCTCGGCGTGCTGGCACTGACGACGCTCCTGCTGCACTTCGGCAGGCCGACCGCGGTACACCGGCTGCTGGCGCTCTCCAGCACGGACGCGGTGAACCTGCAACGGCACCCGATCCAGGTGCTCCTGCTCTCCGCGCTCTGGCTTCAGGACGCCCACTGGCTGATCTACGCGCTGATCTTCACCGCCGTGATCGCGCCGCTGGAGCGTCGCATCGGCACCAGGTGGACGATCCTGATCTTCGCCAGCGGCCACGTGCTGGCCTCGCTCGCGACCGAACTGCCGGTGCTGATCGCGGTGCGCGCGCACCTGCTGCCGAGGGTGGACGCGCACCTGCTGGACGTCGGCGTGAGCTACGGGTTCTTCGCGGTGGCCGGCGCGCTGTCGGTGCTGCTGCCGACACCGCCGCGCTGGTGGGTGCTCGGCCTGCTCAACGCGAGCATCGTGGCGATCTACCTGAGCACGGACCCGACCAGCACGGATGCCACCGTGACCGTGGCCGGGCACCTGCTGTCGCTCTACATCGGGATGCTGGGCTGGCTGCCGTGGCTGCGCCGGCGCGGCCTGGTCGGCTCATTGCCACCGCCGCAATGGTTGGCATGGCGGCGCAGGGCCGCCACGGCACCGGCCACCGCGGTAACCGGCACGCCATGAATTGATCTCCATTGGCCGATCCCCGATCAACAACAGTGGTCTACACCTGCGCGTATACCGATTTTGACCATTGGTCAAAAATTCGCCGATTCGCGCTTCCAGGCGGCCCCTTCAACGCGTAAAGTGACTCCGCGCGCCCGGTTGACCACGGAAAGCATTCGTCCGTTCGGGTGCCCGCCAAGGAGGTGACCATCGTGTCCGCGGATGCCCAGGGCCTCCGCAATGGCCTGATTCAGGACATTTTCTGGACCAGGACCGGATTGCTGCTCGCAATATTGCTGTTGGTGTCCGCCGCGTCGTTCGGCCTTTCCAGCGTGATCAGCACCGGCACGTTGCACACGCTCGTCACATCGCTTGCCACCGGCACGCTCATCACGGCCGTGGTCAGCTTCGGCCAGACCCTCGTCACCGCGAGCGCGTCGCAGCGCGCATTGGTCGCACCACTTGTCGACGAGAGCCGCAGGGCGCTACAGGCGCTGTCGGCCGAGTACCGCTCGCTGAACCAGGAGTTCTTCCCCACCCACGTGTTCGAGCCGACCAGCGCGCCGGACCCGGCGTTCAACCGGCTGATGATGGCCGACCTGCGCGACACACGGGAGTACTTCTTCCGCGGCTTCTCCGGCCGGCACGCGGCGGTGCGACTGCTGCTCTCACGGGCGGAATGGGAACTGCGCGCCATGGTGGCCGACCCGCGCTGCGACAGCGCGATCAGCGGCCGGGCGCGATACCTGTTGCGGCAGCAGAGCTCCGACGCCGACTACGACATCATCGAGGAGCAGTTGCGGGAGGAGATCCGGATCGGCCTCGTCGGCCTGTTCCAGGCCCGCAGCCGGTGCAGCCGGATCGACATCACGGTGGTCGCCGATCCGCCGCTGGACCGGCTGGAAATGTTCGACGACAGCGTGTGGATCACGTTGTTCAGCTCGTCCACCGGAGTGACGACACTGTATCCGAGAACGCTGCGGTTCGCGGAGGAGTCGTTCATCTACGGCATGGAGCGCACCGAGTTCCTGCACGTCTGCAATTCCCGCACCACGCATCATTTCGCGATCACGCCCGGCACCACGCGGGCGGAGTTTCTGACGCTGTTCCAGAAGATCACCGGAACGCCACTGACCGAGGACGGTTTCCGCGCCCTCGACGAGAAGTTCCGGGAATTCCAGCGTGCCTTCTCCACCACCGCCGAGTTGAGGAGCTGATCGGAGTGCGCCCCAGGGCGTCCACCCTCACCGAGTTGGCCGACACGATCACCTCGATCGGCCCAACCGGCCCCGATCTCGCCGGTGACTGGGGCTCGGTCCACCGCGTGTTCGGCGAGTGGGCCGACTCACCCGGCCGGGGCACCGAACTGCGGTCCTACCTCGGCAACCTGCCGGCCGACGAGGCGGCCGGTGTGGTCGCACGGTCCAAGGAGGCCACCACCCACTTCGCGTGGTGCCTGCTGGACCGTCCCGGCGACGCCTTCTCGCTCTGGCTGCACGAGTACAAGCCGAGCCGCAACTGGCTGCCCGGCTACGCCAACTCGGTGCACAACCACCGCTACCACTTCTGCACCACCCTGCTGTCCGGCGCCTACCTGCACGAACGGTTCACGGCCGAACTGGACGAGCGGTCGACGGTGATCAGGTCGGTGCAGAAGGAGCGCGGCATGCTGTGCGGGGAGGGCATCAGCGGCTACCTGCTCTCGCACGAGTTCCACCGCATCCCGCACGCCGACGACGGCACCATGACCTTCCTGGTGAAATCGCGGATGGTCGCGCCGTGGAGCCTGTCCTACGACCCGGACACCGGCCTCTCGCAGCGCCACATCCCGATGGGCGACCGGCTGGCGGACCTGCCGGGGAGGTTGTCTGGCAGTTTGTGACCACCCGGCTCTTCGTTGAGCCGAAACGGACCGACCGGCATCGGATCGGTCCTACGATCGCTGCGCCACGCACGGCGATCGGAGGTTCCGATGCACGCACAGCACGGCGGACTGTCCACAACCGTCCCCGCCCAGGCCACCGAGTGGGTGGCCGACCGGGTGCGCCACCTGTGTCAGAGGGCGGGCAACCTGCCGTTCCACGGCTGGCACCATGTGAGTTTCGTGCGCGACAAGGGCGCCCGGTTCGCGGCGGCCAACGGCGCCGACGTGTCCGTGGTGGCGACGGCCGCCCTGGTGCACGACCTGAACTACCTCGTCCGCCGCAACTCGGCCGCGGCGGCCGGCGGCACGCTGCGGCTGCGCATCCTGGCCGACGCCGGAGTCCGGCCGGCGGTGGCGCGGTGGATCGACGACGTCGTCGTCGAGGCCGAGATGGCCACCCGGCACCGCGACATCAGCCTGGAGGCACAGGCGCTGTCCGATGCGGACACGCTGTTCAAGGCGCTGCCGGTGACCCCGGTGATGCTGGCGCACCGCTACCTGGCCGAGAACGGCGTGTCACTGCGCGAGCTGGCCAGCAAGATCGTCGGCGAGCAGCGCTCCGTGCACGACGCCGGTTTCTACTTCTACAGCCGGGAAGCGGCCGCCGCGTACTCGCACTGGGCGAGCGCGAACCTGGAACTGTGGCAGTGCGTGATGGAAGCCCTGGACGACCCGTCCGTCAACGACCTGCTGGCCGCGATCTAGAAGATTCGGGTCAGCGGCAGGTGCAGCGCGGAGTCCACGGCCAGTGCCACGAACACCAGCATGAGGTACGTGTTGGACACGTGGAACAGCGTCATCGGGTTGGTCTTCACGCCACGCAGCACGCCGCTGTGCAGGCGGTGCGCGGTAACCAGGAACCAGACGCCGAACGCGACGGTGAACACCGCGTAGAGCCAGCCTGTCGCCGGGACCAACAACAGGGTGCACAGCACCGTGGCCCACGAGTAGACGACGATCTGGCGGGACACCCGCTCCTCGGTGGCGACCACGGGCAGCATCGGCACGCCGGCACGCGCGTAGTCGTCCTTGAACTTCATGGCCAGCGCCCAGAAGTGCGGCGGCGTCCAGCAGAACACCACGCCGAACATCACCAGCGCCGGCCACGCCACCGTGCCGGTCACCGCCGCCCAACTGATCACCACCGGCATGCAGCCGGCGGCGCCGCCCCACACGATGTTCTGTGACGTCCGTCGCTTCAGCACCATCGTGTAGACGAGGACGTAGAACAGGATGGCCGCGACCGCGAGCACGGCGGCCAGCCAGTTGGTCATGAGCAGCAGCAACGCGAACGAACCGACGCCGAGCGCCAGCCCGAAGATCATCGCGGCCCTGGGGGTCACCTGGTGCCGCACGAGTGGGCGGCTGCTGGTGCGCTTCATCACCGCGTCGATGTCCGCGTCGATCACGCAGTTCAACGCGTTGGCGCTGCCGGCGGCCATCGTGCCGCCGACAAGGACGGCGAACACCGTCCACGGCGGTGGGAAGCCCCTGTCCGCGAGGAACATCGCCGGGATCGCGGTGACCAGCAGCAACTCGATCACCCGAGGCTTGATCAACGCCACGTAGGCCCGGACGACGTCGGACCGGGACGGGGATGCCGCCCGTTCCGCCGGTGCCGTGTCGAGTGTGCTCACTCAGCGCATCGTAATCACCGCACGTCCGAATCCCCGCGCGGGGGCCGGCCAGCGCCGTACGGCGTCAGCACACACGGTCGCGTGCTCGGGACTAGGCTGTGCGCGACGAGGGAGTTCGCGGGTCCGGGCTGGTGGCGTGGTTCGTCGGGATCGATCCCGGATCGATCCGGGATCGACGGACCGGCACCCCCGAAGTGGCCCGCACCAATGCGAAGAGTGGGAGTTCAGGTCCGTGTCCGACACCGACGATCTCACCCGGCTGACCACCCCCCATCTGCCCGCCGACTGGACCGACATCGACCGGCGCGCGGTCGACACGATCCGGGTGCTGGCAGCGGACGCGGTGCAGAAGGTGGGCAACGGCCACCCCGGCACCGCGATGAGTCTGGCCCCGGCCGCCTACGCGCTGTTCCAGCGTGTGCTGCGGCACGATCCCGCCGACCCGCACTGGGTGGGCAGGGACCGGTTCGTGCTGTCCTGCGGGCACAGCAGCCTGACGCTCTACCTCCAGCTCTTCCTCTCCGGCTACGGCCTGGAACTGTCCGACATCGAGGCGCTGCGCACGTGGGGCTCGCTCACCCCAGGCCATCCCGAGTACCGGCACACCGCAGGCGTCGAGATGACCACGGGGCCGCTGGGCCAGGGCCTCGCGTCGGCGGTCGGCATGGCGATGGCGTCGCGGCGCGAGCGCGGGCTGTTCGACCCGGACACCCAACCGGGCGCCAGCCCGTTCGACCACCACGTCTACGTCTTCGCGTCCGACGGTGACATCGAGGAAGGTGTCACGTCCGAGGCGTCGTCGCTGGCCGGTACGCAGCGGCTGGGCAACCTCACGCTGATCTACGACAAGAACCAGATCTCCATCGAGGACGACACCGACATCGCGCTGTCCGAGGACACCGGCAAGCGCTACGAGGCGTACGGCTGGCACGTGCAGCACGTGGACGGCGGCGAGAACGTCAGCGGCATCCTCGATGCGATCGAGGCCGCGAAGGCGGTGACCGACCGGCCGTCGATCATCGTGCTGCGCACCATCATCGGCTACCCGGCGCCCACCAAGATGAACACCGGCAAGGCGCACGGTTCCGCGCTGGGCGACGACGAGGTGGCCGCCGTGAAGCGCATCCTCGGGTTCGACCCGGACGTGAAGTTCCCGGTCGAGCCGGCGGTGCTGGCGCACGCCCGCGAGGTGGTCGAGCGCGGCAAGCGCGCACACGCCACGTGGGACGAGACGTTCGACCGGTGGGCGGCGGCCAACCCGGAACGCAGGGCGCTGTTCGACCGGCTACAGGCGCGGGAACTCCCGGCCGGCTGGGCGGACACCCTCCCCTCGTGGCCGGCGGACGCGAAGGGGATCGCCACCCGCAAGGCGTCCAACGAGGTGCTCAACGCGCTGGGCCCCGTGCTGCCGGAACTGTGGGGCGGCTCGGCCGACCTGGCGGAGAGCAACAACACCACGATCGCGGGTTCGGACTCGTTCGGGCCACCGGACATCTCCACCAAGGAGTGGCAGGCCGAGCCCTACGGTCGCACGCTGCACTTCGGCATCCGCGAGCACGCGATGGGCGCGATCCTCAGTGGCATCGCGCTGCACGGCCCGACCCGCCCGTACGGCGGCACGTTCCTGACCTTCAGCGACTACATGCGACCGTCGGTCCGGCTGGCCGCGCTGATGGGGCTGCCCACGACATACGTGTGGACACACGACTCGATCGGTCTGGGCGAGGACGGCCCGACGCATCAGCCGATCGAGCACCTCGCCGCCCTGCGCGCGATTCCCGGTCTCGCCGTGCTGCGGCCGGGTGACGCGAACGAGACGACGGCCGCGTGGCGGGCACTGTTGTCGCGGCACGACCAACCGGTCGGTCTCATTCTGACAAGGCAGAACCTGCCGGTACACGCGAACACGGCCGAGCTGGCGACCGAGGGCGTCGCCCGCGGCGGCTACGTGCTGGTGGACGCGGACGGCGGCAGCCCTGAGATTGTGCTGATCGGCACCGGCTCCGAGGTGCAGCTCGCCGTCGCGGCACGGGACATCCTGCAGGCCGACGGCGTGCCGACGCGGGTGGTGTCGATGCCGTGCGTCGAATGGTTCGACGAGCAGGACGCCGGTTACCGGGAGAGCGTGCTGCCGCCGTCGGTCAGGGCACGGGTCGCCGTCGAGGCGGGGATCGCGCAGCCGTGGTACCGGTTCACCGGCGACGCGGGCGAGATCGTGTCCATCGAGCACTACGGCGCTTCCGCCGACTACAAGACGTTGTACCGCGAGTTCGGCTTCACCCCGGAAAAGGTTGCCGACGCGGCGCGTCGGTCCCACGCGCGACTGGCGTGAGAGGAAGGCACACGGCATGACCAACACCGACAGGCTCGCCGAGCTGTCAGCGGCCGGCGTATCGATCTGGCTGGACGACCTGTCCAGGGAGCGGCTGACCAGCGGCAACCTGGCCGAGCTCATCCGCGACAAGCACGTCGTCGGCGTGACGACGAACCCGACGATCTTCCAGGGCGCGCTGCACCACGGCGAGTCCTACGACGAGCAGGTGCGGGCACTGGCGGCGCGCGGTGCCGACGTGGACGCGACGGTCCGCGAGATCACCACGACCGACGTGCGGGACGCGTGCGACCTGTTCCGCGACACCTACCAGCGCACCAACCGGTTGGACGGCCGCGTCTCCATCGAGGTCAGCCCGCGGTTGGCGCACGACACCGACCGCACCGTGGCCGAGGCGCTCGACCTGTGGAAGACGGTGGACCGGCCGAACCTGATGGTGAAGATCCCGGCCACCGTCGAGGGTCTGCCGGCGATCACGCGGGTGCTGGCCGAGGGCATCAGCGTCAACGTGACGCTGATCTTCTCGGTGGACCGCTACCGCGACGTGATGCACGCGTTCCTGGAGGGCCTGCGGCAGGCGAGGTCCAACGGCCACGACCTGTCGACGATCCAGTCGGTCGCCTCGTTCTTCGTGTCCCGTGTGGACACCGAGGTGGACAAGCGACTCGCGGCGATCGGCACGCCGGAAGCGTTGGCGCTCAAGGGCACGGCGGCCATCTCGAACGCGAAACTGGCGTTCGCCGCGTTCGAGGAGACCATCTCCGGGGCTGGTTGGCTCGACCTGGCCAAGGACGGCGCCGGGGCGCAGCGGCCGCTGTGGGCGTCGACCGGCACGAAGGACCCGGCCTACTCCGACACCCGCTACGTCGACCAGCTCGTGGTACACGGTGTGGTGAACACGATGCCGGAGAAGACGATGGACGCGGTCGCCGACCACGGCGAGCTCCGTGGCGACACCGTGACCGGCTACGGCGAGCAGGCGGCCGAGACGTTCGAGCTGCTGACCGGTGTCGGCATCGACGTGCCGGACGTCTACGAGACGCTGGAACGGGAAGGCGTCGAGAAGTTCGACGCGTCGTGGACCGAGCTGCTGGCGGCGGTCGAGGCACAACTGGCCAAGGCGAAGGGCTGACATTTCCGTGACTGAGGTATCGGTACGGGTACTCGACGAGAAGCTGGCCGAGGAGGCCCGCACGATCGCCGGCCAGTTGGCCGCCGATCAGGTCGCGTCGAAACTGGCGGCGCACGACCCCACCCTGTGGGGGCCGGATGCCGAGTCCGAGGCGAGCATCCGGCTGTCCTGGACCACGCTGCCCGAAACGTCCCGGCCACTGGTCGGCGAGATCGAGGCCCTGACGGCGCAGTTGCGCGGGGAGGGCGTCGACCGCGTCGTGCTGGCCGGGATGGGCGGCTCGTCGCTGGCACCCGAGGTGATCACGAAGACGGCCGGTGCCCCGCTCGTCGTCCTGGACACCACCGACCCCGGCCAGGTGGCCGACGCGCTCGCCGGTGACCTGGAGCGCACCGTGCTGGTGGTCAGCTCGAAGTCCGGGTCCACAGTGGAGACCGACAGCCACCGGCGGATCTTCGTCGACGCGTTCCAGCGCGCCGGCATCGACGCGAAGTCCCGGATCGTCGTCGTCACCGACCCTGGCTCGCCACTGGCGAAACTGAGCCAGGACGAGGGCTACCGCGCGACGTTCGTGGCCGACCCGCACGTCGGTGGCCGCTACTCGGCGCTGACCGCGTTCGGCCTCGTGCCGGCCGGGTTGGCGGGCGTCGACATCAACGGCCTGCTCAACGATGCGGCCGACGCGGCGGAGCGGCTGGTCGAGGACCTGGACACCAATCCGGGACTGCTGCTCGGGGCCGCGTTGGGCACCCGGCACTCGACCGGCGCCGAGAAGGTCGTGCTCGCCGATTCCGGTTCCGGTATCAAGGGTTTCCCGGACTGGGCGGAGCAGTTGATCGCCGAGTCCACCGGCAAGAACGGCACCGGCCTGCTGCCGGTGGCCGTCGAGAGCCCGGACGCGCCCGGTTTCGCGGACGCCCGCTCCGACGCCACTCCGGTCACGATCGGCCCGGCCACCGGTGCCGCGATGATCAGCACCGAAGGCCCGCTCGGCGGCCAGATGCTGTTGTGGGAGTACGCGGTCGCGGTCGCGGGACGCCTGCTGGGCATCAACCCGTTCGACCAGCCGGACGTGGAGGCGGCGAAGGTCGCGGCGCGTTCCCTGCTGGACAAACCTGCTGGTGGCGACGAGGACCAGCCGCGCGTGTCCCAGGGGTCCAGAACGCTCGAGTACAAGATCTACGCATCCGGTGACTGGCTGCCGAGGGACTCCGCCACGTGGCTGCCCGATGACCACAAATCCTCGATGGTGCAGGCCGTCCGCGCGCTGATCGCCGCGGCACCGGAGTTCGGCTACGTCTCGGTGCAGGCATACCTGGACCGACTGAACGACACGTCGGCCGAACTGCTACGGGCGGCCATCGCCCGCCGCAGCGGCCTGCAGACCACGTTCGGCTGGGGACCCCGGTTCCTGCA
>DATBDL010000010.1:0-2826 GCA_036269975.1 Pseudonocardiaceae bacterium | reverse complement strand
GAGTTGGCCGGGGACGCGCAGGCCAGCCTGGCTGCCGGCCACCTCGTGCACTGGCCGGTCGAGAACCGCGTCCGGACGATCGCCGACGGGCTGCGGGCCGAACCGTCCGAGTTGACGTTCGCTCATCTTCAGCGGGTGCTGGACGGGATCGTCACCGTCAGCGAGCAGGAGATCCGTACGGCCGTTGCGTTGATCGCCAAGCGGGCGCGGCTGGTGGCCGAGCCGGCCGGTGCGGTTGCCACGGCTGCCGCCTTGTTCCACGCCTCCGAACTGCCGCCGGGTAGGACCGTTGCCGTCGTGTCCGGCGGGAACATCGATCCGCGGCTGCTTCTGGAGATTCTCAGCGAGAGCGAGGGGGACGACTGAAAGCGGCGTCCACCGCTCGTTGGGTGTTCGTCGGCGGGCCGTCCACGCCACAGTGCAGGCAGTCCGGGTGCGGTTCGTGCGGTTGTTCCGCTCCCAGCACATTGTTCCTGATGCCCAGCCCGCACGCCGCACCCAGCACGGCCAGCCCGGCGCAGATCAGCAGCGCCAGCCGCCAACTCGACGTCAACGCCACCGGATCGGCGTACGCGGCGCCGCCCAGTCCGACTACGGCCGGCAGCACCGCCACCGCCAGGAGACTGCCGGTCCGCGCCACGGCGTTGTTCACGCCGGACGCGACCCCCGCGAACCGGTCGGGTGCCGCCGCCAGCACTGTCGCCGTCACGGGCGCCACCATCGCGGACAGGCCGATGCCGAACACCAGCAAGCCTGGCAACACGCCCGTCAGGTACTGCGCGCCGGGCCGCACCATCCGCAGCAGCAGCATCCCCCCGGCCACCAGGATCGGCCCCACGACCAGCTGCGTGCGCGGCCCGATCCGTTGCGCCAGCCGACCGGACCGGGCCGACAGCAGCAGCATCAGGACCGTCAGCGGCAGGCCGGCGAGCCCGGCCAGGGTGGGCGGGTAGTGCAGCGACACCTGCAACTGGACCACCAACAACAGCATCACGCTGCCGAGCGCCGCGTAGACGACGAACGTCAGCAGGTTGGCCAGCGTGAACGTCCGGTCCCGGAACAGCGACGGCGGCACCAGCGGGTCGCTCGACCTGCGCTGCAACGCGATGAACACGGCCAACCCCGCGATGCCGAGCACCCCGGCTACCAGCACGATCGGGTTGCCGATCCCCAGGCTCGGCACCTCGACCAGCAACGCCGTGATCCCGGCGAGGCCGACGGCGCCGACCGCCGAACCCAGGATGTCCGGCGGGCCGGTGCGGGACGGGTCCGCCGACTCCGGCACGAAACGCAACGCCAGCACGATGCAGACCACCGCGACCGGCGGATTGATCAGGAACGCCAACCGCCACGACCACAACTGGATCAGCACGCCGCCGACCAGTGGGCCGACCGCGGTCGCGACACCCGACAGACCGGACCACGCGCCGATCGCGCGTGCCCGGTCCTTCCTGGCGAACGACGACTCCAGGATGGCCAGCGCGCCCGGTGTGAGCAGCGCGCCGCCGACACCCTGCAGCATCCGTGCCGCGACCAGCAGACCCGTGGTCGGCGCGATGCCGCACAGCAGCGACGCCGCGCCGAACCAGGCGACACCGATCAGGTAGATCCGGCGCCGGCCGTAGCGGTCGCCGAGTGACCCCGCGATGAGCACCAGGCCGGCCAGCGACAACAGGTAGCCGTCCACGATCCACTGGAGGCCGGCGACCGACGCGTGCAGGTCACGGCCGATCCTGGGCAGCGCGACGTTGACGATCGTGCCGTCCAGCATGGCCATGCCGGACCCGATGATCGTGGTGGTGAGAACACCACGAGCACGAGATGTGCCCCACGGGATGTCGAGCGGGGCCGATGGTTCGCTCGCGAGCTCGCTCACGGCCGGTTCAGCGTGGCCACGAACTTGTACCTGTCACCTCGGTAGACCGAACGGACCCATTCCACCGGCTTGCCCTCGTCGTCGAACGAGTGCCGGGACAGCAGCAGCATCGGCAGGCCGACGTCCGCACCCAGCAACTCCGCCTCGGCCGGGCTGGCCAGCGCTGTCTCGATGGTCTCCTCCGCGTACGCCATCTCGACCCCGAACCGTTCCCGCAGCACCTGGTAGAGCGACCCGCCGGACGTGACGTAACGGCGTAGGCCACGGAAGCGGGCCAGCGGCAGGTGCGTCGTCTCGATGGCCATCGGCTCGCCGTCGGCCAACCGAAGCCGGTTGAGACGCAGGACCTTGGCGCTCGCCCTGATGTTGAGCAGGCGGGACAGGTCCGCGTCCGCGGCTTCCTCGACCATCTCCAGCAGGCGCGATCCCGGTTGGCGGCCCTGGGCGCGCATGTCCTCGGTATACGAAGAGAGCTGTAGCCGCTGCGCGACCTTGGGCTCGGCCGCGAACGTGCCCTTGCCCTGTACCCGCAGTAGCCTGCCTTCCACCGTGAGTTCCGCAAGCGCTTGCCGGACGGTGGTTCGTGATACGTCGAACTCGGCGGCAAGCGACCGCTCGGTGGGGATGGGTGAGCCCGGTGGCATGGAACGGAGCAGGTCAAGGAGGTGACGCTTGAGCCCCCAGTATTTCGGTTCGCGTTGTACGCGTGCCCTGGCCGCGGCCTCGGTACCGGCCGTCGACGTTTCGAGCATGACACCCTCCTCGTGCTCGCCCTGCAGACAGGATGCCCTGCCCAGGGGTATTCGCGCGATGACACCCCCTGGTATGCAGTGTCGTGTCGCGCTGTGCCGCGATCCAAGCCGCACGGCGACTCGTATCTGACATACCGGATGTCGTCGACGGCAGCCGTTGTGCAACGACTTCGCATCGTCCTTGACATGAACTGTGGC
>DATBDL010000009.1:0-11981 GCA_036269975.1 Pseudonocardiaceae bacterium | reverse complement strand
CCCGGAAATGCTGATCGCGGTGCGGGCGCTGCTGGGCGTCGCCGGCGCGACGTTGATGCCATCGGCGATGGCGCTGGTCTCCACGCTCTTCCGCGACCCCAAGCAGATGGCCACCGCGTACGGCATCTTCGCGGGCACCTTCACCCTCGGCGCGGTGTTCGGCCCGGTCATCGGCGGGTTCATGCTGGGCCACTTCTGGTGGGGTTCGGTGTTCCTGATCGGCGTGCCGATCATGGTGCTGCTGCTGATCATCGGCCCGAAACTGCTGCCGGAGGCCAAGAACCCGAACGCCGGCCGGATAGACCTGACCAGCGTCGCGCTCTGGCTGCTCGCGGTGCTGCCGGTCATCTACGGCATCAAGCAGCTTGCCCGGTACGGCTGGCAGATCTTCCCCGTGGTGTCGCTGGTGCTCGGGCTGGCCTTCGGGTGGACGTTCGTGCGTCGGCAGCGGACCCTGGAGCACCCGCTGCTGGACCTGAAGCTGCTGCGCGACCGCACCATCGGCGTCTGCCTGACCGGGGCGGTGTTCAACACCATGATCGGCGGCGGCTTCATGCTGACGATGATGCTGTACTTCCAACTCGTCGTCGGGCTGTCCACCCTGCAGGCGGGGCTGGCGATGATGCCCGCGCTGCTCATCGGCACTCTTGGCTTCCAGATCGCGCCCAAGCTCGCCTCTCGCTACAAGCCCGCTTACGTGATCGCGGGCGGACTGGTCATCTCGGCCGCGGCAATGGCGGTGATGACCCAGTTCAATCCCGATGCGGGAGCGACGCCCCTGATCATCGGATTCGCCGTGATGGGATTCTTCGGCGCACCCATGCCGGGGCTGGGCACCAACCTGATCCTCGCCTCCGCGCCACCCGAGCGAGCGGGATCCGCGGGCTCCCTCGCCCAGTTGGGCAACGAGTTCGGCAACGTCCTCGGCTTCGCCATCTACGGCACCATCGGTGCCGCTGTCTACCGCGCAACGCTCGTGCTGCCAAGTAACACGCCACCGGCAGTCGCAGCCGCCGCGCACGACAGCCTGGCCGGCGCCGCGGCGGCCACCGCCCACCTACCGCACGACGTGGCGGCCGCAATACTCGCACCAGCCCATCAAGCCTTCGCCAACGGGCTGCACGTCGTCACCGGCACCGCCACCGTCGTGCTGCTGGCGCTGGCCGTGCTGGTCGCCACCAAACTGCGACACGTACAGCCGTTCGGGCATCCCGCGGCGGCCCCGGTGCAGTAGTCCACCAACGAAGGCAGGGTGGCCAGCGACCCACCCCGTGTGAATTCACGGGGTGGGTCTGACCTGCGGTCGGACTCCTGGGCGATCCACCATGTCCCGCAACGATGACGGCACAGCCAAAGATGCGGCGCGCTCGGCCACGAAACAACACTGAGCACAAGTTCGAACGACGACGCATGGGAGAAAGCCATGGGTGGATGCCCGATACTAGACCCAACCGGTCGCGATCTTCACGGGCAGGCAGCCCAGCTTCGCGCCACGGCCCCCGCCGTCAAGGTGGAACTCCCCGGCGGGGTGCAGGTGTGGTCGGTCAACAGCCACGCGGTGATCAGGCAGTTCCTGCTCGACCCCAGGGTCACCAAGAGCGCCAGGAACCACTGGTCCGACTTCAAAGAGGGCCGGATTCCACGGGACTGGGAGTTGATTAGCTGGATCGCCATGGACAACATGGTGACGGCGTACGGAAACGACCTGCGCCGGCTGCGCAAGCTGATCGGCAGCGCGTTCACCCCGCGTCGGGTCGAGGTGATGCGCCCGCGCATCGCCGAGATCACCAACCAGCTCATCGAGGGGCTCGCCGCGGCCGGTCCCGACGAGGTGGTGGACCTGCGGCAGCGATTCTGCTACCCGCTGCCGCTACAGGTCGTCGCCGAGTTGATCGGCATGGACCAGGCGGCGATCGACAAGACCGTGCCGGTGATGATGATGATGGTGGACACCACCGTCACACCGGAGCAGGCGCAGGCGGTCCTGGCCGGCTGGCGCGGCGCGATGACCGACTTCATCAACGCGAAGCGGGTGAATCCCGCCGAGGACATCACCACCGACCTGATCGCGGCGCGCGACGACGAGACCGGCTCCAAGCTGTCCGAGGACGAGCTGATCGACACGATCTTCGCCATCCTCGGTGCCGGTTCCGAAACGACGATCAACTTCTTCGACAACTCGATCACCCAACTGCTCACCCACCCCGACCAGCTCGAGCTCGTGCGGTCGGGCCAGGCGAAGTGGGAGGACGTGATCGAGGAGACGCTGCGGGTGCAGGCGCCGCTGGCCAACCTCCCGCTGCGCTACGCGGTCGAGGACATCGAACTGGACGGCGTGACGATCCCGGCGGGCGAGGCGATCCTGGTGAACTTCGCGGGGGTCGGCCGCGATCCTGAGCTGCACCCGGAGAACCCCGACGAGTTCGACGTCACCCGGACGGACAAGACCCACCTGACCTTCGGTCTCGGCCCGCACTACTGCCTCGGCGCCGGCATCGCCCGCACCGTGGCCGCGATCGGACTGTCCACATTGTTCGATCGCTTCCCGAGCCTGAACCTCGCCGCTCCGCTGGACGAGCTGCCGAAGCTGCCCTCGTTCATCATGAACGGCCACCTCACGCTGCCGGTGCGGTTGACCCAGGCCGCGGCCGCGGCGGCATGACGATCCAGCAAGGAGAATCGGAGATGTCCGAAGCTGCACGG
Organism: Pseudonocardiaceae bacterium; assembly: GCA_036269975.1. Taxonomy (GTDB): domain Bacteria; phylum Actinomycetota; class Actinomycetes; order Mycobacteriales; family Pseudonocardiaceae; genus DATEPR01. The sequence continues at coordinate 9,278 of DATBDL010000009.1, read as the reverse complement.
TGGGAACTGCTGATCAAGCGCGATGATCTCGCGGTCACCGAGGTGCGTGAGGTCGAGGCGGCGGAACTCGGCGACGGCGAGGTCGAGCTCGCCGTCGAGCGGTTGGCGTTGACCATGAACAACGTGACCTACGCGCGGTGGGGCGACATCCCGCCGCTGAACTTCTGGAACGCGTTCCCGTCGCCGGACCCGGCCCTCGGTCGGCTTCCGGTGTGGGGCTTCGTCCGGGTGGCGCGGTCGAACCATCCCGACTACTCGGTCGGCGACCGGTTCTTCGGCTACCTGCCATCGTCGAGCCATCACGTGGTGCGGCCGTCGGCGGCATCGCGTGGGTTCGTCGACACCACGCCGGACCGGTACTTCGCCCATCCCTGGTACCAGACGTTCCAGCCGGCCGACGTCCGCGACGACCACCGCGACGACCGCCGAACCCTGCTCCGGCCGATCTACCCCGCGTCGTTCCACGTCGCCGACTTCCTCGCCGGCAAGGCGGGCGACGACGGGCTCACGGTGATCGTCACGTCGGCGTCGAGCAAGGTCGGTATCGGGATCGCGCATCGCTTGCGCGGCAACGCGAACGTGCGGACGATCGGGCTCACCTCCGGTAGCCGCGCCGAGTTCGTCGCCGGCCTCGGGCTCTACGACGACGTGGCCGCCTACGACGACCTGCCCGCGGTGCCCGCCGGTCCGGTCGCCGTCGTCGACCTCGCCGGTGATTCCCAGGTACTGACCGCCATTCACGGCAAGTTCCAGGCTGGTCTCGTGCACGTCGCGTTGCTCGGCTGGACCCATGGCGCGCAGCCGCCGCCGGAGCTCACCGACCCCACGCCGGAACTGTTCTTCACCCCGGTGGTCGAGGGCATGACCATCTCGGCGGAGGGCGAGGACGCGTTCTTCGCCCGTTACCACGCGGCGGAGGACGAGTTCATCGACGCCACCGAGTCATGGCTGACCGTTGCCGACGACAGCGGCCCCGAGGCGGTCGTGGCGGTCTTCCAGAGCCTGGCCGACGGGACACACGCCGCGAACGGCTGCACCGTTCTCGAGCCCTGAACAGGCTGTCGGCCCTGACAGGCACCACAAGGGAACTCCTGGTGGAACGGCGCTTCGACACCGTCCGATCCACCAGGAGTTCGTCGCGTCATCAGTCGTGACACGGCGACCCACGATCGGTTCACGAAGCGGCGCCATCTGATCACCGGTCGTGACGTTCGTTGTCCGATTCATGATTGGTTACCGGCCGCGGTGCCGCACCGTTCATGTCTTCTGCCCGACAGCACGTTGAAAGTGGCTGTCCGGAATCCACGGCGTGAGGATCGGCGCGTCAGACAAGCCCGACCCGTGGATGGGGAGCCATGTTGAACAGAAGACGCTTTCTAACGATTGGTGCGGTCGCGGCCGGCGGCGCGGTGGCTTTCATCGCATCGCCGGCCTCGTCCTCCGCCGGTGACAGCGGCGCGGCCAGTGACGCGGCGATGCGCGCCATGGTGACGCCCATGAACGTTCGGCGCGTGGCCCTGCTGCCGAACGGACAGGCTTTCGCCCTCCCGATGCCCATTCCGCCGGTGCTCCAACCGGTCCCGAGCAGCAGCGCGCTGATCGACACCTACCGGCTGAACGTGGGACAGGCCACCGTCGAGCTGTTACCCGGCCTCCCGACGAAAGTACTGACGTACAACGGCCAGTTCGTCGGACCGACCATCCAGGCGACGGTGGGCCGTCCGGTCCGCGTCATCGCGACCAACAACTTCACCGAGCCGATCGCGGTGCACCTGCACGGCGGCCACACGCCGTCCGACAGCGACGGCTACCCGATGGACGTGGTCCAACCTGGACAGAGCCGGGTGTACAACTACCCGAACAACCAGCAGGGCACCATGTTGTGGTACCACGACCACGCGATGGGCCTTGAGGCCGTGCACGTCTACAGTGGCCTGCACGGGATGTACGTGCTGCGCGACCACAGCGAGGACAGCCTCGGGCTGCCCTCCGGCGCCTACGACGTCCCGATCATGATCCGGGACGCCGATCTGGACACGGACGGCAACCTGGTGTGGCAACCGGTCAACATCAACACGATCCTGGTCAACGGCGTCGTGCAGCCGTACTTCCAGGTCGCCGCGCGCAAGTACCGGCTGCGGATCGTGAACGCCGCCGTGGAACGCATCTTCCGTTTCGACCTCGGCGGTGGCGAGTTCATCCAGATCGGCTCCGACGGCGGCCTGTACCCGGCCCCGGTGTCCCGCACCGAGCTGGTACTCGGCTCCGCGGAGCGCGCCGACGTGGTCGTGGACTTCTCCCGGTACCCGGTCGGCAGCCAGGTGATGCTGTCCGACACGACAGGCCCGGCGCTCCGGTTCGACGTGGTACGCACCGCGCCGGACACCAGCCAGGTGCCCGCCGTGCTCCGCGCGCTGCCGGCGTTGCCGCCCGCGACCGTGACGCGTCAGATCTCGATGAAGTTCGACTTCGACAGCGGAATGTCGCCGCCGCCCGGCACGATCAACGGCGCCGCATTCGACCCGAACGTGATCAACTTCCAGGTCAAGCGCGGCTCGACGGAGATCTGGGAAGTCACCAACGCCGACCCGATAGCGCTCAACATCGACCACTCGTTCCACGTTCACATGACGCAGTTCCGCGTCCTGGACCGCCAGGGCAGCCCCATGCTGCCGGACGACGACGGCCTCAAGGACACGATCAACGTGCCCCCAGGCAGTACGGTCCGCATCCAGGCGACGTTCCGCGACTACCTCGGCAAGTACGTGTTCCACTGCCACTACCTGGAACACTCGGTCCTGGGCATGATGGGCCAGATCGAGGTAATCGCCTGACGACGATGCCGCCACCCGTCGGAACCCGTCCTGAACCGATCCTGGTGGGCGTGTCCTGACGGGTGGCGGCGCGTTCAACGCCGATCGCGGCCGCCGGTACCGAACACGGCACCCGGCCGCGCCGGCCGGCCAACGAGCGGCCACAGTACCTGATGCTCGCGGTGCGGCGTGCGCGCTGTCCACTCGGCCCACAACGAAATCCCGGCACGAAACGGGCGTCGTGCCGGGATTTCGCCCCCGACCGCGGTCAGACCGCGATCGAGAGTGCCGCCGCCTCGGAATCGAGGTCGGGCAGCGCCAACAGCAACGGCGGGTCGACCAACCGTGCCGGGCGCAGATGCAGGTCGATCGGCCGGGCGGCGGTGTCGAAACGCGTCGTGATCGGCTGCTCGTGGAGCCCGATGTAGCGGGTTTCCTTGCTGTGCGGGCCGGGACCGACGGAATGCGCCGTCAGATACCACGTGCCGGCCGGCACGTTCTGCAGAATGTACTGTCCCGGCCCGTAGAGCACCGTGTAGCGCACGGGAGCGCCCTCGGGTACCCGACTGCCGAACAGGCCGATGAAAACCGCGCCAGGGCGATCCAGCGGCGACGCGTGGACGGTGCCGCGCACGGTCGCGGTGCGGGCGCTCGGCACCGGTCGCTCGTCCGCCGGGATGCTGGGCACGACGCCGCCGAGGCGGCGGTAGGTGATCGGCGGAACGCCGACGCTGCTACGGAAGCGCGAGCTGAACGTGCCGACGCTGTTGTAGCCCACCTGGTGCCCGATGTCCGCGACCGTGATCGACGTGCTGGTCAGCAGGCGCTTCGCCTCTGCCAATCGCATCGCGGACAGGAAGCGGCCGGGCGACACCCCGGTCACCCGCTGGAACACGCGGGAGAAATGGAACTTGCTGAACATCGCTGAGCGCGCCAGGTCGTCGATGGTGAGCCGATCGCCAAGATTGTTCTTCATGGCGTGGATGGCCCGCTCGACGGCTTTGAGGATGGTCTCATCCATCGCATCGCCTTTCCTTGCCAGACGCCATACCACCTGCGTGCGCCAGAACTACGGATTACTGGCTTGGCCAGGATATCCAGCGGATTCGCGCCGCCGAAGTGTCGTGATCACCAACATCCATATGTTTTTCACCGGCCGTGACCATGAATTTTTCATACCCGGAGCAGGTGTCGCCACCGGGTACCGGGAAAGCCTGCTCGTCACCGCCGGTCACGGTGTTCACGTGCCCCACGCGTCCGTGTCCGGGGGCACCAGCAACGCGGCCGGCCGCAGGTCGTCCCGCACGATGTCGCGCACCAGCTTGACCCGAGCGGACAGGCGCGCGGTCGCCTCGATCGCGACGCTCTGGATGCCCAACTCCGCCATGAGCGTCTCGGTCAGCCGCCGACGTGTCGGGCCGCCGTCGACGACCGGTTCGTCGCCGAGGGACAGCACCAGCAGCAGTGGTGTCCGGCGTGGCGTGACGAGTGACGCGATCGCGTCCGAGCAACCCGTCACGCCGGCATCGGACAGGAGCACGGCCGGACACCCGCCGGCCAACGACATCCCCGCCGCGATGCCGATCGCGTTGTCGTCCCTCGGCACGATCAGGAGCCCCACCCGGTCGTCGAGTGCCTCCTGCAGGGCGGTCAGCGTGTCGGTCCGCGTGGCGAGGAACGGTGTGAACCCGGCGGCGATCAGCTCGTCGCACAACTCCGCTACGGCATCGATGTTCTGGACGAAATTGGTCATGACCTCAGCTCCTGCCGCTCCCCCCGCTCTCGGCGGGCTGCCCGACACCGGCCGACGGCGGGCTCGAGGCCACCTCGTGCCGCCGATGCCAACCGGAGCACAACCCCGATTTCGGCATAGCTGGGTCGGGCTTATCGGATCTTCCGGTATCGACCGCCGTACCCACCAGTGCCCTATTCACCCGCCGGGGTGTCGTCGTCAGTATTCGACTGTGACGAATTCATTGTCGGTGCCGTCGACGGCTCATTGTCCGGACTGTGCGAAGCCCCTTGTTTGACCATTGTCCGGACATATCCGGCGGGCGGCCCGCGTACCGGAGGCACCGGCACTGTCGTGGGTGGCCGACCCAACGGCTCTGGTCAGTGGGGGTGAACCTGCCTGTCAACAGTTCACAGGCTGCTGTCGAAACGATCAGCCCTCACCGTGCGCGATCGATCTATTACTTGCGGTTGTACCCTTTCATCGATCGGTGGGAATAGTGGCCACCGGATCATCGGCGGCCGCCTCGGGGCCCGCAAACGGAGTAGCCTCAATATCGGCCGGACTATGAAAAGAACACGGCGGGTCGGTGAGAGTGGCACTGGCCTTGTCGGGACCGCGGAACGCACCATTCATGCTCAACGGGAACTCACGATGTGGCTAACCCCGACGCGACCCCAGGAGCCGATCATGTCTGCTGCGATTTCCGAAAACACGATCTCGTTAATGTCCGAGTTCGGCGTCGACCTGAACGACCTGAACAGCACCGATCTCCTGGCCGAATTGGTGATCGATGCTTTTGACCAGTGGTCGATCCCGCCCACCGGCATGATGGCTCCCACCGCCGGCTGCGGACGCGATTTAGACCTCCCGGCGTTGGCCGGTCACTAGGGTTCGCGGCGGTATGTAATTCGGCTGTGGAATTATTACGGGCACCCGTGAGTCGGCTCGGGCTCGCGAGGACGGCATTCAGGTGAGATCGGCGTCGCGGCGAACAGACCGGCGACGCCGCAGCGGCCAGGAGCAACGGCCGTACCACATGGCGGTCACCGGCACAGGACCCCGTCGCGCTGCGTCGCGATGGGGCCGAGTCGTCTGGGACCACGGCGGGGCGATCGATCGACCGGGACGGAAGCGAGGGCCGGACGTGCGCAGTTCATCGCGCGAGGTGACTGCGCCACCTGAGCCGTCGAGGACCGCACACGAACGTTGTCGGTCGGCACCCGGTCGGGTGTTGACAACCGCCGATCGTTGGCACGGTGTCACCGTGTGGCGCCAGGGCCGGACCCACTCAGCCTCGTCACGCAGCGGGCCTAGTCGATCACGATGGGTGACGATTGACTGTTTCACTCATTCCTCCCAACGTGGTCACCGGGGTGTACAGGCCCAGTATCCGATGATATTGTGCCTCGCTCCGCCGCCCTGGGGCTTATCCTTGATTCCGCCATTGGGGTCGGCCCGAGCGTCGGAGCAATCTGTTCTATTGCGTTCGTGTCATGATGAAACGGTGGGGTCGGGTTTCGGCTGGTGGCCGGATTGCCGCGTTCGCTTGCTTCGGCCGGCTTCCGTAGTCCATTGTGAGGCCGGATGATGGGCACCCGCCGCCGGTTGGGGTAATCAAGATCGGCGGCCGGTGGTGTTGACGATTGGGAATGGGGAGGCGGCTGCGGTGGTGATCAAGGTCCTGATCGCCGAGGACGTGCACATGGTTCGCGGTGCGCTCGTCGCGTTGCTCAGAATGGAGCCGGACATCGACGTCGTTGCCGAGGTCGCCGGCGGTAACGACATCATGCCGACGGCCAGGACGACCCTGCCCGACGTCGCCGTCATCGACATCGACCTGCCCGGCAAGGACGGCCTGACCGCCGCCGCCGAGCTGCACGAACAGCTCCCCACCTGCCGCACCCTGATCCTGACCAGCCTCGGCCGGCCGGGCACCCTGCGCCGCGCCCTCGCGGCGAAAGTGGGCGGATTCCTGCTCAAAGACGCCCCACCGGACAAACTCGCCGCCGCGATTCGTGACGTCTCCATCGGCCGTCGCGTAGTGGACAGCGACCTGGCCCTTGCCGCGTGGGACACCGCGGACTGCCCGCTGACCGGGCGCGAGATCGAGGTCCTGCGCATGGCCGCCGACGGCGCCAACGCCGTGGACATCGCCGCCCGTCTCTACCTCTCGGCCGGCACCGTCCGCAACTACCTCACCACCGCCGTCACCAAGCTCAACGCCCGCAACCGCGTCGACGCCATCCGCATCGCGAAGGAATCCGGCTGGCTGTGACGTACGCCGGACGGAGAACCGGGTCGATCACCCGGTGGTCACCAACATCGGCACGCCGACCCGCAGGCGGAACCGGCCGTCGGACTCGAGGCCGGTGTGCAGTTCGCCGCCCACCTTCGCCACCCGGTACGACAGGTTGCGCAGGCCACTGCCCGCGATGATCTCGCCGTCCCGCAGTCCGGCGAACGCCGGGTCCTCCTGGTCCACGCCGTCGTTGACGATGTCCAGGTAGACCTCGGCGTCGGTCTGGCGGATCACGATGTCACAGTGTTCTGCCTTGCAGTGCCGCAGGACGTTCGTGACGCCCTCCCGTAGCACGACCGCGAGCACGGTCCGGACCAGAACCGGAAGTTCGGTGTACCGCACGTCCATGTTGACCCGTACGTCGGCCGCTGTGAGGACGGACTCGGCGGAGCGGTACTCGTCGTCAAGAGACAGTTCGCGGTAACTACTGGCCACTGAGCGAACGTCCGCGAGGGCCTGGCGGGCGAGATCCAGGATCTCGGCGAGTTCCTCGGCCGCCTTGGTCGGCTCGATGCCCATCAGCCGTTGCGTCAGCTCGGCCTTCAGCGTCATCGCGGACAGGCTCAGGCCGAGCAGGTCGTGCAGGTCGCGTGCGAACCGCAGGCGTTCCTCGGAGATGGCCATCTTGGCCAACTGCGCACGCGTCTCCTCCAGTTCGGCCACCAGTCGGAGCAGAGTGGTCACGCCCAGCACGATCAGGCCGGTGATCAGCGTCGACCCGGCATTGAACGCGATGTCCAGCGGTTGGCCAGTTGTGACCACATGCACCGCGACGACCGATCCGACGACCGCCGTGAACACCGACCAACCCAATGCCGGCGGCAGTACCAGCAGTGCGCTACCGGCCAGTAAACCGGGCTCACTGATCCAGGCGCTGTGGAGCTGGATCAACGGCAGGTAGATCAGGCAAGCCTGGGTGAACAGCAGTGCCAGGCTCTGGGCCGAACGCAGTCTGATGTTGACCCGGCTGAAGTACACCAGTTGCAGTGCCAACAGGGCCGCCAGATAGCCGACCGTCGAGGTGATCTTCCAGGGGTCCTTCGTCAGGTAGAGCAGATGAACCACCGCGAGCGTGCAGATGGCCGAGAACAGGACGACGAGCAGAATCGACGTCGACCGTGTGTGGGCCGGCAGGTCCTCCTGGTCGGACGTTGCGGAGCCGCGTTCCGGCGCGCCGCCGGAACGCTGGATGTCGCCGGTACCGCGCGAACCACGGCCGTCGCGTGCGTCCCCGGCCCGGTCGTCCTTGCGCCCGTCCCCCTCGACTGCCAGCGGGATGGCCACGTGCAGCCGAAACCGGCCGTCCCGGTCGAGGCCCGCGGTGGTACGGCCGCCCAGTTCGGCCACCCGGCCGGAGAGATTGCGAATGCCGTTGCCACCCTCGGTGTCGGTGTCCGGTGGCGTCTCGTCGTCGACCTCGATCACGCCGTCGTTGACGATGTCGAGCGTGACCCCGTCGGTGGCCTGGTGCACGGTGATCTCGCAGCGCTCGGCCTTGCTGTGCCGCAGTACGTTCGTGACGCCCTCGCGCAGCACGGCGCCGAGCGTGGTCCGGACCGGCACCGGCAGTTCCGTGTAGTTCAACTCCAGGTGCGTGTCGATGTTGGACGCGGCGAGTACCGACTTGGCCGACCACGCCTCCTGCTCCAGCGACAGGTCCTGGTAGCCCTTGGCGACCGAACGCACGTCGGTCAGCGCCCGCCTCGCCACGTCGAGGATCTCGGTGACCTCCTGCCGCGCCCGCTCCGGTGACGCGAAGACGAGACGGTGCGCCAACTCGCCTTTCAGCGTGATCGCGGACAGGCTCAGGCCGAGCAGGTCGTGCAGGTCGCGTGCGAACCGCAGCCGCTCGTCCGCGACGGCCAGTTGCGCCAGTTCGTTGCGTGCCGCGTGCAGTTCACCGATGAGGCCGGCCAGTCGGGACAGCATGTACACGGCCAGGCTGAGGATGCCGAGTTGCAGCGTCTGATAGAGCACGTCGAGAACCAAGTGATCCGGCAACATCCACAGCAGTACGTCGGCGGAGCCGATCGCCAGCGCGAGCACACCGGCACCCGCCAACGGCGGCAGTACCAGCAGCGCCGAGCCGGCGAAGAAGTACTGCAGGCCCAACCATCCGTAGCCGTACTCGAGGATCGGCAGGTAGGCCAGAGCCGCCTGTACGGCAAGGAGAGCATACGTACGTGGTGACGGCGTCCACGAGCTCGGCCGACTGAAGAAGAGCAACTGGATGGCCAGCATGGCGGCCAGTGGCACGACCGCGATGGCGGTACGCACCTCGCCTGCGCCGCTTTGCCAGATGGACAACACCTGGATGACGACATCGCCGAGGAACACCGTCGCCACAACGGCCTTCACCATGGCCCAGGCGAGCCGTGGCCTTCGGTCCACGCCGGGCGGATCGGCGGGTACGTCGAGAGGTGTCGCTACA
>DATBDL010000008.1:0-6485 GCA_036269975.1 Pseudonocardiaceae bacterium | reverse complement strand
GCGGGTATCACGCGACGCGTGGGTTCTGCCGCGACCATTCTTGGCTGGTTTTCGGCGAGTGTCCGCATTCGGGTCGATCTGGCCTGCAACGCGTACCGCTCCACCAGGACCTCGCCGCCGGTGAGCCGTTCCAGGCTTTCGCGTAATGAGTGCAGTTCGGCGCGCAACTCGGCGAGGTCGGCCCTGCCGCTCTCCTCGACCCGCTTGCGCGCTTCCGCCTCGACCTCGAGCTCGTACTCCCGGCGGGCCGCTACCTCGCGTTCCAGTTCCAGCTCGTAGACCGACTGTAGATCGGCGACCTCGTTTTCGCGGTCGGCCACCTGCTTGCGAAATTTCACCGCCAACAGCACGCCTACCAGCGCCGCCCACAGTGCCGCGAGCACACCCAGCCGCAGCCATTTCGTGTTGTCGGCGAGTACCAGAACCAGGGTGGCGGCGACAGCGAGCGCCAATACGACTACTAACAGTAACCGACCCGAACTAGAGCCCCCGTTCGAGTCGTCGTCGGCATCCTGGCGGGCCACCATGACCGATACCGTACCGGTCGGTTATCCCGTTGAGACCAGTCCGTGGCCAGATCAGCGTGGACGCTGCGCTGAATGGTGATCGTAATTCGCCCGACTAACTCGAACGGGGCAAGGTGCTCCTGTCGTCGCGGCTATTCCGGTCGTCGTCCGGGGTGCGGCAGCAATACTCCAGCCAGAGCGCCACCGCGATCAGGGCGACCGCGCTGACCAGGCCGACAACGCCACTCGTCGTGTCGTTGGCGGCGGCGACGATTGATGATCGACGTGGGAAAACGAAGATTAGGACGCCGAGCCAGCCGCCGACCATGATCGACCCGAGCAGCGACGACGCCTTGGCCAGCGCGACCGCGCGCACCGCCTGCAACGGGGGTACCGGTTTCGTGCCCGGCTTACCGGCCAGGCGGGGGCGCAGGGTCAGCGTGAAGACCAGCTCCAGCGCCGCCAGCACCAGCAGCGTCGCACCCGCCAGTACCGGCAACGGTGGTACCGAGTCGTACCCGACGATCAGGAACAGTGTCACGAGGACGGCGGCCACTCCCCCCGCGACCGCCAGGTCACGGGCCCTGGTGAATCTCACCGCGTGCCTCCCACCGCGAGTGTCAGGTCGCCCCGCCGGCGGACCCCGGTCCGGTCCAGTGTGGCGACGATGCCGGCGACCGGACCGTGGCCGGGCAGCACCGCGTCCGGCTCGATGTCCAGCCACGGCACGAGCACCGTCGCCCGTGTGGGTGTGCCGGGGTGCGGGAGCAGCAGGTCGGGATGGTCGGACGTGACGCCCTCGACCGTCACGATGTCGACGTCCAGCGTGCGCGGGCCCCAGTGGACGGTCCGCTCGCGGTGCGCCGCCGCCTCCAGTTGGTGCGCCTTCGCCAGCCAGCCCCACTCGTCGACGCCGTCACGCGCCACGATGACGACCGCGTTCAGGAAATCCGGCTGGTCGACGCCGCCCCACGGCGCCGTTTCGTACACCGGCGACACGGCGATCACGGCACCGTCCAATCCGGTCACGGCGGAGCGCAGGTACGCCAGCCGATCCCCGAGATTGCTGCCCAGCGACAGCACGGCACGGCTCATGCCGAGCCTCTGCCGCGCCGGGACCGGCGCGCCGTGACGGACACGTCGGCGAACGCGAGCGGAATCGGCGCGGACGGCTTGTGCAGCGTCACCTCGACGGCGTGCACGCGGTCGTCGCGCATGACGTCCTCGGCCACATCGGCCGCGACCGTCTCGATCAGGTTGCGCGGCTTCCCGCCGACGATCGCCGCCGCGCGTTCGGCCAGTTCGCCATAGTGCAGGGTGTCCGCCAGCTCGTCGGACGCGGCGGCGCGGTCCAGGTCGATCCAGACGGTGATGTCGACGAGGAAGTCCTGGCCGTCGCGCCGTTCGTGCTCGAACACCCCGTGGTGGCCACGTACGCGTAGCCCGGTCAGCGTGATCCGGTCGGTCATCGTGCCGCACCCGCACGCCACGCCGCCGCGACGGCGACCGCGTCCAGCGTGCGGGCGACGTCGTGCACCCGCACGCCCCAGGCACCGCCGGCCGCCGCCAACGCGGACACCGCGGCCGTCGCGTCCTCACGACCGTCCGGCAGGCGCGGCTTACCGTCCGAATCGGACAGTAGTCGACCGAGGAAACGCTTGCGGGAGGCGCCGATCAGAACCGGGAAACCCAGTTCGGTCAGTGATGGCAGGCCGTGCAGGAGTGCCCAGTCGTGTTCGGCGCGCTTGGCGAAACCGAGACCGGGGTCCAGCACGAGGGATTCCGGCGCGGCACCGGCGGCGAGCGCGGCATCGACGCGGGCGCACAGTTCCGCGCGCACCTCTGCGACGACGTCGTCGTAGGTGGCCAGCCGGTCCATGTCCCGACTCTGGCCGCGCCAGTGCATCAGTATCCACGGAACCCCGTGTCCCACAACGACTTTCGCCATGTCCGCATCGGCGAGCCCGCCGGACACGTCGTTGACGATCCGCGCACCGGCGGCGAGTGCGTCCTCGGCCACCTTGGCGCGCATGGTGTCCACGCTGACCGGGACGCCGGCCGCCGCCAACTCGCGGATCACCGGCACGACGCGCGCCGATTCGACGGCCGGTTCGACCCGTTCCGCGCCAGGACGGGTTGACTCGCCGCCGACGTCGATCATGTCGGCGCCACGGGCGTGCATCGCGATGCCGTGTGCGACGGCGTCGGCCACGTCGAGGTAGCGGCCGCCGTCGGAGAACGAATCGGGTGTGACGTTCAGCACACCCATCACGACACAACGCCGGGGTCTTGGCAGTGACGTGCTCATCGCACTCGTGCCTTGATCAGGTCGATCGCCTCCGCGCGGGAGGACGCCGAACTGCGCAACAGGCCGCGGACGGCGGAAGTAGTGGTGCGGGAGCCCGGCTTACGGATGCCGCGCATGGCCATGCAGAGGTGCTCCGCCTCGATCACCACGATCACGCCGCGCGGTTCGAGCCGCCGGACGAGCGCGTCGGCCACCTGGGAGGTCAGGCGTTCCTGGACCTGCGGGCGACGGGCGTACAGGTCGACGAGGCGGGCGAGTTTGGACAGTCCGGTCACGCGGCCCAGTTCGTTCGGGATGTAGCCGACGTGGGCGACGCCGTGGAACGGGAGCAGGTGGTGTTCGCAGAAGCTGAACATCGGGATGTCGGTGACGAGTACGAGTTCCTCGTGGCTCTCGTCGAACGTCTTCGCGAGCACCGAATCCGGGTCGGTGTAGAGGCCGGCGAACAGTTCGCGATACGCCCGCGCCACACGGGCCGGGGTTTCCAGCAGGCCGGGGCGTTCCGGGTCCTCACCGCAGGCCAGCAGGAGTTCGCGGACGGCCGCTTCGGCGCGTGGCTGGTCGAAGACCGGGCGATGGCTGGTGGCCGCGCCGCCGCCGTCGACGTTCTGGTCGACTCCATTGACTGTGTTGGACACCAACGCACCTCCACCGGGGCCCGGCATCGGGCTTTCGTTCGCAACGCCAAGGCTACTTGGCCCAACAGACGACTCCCGGTTCGTCCACGGTGTGGTCTTGCCGACCCCGAACAGCCGTGTGCCGCTGCCACCCATGTTCGAGTGACAGCGGCACATGGCTGAAGATCAGCGGGATTCGCGGTCTTCGGTGTCCACCGGGTGCCTTGGCTGGTCGTCGTCGGCCTGGCCGGGAATCGCGTCCTGCACGCCGCTGGGCCGGTCCCACGGTGGTGTCCACGACTGGCCGGGCGGTGTCGTCGCCGGGGTCCAGCCGGGGGGTGCGCCGTAGTAGGGCGGGCCGTCCGGCGAACTGCCGCCGTTCGCCTGCTGGCCGTTGCCGCCGATGTGCGGGCTCACGCCGTTGCTGCCCGTCGGCGACAGGCCGGGAACCGGGCTCGGGACCGTGCCGACCGGGGTCGGGGTGTCCGTCACCGGCGGCGGCCACGGCTCGCCGCGTTCCTTCGCCAACTCGCCCCGCGTCTTGATCGGGGGCACCTCGGACGGGGTGCGGCCGCCGAAGTCGTTGAACTCGGTGATCCTCGGGCGCTTCTGGACCCGCGTGAAGATCCGGGTCAAGTCCTTGCGCTGCAAGGTTTCCTTGTCCAACAGCTCCAGCACCAGTTCGTCGAGCACGTCGCGGTACTGGTTGAGCACGCCCCACGCCTCGGTGTGCGCGGCCTCGATCAACGCGCGGACTTCCTCGTCGATCTCGTGCGCCACCTCGAGCGAGTAGTCGGCGGCGTGGCCCATCGAGCGGCCCAGGAACGGGTCGCCGTGTTCCTGGCCGTACTTCACCGCACCGAGCCGGGCGCTCATGCCGTACTCGGTGACCATCGCCTTCGCGATCTTGGTGGCCTGGTCGATGTCGGCGGACGCGCCGGTGGTCGGCTCGTGGAAGACCAGTTCCTCGGCTGCCCGACCGCCGAGTGCGAACACCAGGCGGGCGATCATCTCGGAGCGGGTCATCAGCTCCTTGTCGTCCTCGGGGACGACGAGGGCGTGGCCGCCGGTCCGGCCGCGGGGCAGGATCGTCAGCTTGTAGACCGGCTCCAGGTCGGGCATCGCCCATGCCGCGAGCGCGTGGCCGCCCTCGTGGTAGGCGGTGATCTTCTTCTCCTTCTCGGAGATGATGCGGCTCTTGCGGGCCGGACCGCCGATCACGCGGTCGACCGACTCCTCCAGCGAAGCGCCGTTGATCACGTGGCCGTTGTGGCGGGCCGTCAACAGCGCCGCCTCGTTGATCACGTTCGCCAGGTCGGCGCCGGACATGCCGACCGTGCGCTTGGCAAGGCCGTCCAGGTCGGCATCGGCGGCCAGCGGCTTGCCCTTGGAGTGCACGGCGAGGATCGCGCGACGGCCACGCAGGTCGGGCGCGGAGACCGGGATCTGACGGTCGAAGCGGCCGGGGCGCAGCAGCGCCGGGTCCAGGATGTCCGGGCGGTTGGTGGCCGCGATCAGGATGATGCCGCCCCGTGCGTCGAAGCCGTCCATCTCGACCAGTAGCTGGTTGAGGGTCTGCTCGCGCTCGTCGTGCCCACCGCCGAGGCCGGCACCACGCTGGCGGCCGACCGCGTCGATCTCGTCGACGAAGATGATGCACGGCGCGTTCTGCTTGGCCTGCTCGAACAGGTCACGAACACGGGAGGCACCGACACCGACGAACATCTCGACGAAGTCCGAACCGGAGATCGAGTAGAACGGCACGCCGGCTTCCCCGGCGACGGCCCTGGCCAGCAGCGTCTTGCCGGTGCCTGGCGGACCGTAGAGCAGCACGCCCTTCGGGATCTTGGCGCCGAGTGCCTGATATCGGCCGGGGTTCTGCAGGAAGTCCTTGATCTCCTGGAGTTCCTCGACGGCCTCGTCGACGCCGGCCACGTCGCCGAACGTGGTCTTGGGCATGTCCTTGGACAGTTGCTTCGCCCTGGACTTGCCGAAGTTCAGTACCCGGTTGCCGCCGCCCTGCATGTTGTTGATCATCAGCCACATCAGCAGCACGAGGATGCCCAGCGGGATCAGGTAGATCAGTAGCTGGCTCCAGAACGAGTCCTGGGTCACCTTCGTGTCGAAGTTGACCTCGCTCGACTTGAGCTGCTGGAAGATGTCGTCCTCGGCGTTGGCCGGGTAGGACGTGATGATCTTCGTCGCACCGTTGCTCGGGTCGGGCTTCTTCAGGTCGAGTTGGAGTGTTTGCTCCTTGTCGCCGATCGTCGCTTGGCTGACGTTGCCGCTGTTAACCTGCCCCAGCGCATCAGACGTCGACACCTGCGAATAACCGCGGGTGTCGCTGTTCAGCGCGTTCCAGGCATAGATCACGAGCACGGCC
Organism: Pseudonocardiaceae bacterium; assembly: GCA_036269975.1. Lineage (GTDB taxonomy): Bacteria > Actinomycetota > Actinomycetes > Mycobacteriales > Pseudonocardiaceae > DATEPR01. The sequence goes on along the minus strand of DATBDL010000008.1, from coordinate 671 downwards.
GCGACTATCCACAACAGCGGGTTGCGTAGCAGGCGCTTACGGTCCATTCACTTACGGCCGACGGCCTCGACCCTCCCAAACTCGGTTGCTAACCGGGGGCAGCCCACCACCCAGCCGAACGGGACACCCCGGACCGCTCCAGCGTACCGCCCACGTCGTGCTCATCGGTGGCGGAAGCCCGACCGGCGACCGGGCGCCTGTCTGTAGCTGCAACGGTGCAGGTTCCGAATGCGTTCCCGATGACTGTCAGTTACGCGTAGACCTTCGGGTCCAGCGTGCCGATGTAGGGCAGGTCGCGGTAGCGCTCGGCGTAGTCAAGGCCGTAGCCGACGACGAACTCGTTCGGGATGTCGAACCCGACGTACTTCACCGGCACCTCGACCCGGATCGCGTCCGGCTTGCGCAGCAGCGCGCAGACCTCGAGCGATGCGGGGCTCCTGGCCATCAGGTTCTTGCACAGCCAGGACAGCGTGAGGCCGGAGTCGACGATGTCCTCGACGACCAGCACGTCCCGACCCTGGATGTCGCGGTCGAGATCCTTCAGGATGCGGACGACGCCGCTGGTCGACGTACCCGAGCCGTACGACGTGACGGCCATGAACTCCATGGAAACCGGCAGCGTGAGGGCGCGGGCGAGATCTGCCATGACCATGACAGCGCCCTTGAGAACG
>DATBDL010000007.1:0-28318 GCA_036269975.1 Pseudonocardiaceae bacterium | reverse complement strand
GGCCGCGCATGGCCTCTTCGAAACCGACCGCGTCGAAACCGCACGTCGCCGATCGCCACGATCTCATCCGCGTCCAAGGCGCGCGGGTCAACAACCTGAAGGACGTCAGCGTCGAGATCCCGAAGCGCCGGTTGACCGTGTTCACCGGCGTCTCCGGCTCCGGCAAGAGTTCGCTGGTGTTCAGCACGATCGCCGCCGAGTCGCAGCGGATGATCAACGAGACCTACAGCGCCTTCCTCCAGGGCTTCATGCCCACGCTGTCGCGGCCGGACGTCGACGTCCTCGAGGGACTGACGACCGCCATCATCGTCGACCAGCAGCGGATGGGCTCCGATCCTCGCTCCACGGTCGGCACGGCGACCGACGCCAACGCGATGCTGCGCATCCTGTTCAGCCGCCTCGGGAAACCGCATATCGGTTCGCCGCAGGCGTTCTCGTTCAACATCGCGTCGATCAGCGGGGCCGGGGCCGTCACGATGGAGCGTGGCGGACAGACCGTGAAGGAACGACGAAGCTTCAGCATCACCGGCGGCATGTGCCCGCGTTGCGAAGGCCGTGGCTCGGTCTCCGACATCGACCTCACGCAGCTCTACGACGACTCCAAGTCACTCGACGACGGTGCGCTGACCATCCCCGGCTACACGCCCGGCGGCTGGAACTACCGGCTCTACATCGAGTCGGGCTTCTTCGACAAGGAGAAGCCGATCCGCAGGTTCACCAAGAAGGAACTGCACGACTTCCTGCACCACGAGCCGGTCCGGATGAAGATCGCCGGCATCAACATGACCTACGAGGGGTTGGTTCCTCGGATCCAGAAGTCCTACCTGTCCAAGGACAAGGAGGCGATGCAGCCGCACATCAGGGCGTTCGTCGACCGGGCAGTCACGTTCACGGTCTGTCCGGAGTGCGACGGTACCCGGCTGTCCGCGGGCGCGAGGTCGGCCAAGATCAAGAAGATCAACATCGCGGACGCCTGCTCGATGCAGGTCAGTGACCTGGCCGACTGGGTCCGCGACCTGGACGAGCCGACGGTCAAGCCGCTGCTCGGTACGTTGCGGCAGACCCTCGACTCGTTCGTGGAGATCGGGCTGGGCTACCTGTCGCTGGACCGGTCGTCCGGCACGCTGTCCGGCGGTGAGGCGCAGCGCGTCAAGATGATCCGCCACGTCGGTTCCTCGCCGCTCACGGACGTCACCTACGTCTTCGACGAGCCGACGGCCGGCCTGCACCCGCACGACGTCCAGCGGATGAACGACCTGCTGCTCCGGCTGCGGGACAAGGGAAACACGGTGCTCGTCGTGGAGCACGAGCCGGAGACGATCGCGGTCGCCGACCACGTCGTCGACCTCGGTCCCGGCGCCGGTTCGGCCGGCGGCACCGTCTGCTTCGAGGGCACCGTCGAGAAGCTGCGGGCCAGCGCCACGGTCACCGGTCGCCACTTCGACGACCGAACCGCGCTGAAGGAGACGGTGCGGACGGCGGCAGGGGTCCTGGAGATCCGTGGCGCCACGGCGCACAACCTGCGCGACGTCGACGTCGACATCCCGCTCGGGGTGCTGGTCGTCGTCACCGGTGTCGCCGGCTCCGGCAAGAGTTCGCTGGTGCACGGGTCGATCCCGGCCGGGGCGGGGGTGGTGTCGGTCGACCAGGCTCCGATCCGTGGCTCGCGGCGCAGCAACCCGGCGACGTACACCGGGCTGCTCGAACCGATCCGCAAGGCGTTCGCCAGTGCCAACGGCGTGAAGCCGGCACTGTTCAGCGCCAATTCCGAAGGCGCCTGCCCGAGTTGCAACGGCATCGGCGTCGTCTACACCGACCTGGCGATCATGGCTGGCGTCGCCGTCACGTGCGAGCTGTGCGAGGGGAAGCGGTTCGACGCGTCGGTGCTGGAGTACAAGTTCGGTGGCAAGGACAGTGGCAAGGACATCAGCCAGGTGCTGGCGATGTCGGTAGCCGAGGCCGAGGAGTTCTTCGGCTCCGGCAAGGCACGCGTGCCGGCCGCGCACGCCGTCCTCGGACGACTCGCCGACGTCGGACTCGGCTACCTGAGCCTCGGCCAGCCGCTGACGACACTGTCCGGCGGCGAACGCCAGCGCCTCAAGCTGGCCACCCACATGGCGGAGAAGGGCGGCATCTACGTCCTCGACGAGCCGACCACCGGCCTGCACCTGGCCGACGTCGAGCAACTGCTCGGCCTGCTCGACCGCCTTGTCGACGCAGGCAAGTCGGTCATCGTGGTCGAGCACAACCAGGCCGTGATGGCGCACGCGGACTGGATCATCGACCTGGGCCCCGGCGCCGGGCACGACGGCGGCCAGATCGTCTTCGAGGGCACACCGGCCGCCCTGGTGGCCGCGCACGCCACCCTGACCGGCAAGCACCTGGCGGCCTACGTCGGCGGGTGACGCTCTGCCGGCGGGTCGCTACCGATGGAACGTGTACAGGTCGGTGACCGCCGCGCAGATTCCCGGCTCGACGATCAGTACCCGCAGGTCACCGGTGGTCGTGTCGTAGTCGTCGCCCTCGACCTCGAACGTGCCGGAGCACACGCTGTGCAGCGGCAGTTGGCCGAGCGACGTCACGTGTCCTGCGATGTCGGTGCCGTTCAGCGCGTGCGGCAGGTCGACCTCCAGCAACTGCTTGCTGGTCGGGAACAGGTCGGTGTTCGGGTCGTCCGCGCTGCACAGCAGCGTGGTCGCACCGGCGAACGTGCAGCCCTGCACGTCACGGACGGGGTGGTCGAGGTCGATCTGGAACGCGATGTTCAACGGTCCACCGGCCTGCGGTGTCGACGGATTCAGAATCGGCGTCGGGAACACCAGGAAGCGGGTCATGGTGTCCCACTCGCCGTTGACCATCCACTGTGCGTCCGGTGACACGGCGTCCCACGAGTCGTTCATCTCCTCGCCGGCCACCAACGTGTGGACGTAGTCGAAATGCGTGCCGGTCGGTGTGGTGACGCGGAAGAGTTTCGAGGTCGGGTTGCTACCGGTCCACTGGAAGTTGTCGAACTCGTAGCCGTGGGACGAGTCGGGGTCGCCGATGTGGTCCCAGTTGGACACCGCGAGATCGGCCGGTACGGACAGCGTGCCGACGACGTACTCCGACGACGAGCCGTCCGCCGCGTGCACGGTGGCGATGCCCTCGTTGGACGTCGGCGTGAACCTGGTGCTGTGCGCGATCTGGGTCCATCCGGTCAGGCCGTGTGGGGTCGCGGCGCTGGCAACGGCCGACACGCCGACGGTGAGCAGGGCTACGGTCGATCCGAGCACGGCGGCCCTGCCCAGCGCCCGGCGAACGTCAGTCATGGGAGTCCCTTCGTTGCGATGAGGGGTGCTCTCGGATCATTCCGGTAACGTGAAAAACATACGCAAACACGATGGGTAGCGCGTGTGGCGCGCGGGTGAATCGACACACCCGGTCAACCCGCCGCTGACACCAGACGTCCTAGGGTTGAATGGCTACGACGGCTCGGTTAGCACCCGACGGCACCCCGACGGCAGAGGAGCGAACCGTGGGCGGACTCGCTCAGGTGATCGGCTCCCTGCTGTCCTGGTTACACCAGTACTCGATCAACCTGTGCACCGGCGGATGGTCGTGGACGATCACGCTGGCCGGTGCGGCGCTGTCGCTGTCACCGCTGTTCGGAGCGATGCTGGTCGCGCTGGTGCGCAAGGGCACCGGTAACCAGTACGACACGCCGGTCATGATCGTGTTCGGCTCGATCGGCCTGCTGTTCGGCTTCCTCGTGCCGTGGCTGGGCACGACGTTGGTGTCCAACGTGGTCAATCTGGCCGCCACCCGAGGTAGCGCGCCGGGACTGACCGGGAACGACGTGGCGGCGCTCGGCGAGCGTGTGTGTGTCGTGGTGACGCACGGCACCCAGGGTGAGTACCTGGGACAGGGCCAGAACGTCTACGAGGCGTTGATGCGGTCCAACGGCGGCGGCACGTTCGATTTCGCCGTGTACCTGGTGACGTTGGTCGGCGTGCCGTTGTTGTGCCTGTTCACCGTGATGTCGCAGCAGCGGATCGCGCTGCGGCGTGGGCCGGGGTGGCCCGGTCGGCTGATGTGGCTGCCGGTGCTGGCGTACCTGGTCGCCACGATTCCGCTGGAAGCCAACCTGATGTCCCAGTTCTGGCTGGGTTTCCTCGCGGCCGGCCTGGTCGGGCTGCCGCTGGTGGCGATACTGGGCGGCCCGAGCCGGTCGGTGCTCAACCGTTCGGCCAAGCCCCCGCCGCCACCGCCGCTGCCGGCCCCGGTGCCCGCTTCGGTGCCGTATCGGCCGGCCGAGCTCTACCGCCAGCCGCCGACGCCGGAGCCGTACCGTCCACAGCACAACACCCCGCTGCCGAGGACGTTGGAAGAGGAGCCGGTTGCCGCTCCTGTTGCCCAGCTTGCCGCTACGCCCGGTCCGTTGCCGTTCGGGCCGCGGGAGGCGACGACCGTGCTGTGGAACTCGGCGAACGGCCGGTTCCGGCGGGTGCGGCAGTTGGGGCACGGCGGGTTCGGCACGGTGTGGCTGGCCAAGGACACGCAGCTCGACCGGACGGTGGCGCTGAAGTTCGCGCACGCGCCCGACCCGGACACCCAGGCCCGCATGCTGCGCGAGGCCCGCGCGCTGGCGGCCGTGCACCATCCCAACTGCGTGCGGGTGTACGACATCATCGAGGACGTCGACGGGCTCGGCATCGTGATGGAGTACATCGACGGCCAGCCGTTGCAGGAGGTCACGGCGGCGCACGGCCCGCTGGACGACGTGGCGGCGGCCCGGTTGTGGGCGACGATGGCGGGAGCGCTGGCCGCGGCGCACGAGCAGGGCGTGCTGCACCGAGACGTCAAGCCGGCGAACATCCTCGTCGACCACAGCGGACTGCCGCACCTGATCGACTTCGGCATCGCGAGGACGAAGGGCGACGTCACGCTCACCGCGGCCGGCATGATGATGGGCACGCCGGACTTCCTGGCCCCGGAAACGGCGTCCTCCGGCGTAGCGACACCCGCGTCGGACGCCTGGCAGGTAGCGGCAACGGTGAGTTACGCACTCACGGGTCAGCCGCCGCGCGGCCACCGGTCCAACCCGATGTCGGCACTGATGGCGGCAGCGCAGCGGTTGCCCAACACGCACCTGCCGGACCGCAGCCGCCACCTGAACCTGCTGCGCATGGCACTGGACGCGGACCCGGCGCGGCGGCCGACGTTGACCACGGTGCACCGGGAGTTGACGGCGTGGCTGGCGGGCGGCGGCCACTCGGAGAACGGACCGGTCACGGTGGTCACGAGCGGGGTGGCGGCTCGACCGGGACGGTGACGTCGGATCGGGCTCGGATCGGGCTCGGTCAGCGCCACGACGGGAGCCACAGTTCGGCCTGCCAGCGGGCCGCCGAGATCGGGTCTCCGTTCAGAATCGGCCACAGCCATACGAAGTTGGCCACCACCAACCCCACGTACAGCGCCACCACCAGCACCCCGGTCTGTCGCCGTTCGTAGCCCGCTCCCGCTCGTCCCAGGACCTCACCGAGCGGCAACACCAGCAGCAATATCAAGAACGGCGCCACCGGTGTCATGTAGAAGAAGTACATCTGCCGGTTGATGTTCAGGAACCACGGCAGGATGCCGGCCAGATACGCCACCAGCAGCGCGATGTACCGCCAGTCGAACCGGCCGATCGAGCGCCACAACGCCCACCCCAACGCCGGGAACGCCAGCCACCACATCGCCGGCGTGCCGATCAGCATCGTCGCGCTCACACAGTCCGACGTTCCGCACGCCGCCGTGCCGGACGTGTAGTAGTAGAGCATCGGACGCAGGCCCATCGGCCACGTCCACGGCTTGGACTCCCACGGATGCGGGTTGTCCTTCGGTGTCACGAGATGCTCGTGGAAGTACAGGACGTTCTGGCTGTAGTGGAACAACAACTGGATCGCCTGCGGAATCGCGCTGATCGGCCACGGCTCGTTCTCGCCTGGCGTGTACGGGTAGTTCCCGCCGACCACGTGCCGGTCGACACCACTCTCACTCGCCAGCCACGCCCACCAGCCGGCCAGGTACACGAACACCGTCACGATCAGGAACACGTACAGGGCCGGCAGCAGATCCCGCCGCAGCGTGCCCACCCACGGCCTTGCCACGCCGGCCGCTCTGCGGGCCGCCACGTCCCAAGCCACGGTGAGCACGCCGAACGCGGCGATCCAGAACACGCCGTCCCACTTCACCACGCACATCAGGCCAAGGCACACGCCGCCGGCAAAGCGCCACCAGCGGAAACCGATTCTCGGCCCGTACGGCGTGTCGGTGGCGAAACCCTCGCGCACCGCCACCGCCAGTCGCCCGCGGACCAGATCCCTGTCGCACAGCAGGCACGCGAACGCGGCGAGCACGAACACCGCCGTGAACACGTCCAGCATGCCCATTCTGGCCTGTAGATGGCTCACGCCGTCGCAGATCAGCAGGATGCCGGCGACCGCGCCGAGCAGCGTCGACCTCGTCATCCTGCGGGCGATCCGGATGATCAGCAGGATCATGATCGTGCCGGCGAGCGCGGACGCGAACCGCCAGCCGACGCCGTTGTAGCCGAACAGCCATTCGCCGATCGCGATGAGGTACTTGCCCATCGGCGGGTGCACTGTCAGCTCATAACCCGGATTGTCCTCGAAACCGCCGTTACGCAACATCTGCAACGCTTGCGGCACATAGTGTTTCTCGTCGAAGACGGGGGTGCCGTTGTCGGTGGGGAAGCCCAGGTTCTGGAACCTCACCACGGCGCCGATCAGCGTGATGGTGAGCGTGACCAGCCAGGAGCGCAGCCGGTCGGTCGGCATCGGCTTGCCGAGGCGTTCGGCCGGGTCGGCGAGCAGGGTGTCCGGCGGCGGATCGACGGGGGGCAGTTCGCCCAGCGGCACCAACTCGTCGATGTCGATGTCGTCGACGTCTTCGGCCAGTTCGACCTCGTCGTCGATCGCGTAGTCCTCCTCGACGAGGTCGCTCTCCGCGTCGGTCTCCGTCGCACTCACGGGGCCGATCGTAGGGTGAACCCCGTGAAGAGCGAATCTGGCTCGGGCCGACTGGTGCTGGCCGGCACGCCGCTGGGGGACGCGCGGGACGCGTCGCCCAAGCTGGTCGAGTGCCTGGCCACCGCGGACGTGATCGCGGCGGAGGACACCCGGCGGACCCGTTCGCTCGCCGCCGCGCTGGGCGTGACGCCGGCCGGCCGGCTCGTCAGCTTCTACGACGCCGTCGAGACCGCGCGGCTGCCCGGCCTGGTCGCGGCGGTCGCGGACGGTGCGACCGTGCTGCTGGTGACGGACGCCGGCATGCCGAGCGTGTCCGATCCGGGGTACCGGCTGGTGGCCGCGTGTGTCGACGCCGGACTGCCAGTGACGTGCGTGCCGGGGCCGTCCGCTGTGACTACGGCGTTGGCGTTGTCGGGGCTGCCGAGTGACCGGTTCTGCTTCGAGGGGTTCGCGCCGCGCAAGGCGGGGGAGCGGCAGCGGTGGCTGGCCGGGTTCGCGACCGAGCCTCGGACCTGCGTGTTCTTCGAGTCACCGCATCGCATCGCTGCCACGCTGGCGGACGCGGCGGCCGTGCTGGGCGCGGACCGGCGGGCCGCGGTGTGCCGGGAGCTGACCAAGCGGTACGAGGAGGTCCGGCGCGGCGGCCTCGCCGAACTGGCCGAGTGGGCCGGGGACGGGGTGCGTGGCGAGGTGACCGTCGTGCTGTCCGGCGCGCCGCCGGTCCCGACAAGAGGGGTCGCCGAACTGGTGGGACAGGTGACCGAGCTGGTCGCGGGCGGGCTACGGCTCAAGGAGGCGGTCGCCGAACTGGCCGCCGGGACCGGCGTCAGTCGCAAGGCCCTCTACGACGCCGTCGTCGCCGCCCGGCAGAAGTGACGTTACTTGACCGTTCGTTCTCGTAATATTCTTCAATGGTGCTGCTTACAGGTGGATCGAGGTGTCGCCCCCGCAGTCTCGCCATCGCGATCCGCTCGGCGGACCAAGTTTGCGCGAGCTTGACGACCATGATTCCGGTCACTGCCGACGTCCACGAGCGCGTGCTGCTCTTGGCGCGGGCATGGGAGATCTCGGCGGGCGAGGTTGTCGGCCGCCTGTTGGATGAGTTCCTGGCGGATGGCGACGAGCCACACGGCCCGGACGGCTCCGACGCTGCGGAGCAGGGAGTTCTGATCCACGCCGTGTACGAGGGCAACCGGATCGACGCGATCTATTGGCCCGCGACCAGGCGTGTTGACGTCACATCCGGCACGCTGACCGGTCGCTCTTACAAGAGCCCGAGCGGCGTGGCTATCGCGGTCGTACAGGCGTACAACCCGTCTGTGCATCCCAACCGCAACGGTTGGACCTTCTGGACCGTCACGGCGTCCGGGGAGATGCTCCAGTCGATCCGGCCCAGCGAGGCGAGCAGGCCGCGGACACCGGATCTATGACCGTGACGCCGGGCTTCGACCACGGCGCACAAACCCGATCGCGTTGACGCAATCACCATCCGTAGGCTATTCCGACATGAGCGCCCCCGTGTTGACCGCGGTGGCCTGGCCCTACGCCAACGGCCCCCGCCATATCGGTCATGTCTCCGGATTCGGAGTCCCTTCGGACGTCTTCTCCCGGTACATGCGGATGTCCGGGCACGACGTGCTCATGGTGTCCGGCAGCGACGAGCACGGCACCCCGATCCTGGTGCAGGCCGACAATGAGGGCCTGACTCCGCAGCAGACCGTGGACAAGTACCACCGCGTACTGCTGGGCGACATCCGCGACCTCGGCATGACCTACGACCTCTACACCCGGACCACGACCGGCAACCACGCCGAGGTCACGCAGCAGATCTTCCTTGCCCTGTACCGCAACGGCTACATCATCGCCAAGACCGCCAAGGGCGCCATCAGCCCGTCCACCGGCCGTACCCTGCCCGACCGCTACATCGAGGGCACCTGCCCGATCTGCGGCTACGACGGCGCTCGCGGCGACCAGTGCGACAACTGCGGCAACCAGCTCGACGCGATCGACCTCATCCATCCGCGCTCCAAGATCAACGGTGAGACGCCGGTGTTCGTGGACACCGAGCACCTGTTCCTCGACCTGCCCGCGTTCACCGAAAGCCTCGGCGAATGGCTGGCCACCAAGACCGAGTGGCGGCCCAACGTCCTGAACTTCACCAAGAACCTGCTCGACGACATGCGCCCCCGGCCGATCACGCGGGACCTGGACTGGGGTGTCGCCGTACCGCTCGACGGCTGGCGTGACCAGCCGCTGAAGAAGTTCTACGTGTGGTTCGACGCGGTGATCGGCTACCTGTCGGCCAGCGTGGAATGGGCGCGCCGGTCCGGCGATCCGGACGCGTGGCAGCGTTGGTGGAACGACTCCACGGCGCGCGCCGTGTACTTCATGGGCAAGGACAACATCACGTTCCACGCCCAGATCTGGCCGGCACTGCTGCTGGGCCACAACGGCGCCGGCGACCACGGCGGCGAACCCGGTCGCTACGGCACGCTGAACCTGCCGACCGAGATCGCGTCCAGCGAGTTCCTCACGATGAGCGGCTCGAAGTTCTCGACGTCGCGCGGCCGTGTCATCTACGTGCAGGACTTCCTCAAGGAGTTCGGCCCGGACAGCCTGCGCTACTACATCGCGGCGGCCGGGCCCGAGACGCAGGACGTCGACTTCACGTGGGACGAGTTCGTGCGGCGCACGAACTTCGAGCTGGCCAACGAGTGGGGCAACCTCGTGAACCGGTCCATCTCGATGGCCAGCAAGAACGTCGGCGCGGTGCCGGCGGCGACCCGGCCGCAGGCCGCCGACGAGGAGCTGAAGGCGTTGTCCCGCAACGCGTTCGGCGCGGTCGGCCAGCAGCTCTCGCGGGCCAGGTTCCGTGCCGCGCTCGGTGAGGTGATGCGGGTGGCGCAGGCCGCCAACAAGTACCTCTCCGACCAGGAGCCGTGGAAGCAGAAGGACGACCCGGAGCGCCGCGACACCATCCTGCACACCGCGTTGCAGGTCGTGTCGGACGTGAACACGATGTTCACGCCGTTCCTGCCGCACTCGGCGCAGAAGGTGCACGAGGCGCTGGGCGGCACCGGCATCTGGGCGGCGCAGCCGGAGATCCGGGAGGTCGACGACCTGGACCTGGCCGACCGGCGCTACCCGATCCTGACCGGCGACTACACGACTGAGCAAGCCCGCTGGGAGTCGGTGCCGATCGAGGTCGGCCGCCCGCTGGACAAGCCGACGCCGCTGTTCCAGAAGCTCGATCCAGGGCTCGGTGAGACCGGACCTGAGTTCGCGCCGATCCAGACGTGACGTGAGTCCTCGCAACGGTGAGTTGCCCCCGGTGCCGGAACGCCTGCCGGCACCGGGGGTCACCGACGCACACACGCACCTGGACGCCTGCGGCGCCACCGATCCGGCCGGCGTGCGGGCGATGCTGGACCGGGCCGGGGAAGCGGGCATCGACCGTGTCGTCACGGTGGCCGACGACATCACGTCGGCCCGCTGGACGGTGCAGGCGGCCACATGGGACGAGCGGGTGTTCGCCGCCGTCGCCGTGCATCCCACCCGGACGGGTAAGTTCACCGACCACGACCGGGCGACGCTCAAGGCGCTCGCCGTGCATCCCAGGGTGGTCGCGATCGGTGAGACCGGTTTGGACTACTACTGGGACTATTCCACTCCGGACGATCAGCGGGCCGCCTTCCGTTGGCACATCGGGCTTGCCAAGCAGGTCGGCAAGCCGCTGATGATCCACGACCGGGACGCGCACGACGACGTGCTGTCCATCCTGGAGGACGAGGGTCCACCCGAGACGGTCGTGTTCCACAGCTACTCCGGCGACCCGGCGATGACGGAACGCTGCGTGGCGGCCGGTTACGTGTTGTCGTTCTCCGGCACGGTGACCTTCCGCAACGCACCCGCACTGCGGGAGTCCGCGCTTCTCGTGCCGGGCGGCCAGTTGCTCGTCGAGACCGACGCGCCGTTCCTGACTCCGCATCCGTTCCGTGGTCGGCCGAACGAGCCGTACTGCGCCGCGTACACCGTTCGTGGTTTGGCCGCGCTACGCGGCGTGAGTGACACCGAAATGTGCGCTGTACTGCGAAATACTGCCGAACGGGTGTTTGGTCTAGACCGGTCGGCCCAGTCCGAACGACCCCTGTGAACGTCAATCCACCCGACAGTGTGACGAAGGGCACGTAATTTCCCCCCGGTGTTTGCGCAACCCCTCGAAACCCGTTACGGTCCCGTGACCGATGCCCCTAACGGACCAGCCAGGCCGAGGGGTGACCCGGAGTAGATGCCGCGTCGTGTCGGGGCCGTGCCGCTCGCTGGAGCGAGTGGAGCGGGACACGCGCTTGCTACCGGAGCTGGAGCACCACCGAGTACCGCGCACCGAGGAGGACGGGACTTCGAGGACATCGAGCCCGGCGACGACATGGCTGTACCGACATGACGGCGCCGTTCAGGGCTCGCACTGATGTATTCGACCCGAACACCCCGCGCGGAACGCGTATGGAGGAAACGGCCCTGTGATCGCGAGCGGTGACTATCGCAGCCGGACCATGTCCGGAACTCGTAGCGGTATGACGGCTGACCACGACTGGTTCGGCGGCGGTTACCCGCCTGGCCACCACGCGGAGCAGGCGTTCGCGGCGACAGCGGTCGCCGAGCGCCCTGGGCGGATGAACGGCGTCGAGACGAGCGCCGTCACGTCGGCCTTCACGATCACCAGCGACGACGTGCTCGACATCCTCGGCCCGGACGCCGACGACCTGCTGGCCACCGCGAACCTCGACGTCGACGCGCTGATCTCGATGATCAACGCCGAGACGATGCTACTGCCCCGCATCGACGACGAGCTCGAGGCGATGTTCGCCGCGGAGTCCGCGGCCGAACCCCGGCTCCGTACCCAGGGCGCGGAGACGCCGGTCGAGACCGCCGGCAAGCGTTGGAAGAAGCGCTTCCTCAAGGCCACCATCGCCGCCATCCTGCTGTCCGCCACCGGCGGCGGCGCGATGGCCATGGCGATGGACAAGGACGTCACCGTCGACGTGGACGGGCACGCGACCCACATCCGCACCTACGACTCGACGGTCGGCGCCGTGCTGCGCGACCAGGGCATCGTCCCCGGCCCGCACGACTCGCTGTCCCCGTCGCCGAACGCGTCGATCACCGACGGCGGCAAGATCATGCTGGACCGCGGTCGCCAGGTCCGGCTCGTGGTGGACGGCGTCACGCAGGACCACTGGACCCGAGCGACGACCCTGGGTGACGCGCTGCGCCAGCTCGACATGGTCGTCAAGGGCGCGTGGGTGTCCGACGCGCCGAACGCGGCGATCCCGCTGTCCGGCATGGACGTGCAGATCCGCACGCCGAAGGCCGTCACGGTGATCGACGGCGCCAACGCCCCCCACCAGCTCACCACGACGGCCGCGACGGTCGCCGACGTGCTGAAGGCCCAGGGCATCGCGCTGACGTCGGCCGACTCGGTCAATCCCGGCCTGAACGTGCCGGTCACGGCGGGCATGCAGATCCTGGTCAGCCGGACCGGTGTTTCTGTGATCACTGTGACGCAGAGCATTCCGGCGCCGGTACAGAAGATCCAGGACCCGAACACGAACGAGGGCGTCGAGACCGTCGTCAATCCGGGATCGGCCGGTTCCGAGGTCATCACCTACCGCGTGACCAGCGTGAACGGCAAGGAGAGCAAGCGGGAGCAGATCTCCCTCCAGGTCACGCAGCAGCCGGTCGCGAAGGTCGTCAACGAGGGCACGAAGCCGCTGCCCGACGACGTGGTCTGGGACCGGATCGCGCAGTGCGAGTCCGGCGGCAACTGGGCCATCAACACCGGCAACGGCTACTACGGCGGTCTCCAGTTCAACCTGCCGACCTGGAATTCCAACGGTGGCGCCGCGTACGCGGCCCGGCCCGACCTGGCCACCAAGGCAGAGCAGATCGCGATCGCCGACAAGGTGCGCGCTGCGCGCGGCTACGAGCCGTGGACCTGCGCGACGATCCTCGGCATCCACTAGCGCCGCTGTCGCGACTCACAGGGACTAGTACGCTGCCGGACGTGAACGCCGAGGTCGCCCTGCTCGGCCCGGCGGACGTCCGTGAGCTGGCCGCGTCGCTCGACGTCCGGCCCACCAAGCGGCTCGGGCAGAACTTCGTACACGACGCCAACACCGTGCGCCGCATCGTGGCCGCCGCCGGTCTCGCCGCCGACGACGTCGTCCTCGAAGTGGGTCCGGGGCTCGGCTCGCTGACGCTGGCCCTGCTGCCGGTGGCGCGGGCCGTCGTCGCGGTCGAGATCGATCCCGTGCTCGCCACCCGGCTGCCGGTCACCGTGGCCGAGCGCGCGCCGGGGCTGGCCGATCGGCTGCGTGTGGTCACCGGTGACGCGCTGGCGGTGCGCGGCGCCGACCTGCCGGTCGCGCCGAGCGCGCTGGTGGCAAATCTCCCCTACAACGTCGCGGTGCCCGTCGTGCTGCACCTGCTGGCCGAACTGCCTGGTCTGGACCATGGACTGGTGATGGTGCAGGCCGAGGTGGCCGACCGGCTCGCCGCCGGTCCCGGTAGCCGGACCTACGGCATCCCCAGCGTCAAGGCCGCCTGGTACGCCGACGTACGGCGAGTAGGCGCGGTGCCACGGTCGGTGTTCTGGCCGGTGCCCAACGTGGACTCGGCGCTCGTCTCGTTCGTCCGTCGCGCCACGCCGCCGGATGTGTCCAAGGAGACCGTCTTCTCCCTTGTGGACGCCGCGTTTGCCCAGCGCCGCAAGACACTTCGGGCCGCGTTGAGCGGATGGGCCTCCTCTGCGGACGCGGCGGGGGCCCTGCTGGCCGCGGCCGGGATCGCGTCGTCCGCACGGGGTGAACAACTCGACGTCGCCGACTTCGCCCGGCTCGCCGCCGCTGCCGTAAGGCTCGGGCATAAGGGCTGACCTGCGCGAAACTGAGGTTCTGACAGCCGTGTGACGTACGTCGTTGCACCCGGTTGACCGCTTGCCATCCGGGTGCTCCATCGGTTGTACTAGCGAAACCATCCAGAGCGGCTGAGGGACCTGGCCCGCAGAAGCCGCAGCAACCACCCGAGCGATCGGGCAGGTGCTAACGCCAGGACCGATGGAGGAGTCGTGGATCTCACCCGCCGCCGGACGGTCGACCAGTGCCGCCGTACCGCGACCGGCTGTCGTCGCTGACGCGAAGTACACCAGACAACCGCGCCACGAACTCAGCCCGCCCGGACATCCAGGGCGAACCTCTTTTACCACCGATGACGCCGCCGATCCGGTGCCACCGAGTGCTGCACGGGAGTAACCATGATCACAGTCGAAAACCTCACCAAGTCATTCACCGGACAGACGGGACAGGTGGTGGCGCTTGACGACGTCACCATCGACGTACCGGAGGGCGCCCTCTACGGCGTCCTCGGGCCGGCCGGCGCCGGCAAGTCCACCCTCGCCCGTTGCGTCGCCTTCCAGGAGCGGCCGGACCGGGGTGCCATCCGCGTCGGCGGCACCAACCTGATGTCCCTCGGGAGCACCCAGCTCCGCCAGGCACGGCGTCAGCTCGCGCTGCTGCCGCCGGACCGCACGCTGTTGGGCCAGCGCACCGCGGCCGGCAACATCGCGCTGCCACTCGAACAGGCCGGCGTCGCAGGCCCGACCCGGCGGGCCAAGGTGGCCGAACTGCTCGACCTGGCTGGACTGTCCGAGCACGCCGGGGACCAGCTCGACGCCCTGACCGCCGGTCAGCGCCGCCGGGTCGGCCTGGCCCGTGCGCTGGCCAGCGGGGCGACCGTGCTGCTCGCCGACGAGCCGACCAGCGACCTGGACACCAACGAGTCCGGTGCCGTGTTGACCGTGCTGGACCGTGCGCGCGCCGAGCTCGGCGTCACCGTGCTGTTGGTGACCAGGGATGCCGGCGTGATCCGGCGGGCGTGTGACGACGTGGCCGTGCTGGACGGCGGCCGGGTGGTGGAGCGCGGGACGTTGCTGGAGCTGGCAACCGACCTGGACAGCTGGACCGCGAGTGCCGTGCTGCCGCCGGTGCACCCCGACCTGACGCCGGCCGCGCGGTCCGCGCTGACCGCCCGGTTCGACCGGGTGGCCGACGTGGTGCTGGTCGGTTTCGCCACCGTCGGCGCCCTGCTGCCGGAGGCGGCCAGCAGGTTCGGCGCCGAGGTGTCGGTGCTGGGCGGTGGGCTCACTCGGCTGGGTGACACCCCGGTGGCGCGGTTCCAGGTGGGGCTGCGCGGCGAGCGGGCGGACGGCGCGCTGGCGTGGATCGCCGACCGTGGCGCCGTCGTGCACCAGCAGCCCACCGTCACGGGCCCGCAGGTGGTGGTCGCGGCCTGATCGGGCGCCTTGCGGCCCGGTCCCTCGGGGGCATTCCGTAGGCTCGGTGTCGTGCTTGCCGTAGTCCCGCCACCGGTGACCGTCCGTGTGCCTGCCAAGGTCAACCTGCACCTGGCCGTCGGCGACCGTCGCCGAGACGGTTACCACGACCTGACCACGGTGTTCCACGCGCTCTCGTTGACCGACGAGGTCGTGGTGGCCGCGACCGACGAACCGGGGGTCGAGGTCACCGGCGAGGGTGCCGCCTCGGTGCCCGCCGGTTCGACCGGTACGGCGAACCTGGCGTGGCGCGCGGTCGAGGCACTGGCCGCGCACGCCGGCCGGGACCTGGCCACGCACCGGGTCAAGGTGTTGATCCGCAAGACGATCCCGGTGGCGGGCGGCATGGCCGGCGGCAGCGCCGACGCCGCCGCCGCCCTCGTCGGGCTGGCCACGCTGTGGAAGCTGGAGATGGCGCGGGACGAGCTGGCGACGGTCGCCGCGAAGATCGGCAGCGACGTGCCGTTCCTGCTGCACGGCGGCACCGCGTTGGGCACCGGCCGGGGTGAGCGCCTGGTGCCGGTGCTGTCGCGGCACCCGTTCCACTGGGTGATCGCCTTCGACAAGAGCGGCCTGGCCACGCCGGAGGTGTTCGGCGAGTTGGACCGGATGCGTGCCGAGGGCAGGTCGTCGCGGATCGGGGCGGTCGAGCCGGTACTGGAGGCGTTGGCCTCCGGTGATCCACGCCAGCTCGCGCTGCTGCTGGGCAACGACCTGCAGGCCGCCGCCGTGTCGCTGCGGCCGGGACTGCGTCGGACGCTGCGGGCCGGTGTGGACGCGGGCGCCTTGGCGGGCCTGGTCAGCGGGTCGGGGCCGAGTTGCGCGTTCCTCTGCTCGGACGGTGAGACCGCGGTACGGGTGGCCGCGTCGCTGGCCGGGGCCGGCGTGTGCCGGACGGTGCGGGTCGCGCAGGGACCGGTGCCCGGCGCGCGGGTGGTCGCCAACGACGAGTCGTCGCGACCGGTGCCGCCGGAAGTGCACGCCTGATGGCCAACCTGGTCAACCTGGAAGCGGTCCACAAGAGCTACGGCGTGCGGCCGCTGCTGGACGGGGTGTCGCTCGGTGTCGGCGACGGCGACCGGATCGGTGTCGTCGGCCTGAACGGCGGTGGCAAGACGACGCTGCTGGAACTGCTGGCCGGGATCGAGCAGCCGGACGACGGCCGGATCAGCAGGGCACGCGGCCTACGCATCGCCGTGGTGACGCAACGGTCCGAACTGGACGGTGCGAGCACGGTGCGGCACGCGGTGATCGACCCGCTCGGCACGTCGGCCGAACACGAGTGGGCCGCCGAGCCACGGGTCCGTGGCGTGCTCGGCGGACTGGGGATCTCCGATCTGGACGCGCGGGTCGGCACGATGTCCGGTGGCGAGCGGCGCCGGGTGGCGCTGGCCGCGGCGCTGGTGCGCGATCTGGACCTGCTGGTGCTCGACGAGCCGACCAACCACCTGGACGTCGAAGGTGTGCGCTGGCTGGCGGATCACCTGCTGACGCGGCGGTGTGCGCTCGTGGTCGTGACGCACGACAGGTGGTTCCTGGACACGGTGTGCACGCGGACGTGGGAGGTCACGGGCGGCAAGGTCGAGCAGTACGACGGCGGCTATGCCGACTGGGTGTTCGCCCGTGCCGAGCGGGCGCGGCTGTCGGACACCATGGAGGAGCGGCGGCGCAACCTGGCGCGCAAGGAACTGGCCTGGTTGCAGCGGGGCGCGCGGGCCCGCACGTCGAAACCGCGCTACCGGGTGCAGGCGGCGGAGGACCTGATCGCCGACGTGCCGGCGCCGAGGGACACGGTCGAACTGGTGTCGTTCGCCAAGCGCAGGCTGGGCAAGACCGTGCTGGAGCTGGAGGACGCCAGTCTGTCGGTGGCCGGCCGGACGTTGATCGACCACGTGACATGGCAGGTCGGGCCGGGCGACCGGATCGGGCTGGTCGGTGTCAACGGTTCCGGCAAGACGTCGCTGCTGCGGCTGCTGGCCGGCGAACGCGAGCCGGAGACCGGGCGCCTCGTCACCGGGCAGACCGTGCGGCTGGCGCACCTGACCCAGGAACTGCACGACCTGCCGGAAGACCTGCGGGTGCTCGAAGCGGTCGAGGAGATCGCCGGCCGGGTGACGCTGGGGAAGCAGGACCTGTCGGCGTCGCAGCTCGCGGAGCGGTTCGGGTTTCCGCCGTCGCGGCAGTGGACGCCCGTGTCGGACCTGTCCGGTGGCGAGCGGCGCCGGTTGCAGCTCACGCGGCTGCTGATGGCGGAACCGAATGTGCTGCTGTTGGACGAGCCGACCAACGATCTTGATATCGACACGTTGCAGCAGTTGGAGGACCTGCTCGATTCGTGGGCCGGAACAATGGTCGTCGTTTCGCACGACCGCTATCTGGTGGAACGCGTGTGCGACCGGGTCGTCGCATTGTTGGGTGACGGCCGAATCACTCACCTGGTGGGCGGAATCGACGAATATCTCACCCGACTGGCCGAGCGGCAGCCGCCATCCGCGCCAGCGCCCGTCGCGTCGGCTCCTTCGGACGCGGCCGAGCGGCGTACCGCGCGGAAGACGTTGGCACGCCTGGAACGCCGGCTGGAGACGCTGGGCACGCGGGTGGCCAGGCTGAACGAGGAAATGGCCGGCGCCGCCACCGATCCCGACCGGCTGATCGAACTGGACGCCGACCTGCGCACCGTTCGCGCGGAACAGGAAGAACTCGAAGAACAGTGGCTGGCGGCCGCTGAACTGGCCGGCTGAAACTGTGTAGTTGGAACTGCGTCGGTGAACTGTCGGCTGGACAGTTCCTGGACATCATCGAAACATTACGCGACCGGTCGGCAACTGTCCGGGTAGGGTGCCCGGAACAGGGCAGACCGGGGATTCGATGATCGCCGCACACATGTTTCTCCGCCGGATGCTGTGGCGTCATGGCGCGATGCTCGACCGCGTCGAACCGGTCGTCGCCCTGCTCGGGCCGCCGGGGTCCGGCAAGACGACCGCGTTGACCGCGTTGTCCGAGGAGTGCGGCGGCACCGTCGTGCACGCGTCGCTGGACTTCGGCGCGAACCTCGATCCGGTCGCCGCCGTCGCGTTCGTCGCGCTCACGATGATGGACACCTGGTCGAACCTGCCGCGCGTGCCCACCTTTCACCGGGTCGGCCTGACCTTGTTGGCACTCAACGAGAACCTCCCCGACGACCGGGCGGCCGCCCGCGCTCGGCTGCGCGATCTGGCTCGGCTCTACGTCCGGGAGTGCCGGCCGGACCGGGCGCCGGTGCGGCCACCGCAGGCGGCCGCCGCGCTGGCGACGGCGCTGACCGGGATCGACCGCGTGCCACAGGACAGCGTCGACGTGGCGGTCCGGTTGCAGGCCAAGCCCGCCATCGCGACGCTGCTGCGGGCCGCCGGCCGCCTGCCGGGTGCCATCGCCCGGCACGGTGGGCTGTTGGAACTGGACGACCCGAACATGATCAGCGCGCTGATCGCGGTCAGCAGGACCCGCAGGAAGGACGCGCTGAGCTATCTGGCGCGCGCACTGCTGGCCGACATCCAGGACAACGCCGTCCGGCACGCCGCGCCGGCCGCGCACTGCCAGTGCCTGCTGCCAAGAGACCTCGGCAGCCGGCCGAGGCACCAGCACGCCTGGGTGCTGCTGGTGGACGACGTCGCCGGCGAGTCCGCCCGTCGCTTTCTCACCGCGTTGATCAGGGCCCGCCAGGACCGCGCCGCCGTGCCGGTCGGCGAACGGCCGGCACACGATCCGCTGCTCGTCGTCGCCGCCGTCGACGAGTGGGCGTTGGCGTGGGGGCAGTGGTGGTGCGAGCCGTGGCAGGTCGGGGCCGCTGCACCGGACAAGCAGCGCGTTCCGCTGTTCAGCCAGGCCGGCAGGCAGCAGTGGCTGCGGCACGCCGACACGATCGCCGAGACCCCGGTGGGTCACGCCCCGAACACCGCGCAGGGTTGGTATCCGGTGTGGCTGGACCCGTTGGACGCGGCCGGTGTCGAGACGCTCGCGCCACCGGCACCGCAGGGGGTGGACGCCGCCGTGTTCGGCGATTTCGTCCGCAGACTCTCCGGTTCGTGGCCGGCCGCCGTGATCGCGATCCGGGACCAGCTCGCGGTGCGGGCACCCGATCTCGACGGCCGCGATCCGGTGCCGAGGTCGTTGTTGCGCGCCACCGGCGAGCGCGACGACCTGCCGTTGTGGGAGCGGGCGGTGTCCGGCTGCCTGCCCGGCGTGCTGCCGGTGCGACGGCCGTGGCAGGTCGCGCCGGCCGTCGTCGCGGTCGCGGCGCACCTGGCCGAGCCGGAACGGTCGACCGACGACCTCGACCCGACGCGGTTCCCGGAAGCGGCGCGGACACTGCGGCGGCTGCGCACGAAGCTGTGGATCAGTACGTTCCACGCGCGCCCGTCCCGGCTGTGGGCGGTGGCGCACGGCGACGCGGAACACCCGGCCGAGGTGCAGCCGTGGCTGGCTCGGTGCCTGTTCGCGGGGCTGACCGTCGAGTCGGACGCCGCGGGTCCGGTCGACGACGCGAAGTCGTTGCTGTGGGAGAAGCTGTTCACCGATCTCGCCACCCCCGCCGACGCCGGCCGCGAGCGGATGTCGGTGGACCGGACGCTGTTCCACGACCTGGCGTGCGACAAGCTCGACATCGTCGTCAGGATGCTGTCCGCGCGGTTCGACTCCGACGACCACCGGTCCTGGATCGGGCTGCTGGACCACGTGACCAGCGCGCCGTGCCCGTGGCCGGGCCGGGAGACGACGGAGCGGACGTTTCAGCGGCTGTCGCCGGACGACGACCCGGACCGTTCGTCGGTCGAGGCGGCGGTGACCAACCTGGTCGTGCTGCTGTGGCTGTACCGGGACCCGCTGACCGTGCCGGAAGCACGCTGGGACAGGTACGTGCACGACAACCTGCAACGGCTGATCACCGTCTCGCGGCAGGCGGACATCACCGCCCTCTACGAGGCGGCGGCACAGTTCGTGTCCTGAAACGGGAGTGATATGTCCACAAAGGATTCCGTTGTCGACACGCCGAGGTTCATGTGGCCACGCCGGCATCCCTGGCTGGCCGGCGCGCTCGTGGTCGTCCTACTGTTCGGCGTCGTCGTCGGCGGGCGCTGGTTGGTCGGCAGGTTGTTCGCGCCCGCGTTGACGTGCGGCGCCGGCATGTCGGCCAACGCCGCGTCGACCGCCTGCGTCGGCGTCGACCTGACCGGCGGGCCGCTGTCGCCGGCCGATCCGCCTCGGCTCGGCGCGCTGGAGAACACCTTGCGGGACAACAACAACGCGGTCACCGGTAGCTACGTGTCGATCGTGCTGCTGGAGAACATGACGCCGGACGAGAAGGTGGACACCGAGACCTACGACGACCTGATCCCGGACATCGAGGGCGCGGTCGCCGCGGTGTGGCGTGCCAACCACACCGACGCGTGGGGCACCATCCCGCAGGTCAAGCTCTTCCTGGGCAACCTGGGCAGCCAGAACGCGAGTTGGTCCGCCGCGACCGACGAGATCGGTGCGAACGCGGCCGCCAACCACATCACGTCGGTGATCGGCCTCGGCCAGAGCACACTGCGGACGAGGCAGGCGGCCGCGCGACTCACCGAGCGCTACCACCTCCCGGTGATCGGGTCGACCGTCACCGGCGACGACATGAACACCGACCCGAGTACCGGCGCGCGGATGCCCGGCTTCTTCCGTGTCGCGCCGACGAACGACGACACCGTCGCGGCGGCGGCCCGCTACATCACCGGCATCGAGCCGGATCCGAGCAAGGTCGCGATCGTGTTCGACGACGTCGCAGGCGACGACTACACCCAGACCCTGGGTCTGGCGGCACGCCGGTTGATGCCGACGGCGCACCAGTTCCCGTTCACGTCACAGACCGACCTGCCGGCCGGTGTCGAGCGCGGCAAGGACCTGGCACAGAAGTTCACCTACGTCGACCCGAACATCTGCACCGTGGCACCGAAGGTCATCTACTTCGCCGGCAGGGGAGTCGATCTCGGCGCGTTCGTGCAGACGTGGATCCAGTCCGGCACGCCGTGCGCGACGACCGGCAAGCTGACGGTGGTGACGGGCGACGACGGTGACGAGGCGATCGACAGCGAGCCGGTCCGGCAGGCCATCGCCGGTGGCCATGTCGCCGTGTTGTTCACGCCACTGGCCAGCCCGGACGAGTGGGGACGATGCATGGCCAGCGGCTCCACCGCGGCCGAGCAGGCCAACTACGACCAGTTCCAGGCGGCGTTCACCGGCCAGCCGGACGTGTGCACCGGTCAGTCGGTGATCGAGACGGATCATGCCGGTGCGCTGACCTACCGGCAGGCCGACCTCCGTACCGGGCAGGCCATGCTCAACCAGGACGCGGCGGCGGTCGCGATCACGGCGGCCCGGCGCGACAGCGTGACGGTGGTGCAGAACCCGTTGGGGCAGATCAGCATCATGCAGGAGATGCGGTGCACGACCGGCCGCATCGCCGGGGCGAGCGGATGGATCGTGTACAGCGCCGACCCGGCGAACTACGGCAATCCGATCGGCAAGCCGATCCCGATGGTGACCATGTCCTCGGACGGCACGATCCACACCGTGGCGATGGGGGGCGACTCGCCGGCCGCGAGTGCGTGCTGAGTGCGCTGTCTGTTGCGCTGTGTTGTGCTGATACCCGGCCGAGTCGTTGGCGGGTCGATAGGCTCCCAGGCATGAGTCGGTTCGTTGACATGCTGGTGGCCACCGCCGCCGCGTCCAGCAGGGGGATCGTCACCGGCGAGCCCAAGGCGCCGCTGCGGCGGACGTGGGCCCAGGTGCACGAGCGGGCAAGGCGGATGGCCGGCGCGCTCGTGGCCGGCGGCCTCAAGCCGGGATCCGCCGTCGCCGTGTTGGCCGCAGAGCCCGCGATGATCGCGCCGACCGTGCAGGCCGTCTGGCTGGCCGGTGGCAGCGTGACGATGCTGCACCAGCCGACGCCGAGGACCGATCTGGCCGAATGGTCGCAAGACACGGTCAAGGTGCTCGGCATGATCGGCTCGACCCTCGTCCTGCTCGGCACGCCGTTCGACGCGCTCGCACCGGTGTTGGACCAGCACGGCGTGCGTTACCTGATGCTGCCCGATCTGCTCGACGGCGAGCCGCTGGCCGAGATCGTGCCGTCGGACGAGGAGATGCCGGCGCTGCTCCAGCTCACCAGCGGTTCGACGGCCGATCCGAAGGCCGTCCGGATCACGCACGGCAATCTCTACGCCAACATCACGTCGATGACGATCGCCGCCGCCCTCGACCCGGCGACGGACACGATGATGTCCTGGCTGCCGCTGTTCCACGACATGGGCATGGTCGGCTTTCTGACGCTGCCGATGACCATCGGCGTCGAACTGGTCAAGATCACGCCGGTCGATTTCCTGACCGGCCCGCTGATCTGGCCGGCACTGATGAGCAAATACCGTGCCAACGTCACCGCGGCGCCCAACTTCGCCTACGCGATGGTCGGCCGGCGAATGGCCAAAGTGGACGAAGACGACGCGTACGACCTGTCGCACCTACGGATCGCGTTGAACGGGGCAGAGCCGATCGACGAGATCGCGGTGCGCAACTTCGTCGAAGCGGGCGCCCGGTTCAAGATGCCGAAGGAATGTGTGCTGCCCGCCTACGGAATGGCGGAGGCGACGCTCGCGGTGTCGTTCGCGCCGCTGTTCACCGGACTGTCGCTGGACGTGATCGACGCCGACGAACTGGAGGCCAACAATCGTGCGGTGCCGGCGGTGTCGTCTTCGGAAGGCGAGAACACCCGTGCGTTCTCGTTGCTCGGCCCGCCGTTGCCCGGCCTCGAAGTGACCGCCGTCGCCGAGGACGGGACCGTGCTCGGCGACCGGGAGGTGGGGGAACTGCGGGTACGCGGTGCCGCCGTCACCCCCGGCTACCTCACCGTCAACGGGCCGCTCGCCACCCAGGACGCGGAGGGCTGGCTGGCCACCGGGGATCTCGGTTACGTCGTCGACGGCCAGGTCGTCGTGTGCGGGCGGCGCAAGGACGTGATCATCATGGGTGGCCGCAACATCTACCCGACCGACATCGAGCGGGCCGCGCTGTCCGTCGACGGCGTGCGGGCCGGCAACGCGGTCGCGGTACGGCTGGACGCCGGCACCCGCAGGGAACGGTTCGCGGTCGCCGTCGAGTCGGCCCTTGCCGGTGACGAGGCGGCCGAACGCGTGCTCACCAAGGAGATCACGGCCAAGGTCGTGGACGCGGTCGGCATGCGGCCGGTCGGCGTGTTCGTGCTGAGCGCGGGCAGCCTGCCCAAGACACCGTCCGGCAAGCTGCGGCGCTCGGCGGCGGCGGCCTGGGTGAGCGAGAAACTCAAAGCCTAGGCAAGGGCTGGATACTGTCCAGTTCGCCGACCTCCTCGTCGGTCAGCAGGCGGGAGCGAATGAGGAAGCGCACGCCTTCCGGTGCCTCGACCGAGAATCCGCTGCCCCGGCCGGGTACCACGTCGATCGTCAGGTGGGTGTGCCGCCAGTGGGCGAACTGCGACTCCGACATCCACACCGACACCGGTGCGGCAACACCGTCGATTCCGACAACGCCTTCTCCTCACCGCGTCCGGTCAATGGAACACGGTTTCGGTAAGCGCGAACTTTGCGCATACGTTCGCCCGGAACTGTTGTGACTGATCGGGGAGCCTTCATGCGTCGATACCGCCTCGCCACGTACGCCGTCCTGGCCACGCTGCCGTTCACCGTCCTGGCCGGCTGTCAGTCGGGTAACTCGGGTTCGCCGGCTCCCGCGCCGGGTGGAGCGGGCGCGACCACGGCATCCGCCCCAGCCGGGACGTCGGCACCCTCCGACGGGAGTGACGGCAGCGGCGGTTCGAACGGCTCGTTCTGCCAGCAGTTCGCGAAGACCCAGACCGACCTCGTCACCGCCGCCCAGAACGGCACCTTGTCGGCAAGCGACGCGGAAGCCGAAGTGAACCAGACGCTCGACGCCGCGCCCAGCGACGTCGTCCAGCCCGTGACCGTGATCCTCAACGTGCGGTACGACATCCTGACCAAGGACCCGAATGGACAGCAGGAACGCCTGAGCCCGACCTACTCCCAGTCCGAACAGGCATACCTGGCGTGGTCCAAGACCAACTGCTGACCGAGGAACTCAGTGGAAGCTGTTCTGCGCCGCTTCCAGACCGTTCGTGAGCAGCGCCGCCACCGCGTCGGCCGCCTTGTCGATCACGAAGGCGAGTTCCTTGCGTTCCACCGCCGAGAAGTCACGCAGGACGAAATCGGCGGGGTCCATCCGGCCGGGTGGGCGGCCGATGCCCACCCGGACCCGGTGGTAGTCGCGGGTGCCCAGTGACTGGGTGATCGAGCGCAGTCCGTTGTGTCCGTTGTCGCCGCCGCCGAGCTTCAGGCGGACGGCGTCGAACGGCACGTCCAGTTCGTCGTGCACCACGACGACGTCAGCGGGCGGCACCTTGTAGAACCGGACCAGGTTGGCGACGGGGCCGCCGGAGAGGTTCATGTACGTGCGCGGCTTGGCCAGCACCACCGGCCGGCCGGCGAGTCGTCCGGTGAGTACGTCCGCGTTCGCCTTGTGGGACTTGAACCGGCCGCCGCCAGCGCGGTCGGCCAGTTCGTCCAGTACCAGGAAACCTATGTTGTGGCGGTTGCCGACGTACGTGGGGCCGGGATTGCCCAGCCCCACGACCAACGTCGGTTCGTCACTCACCGGTCCACACCTACGGGTTGGAGTGGGTCAGCTCTCGTCGCCGGATTCGGCGTCCTCGGTCGGCTCGGCGCCCTCGGTCTCGGCGCCCTCCATCTGGGCCTGGGTCGGCGCGACGTTCACGTTGATCACCAACGCGTCCGGGTCGGTGCCGAGCGTGACCCCGGCGGGCAGCTCGAGCTGGCCCGCCGTGATCTGCGTACCAGCTTCGAGACCCTGGACCGACACCTCGATGTGGTCCGGGATGTGCAGCGCCTCGGCCTCGATCTGGACGCTGGTCAGCTCCTGGTTGATCAGCGTGCCGGCGACGGCGTCACCGTGCACGATGACCGGTACGTCGACCGAGACCTTCTCGCCGATTCGGACGAGCAGCAGGTCGACGTGCTCGATGTAGTTCTTGATCGGATGCGTCGTGACCGTTTTGGTCAGCGCGAGTTCGGTGCCGGACGAGTCGATGTCCAGCGTCAGTACGGCGTTCTGGCCGTGTTCCCTGACCACGCGGGCGAACTCCAGCGCCGGCAACGCCAGGTGCTTGGGATCGGAACCGTGGCCGTAGAGAACCGCGGGGATCTTGCCGGCGCGGCGGGTACGGCGAGCGGCGCCCTTGCCGAACTCGGTACGCGGCTCGGCGGCGAGACGGACCTCGGACACGGTGGTGCACTCCTTGCATGAGGGGGCGGCCTGGTGGTGGAGCGGGCGGTCACCTCGGGCGGCGGGACACGGTCATGACAGCAGCCGGCATCCCAGCCGCCGCGTCGATCACGCCGGGCACCAGGCCCGTCCTCGCCGAGGCAACCCAGCCAGTGTAGGCCGGTTCTCCAACTATGGAGTAACCGGGTCAGGCGTTGCCGTCGAAGAGGCTCGTTACCGATCCGTCTTCGAAGACCTCCTCGATCGCCCTGGCCAACAGGGGGGCGATCGACAGCACCGTCAGGCCGGGGAAGCGCTTCTCCTCCGGGATGGGCAGCGTGTTGGTGATGATCACCTCACGGGCGCCGCACTCGGACAGCAGCTTCGTCGCCGTGCCGGACAGCACGCCGTGCGTCGCGGCCAGCACCACGTCCGCGGCGCCCTCGTCGAGCAGTTGACGGACCGCCTTGGCGATCGTGGCGCCGGTGTCCACCATGTCGTCGATCACCACGCACAGCCGGCCCCTGATCTCGCCGACCACCCGGTTGGCGACGACCTCGTTGGGCTTGAGCGGGTCGCGGGTCTTGTGGATGAACGCGATCGGCACGCCACCCAACTGGTCGGCCCACTTCTCCGCCAGCTTCGTGCGACCGGAGTCCGGCGACACGACGACCATGTTCTCGCTGGAGTACGCGTTCGCCACGTGGTGCGCGAGCAGGCTCTGCGCGAACAGGTGGTCGACGGGGCCGTCGAAGAAACCCTGGATCTGCGCCGTGTGCAGGTCGACCGTCATGATCCGGTCCGCGCCGGCCACCTTGAACAGGTCGGCCACCAGCCGGGCCGAGATCGGCTCGCGGCCCTTGTGCTTCTTGTCCTGCCGCGCGTACGGGTAGAACGGCATGATCACGGTGATCCGCTTGGCGCTGGCGCGCTTGAGCGCGTCCACCATGATGAGCTGTTCCATCACCCACTGGTTGATCGGCGAGCAGTGGCTCTGGATCACGAACGCGTCGCTGCCGCGGACCGACTCCTCGAAGCGGACGAAGATCTCACCGTTGGCGAAGTCGTAGGCCGACTGCGGGGTGATGGTGACGTCGAGGCACTTGGCGACCTCCGCCGCCAGTTCCGGATGCGCCCGGCCGGAGAAGAACATCAGGTGCTTCTTCGGTGTGCCGTTCTTCGGACTCATGTCTGTGTGTCCTCACCGTCGGTCGAAGGCGTGGGGGCCAACGCGTCCAGCGCCCGCTGCGCCGCCTCGGCGGCCGGTGTGCCCGGTCGCCGCAGGAGCACCCAGTTCTCGATGTTGCGTTGTGGGCCGCCGGACACCGCCAGCGCGCCGGGCGGAACACTGCGCCGCAGCACGGTTCCCGCCCCGCTGTACGCGCCGTCGCCCACGGTGACCGGGGCGACGAACATGTTGTCGCTGCCCGTGCGTACGTGCGAGCCAACCACACTGCGGTGCTTGTGCACGCCGTCGTAGTTGACGAAGACGCTCGCCGCACCGATGTTGCTGTGGTCACCGATGGTCGCATCCCCGACGTAACTCAGGTGTGGGACCTTCGAGCCGATCCCGATCTCGGAGTTCTTGACCTCGACGAACGTGCCGATCTTGCCGTAGGCACCCAGCCGGGTACCCGGCCGCACGTAGGCGAACGGGCCGACCGTGGCATCCGGGCCGATCCAGGCGCTCGCACCGTGCGTGCGGACCACCGACGCCCCCGCGCCGACCGTCACGTCGGTGAGCGTGGTGTCCGGGCCGATCTCGGCGCCCTCGCCGACCGTCGTCGACCCGCGTAGCTGCACACCGGGCGCCAGCACGACGTCGCGCGCCAGTTCGACGTCCGCGTCCAGCCAGGTCGTGGCCGGGTCGATCATGGTCACGCCGGCCCGCATCCAGTGCCGCACCAGCCTGCGGTTGAACTCGGTGCCGAGGCCGGCGAGCTGCACCCGGTCGTTGACGCCCTCGACCTGCCAGATGTCCGCGCAGGCGAGTGCGCCGATCGACCGGCCGTCGGCACGCGCGATGCCCAGCACGTCGGTGAGGTAACGCTCACCCTGGGCGTTGTCGGTGGAGAGCCTGGCCAGCGCCGAGCGCAGCACGTCCGCGTCGAACGCGTAGACCCCGGAGTTGATCTCGGTGATGGCGCGCTGTGCCTCGGTCGCGTCCTTCTGCTCCACGATGTGCGTGACGAGGCCATCGGCGTCCCGGACGATCCGGCCGTAGCCGGTCGGGTCGGTGACGACGGCGGTCAGCACGGTGGCGCCGTAACCGTTGTCCCGGTGCGTGAGCAGCAGCGCGCGCAGCGTGTCCGACGTGAGCAGCGGCACGTCCCCGTAGCTGACCAACACGGTGCCGGTGCTGCCGGCGGGCAGTTCGGCCAGCGCGCAGGACACCGCGTGCCCGGTTCCGTGCTGCTGCTCCTGCACGGCCACCGTCACCGGCCGGCCGACGGTCTTCGTCACCTCGGTGAGATGGTCGATCACCTGCTCGCGCCCGTGCCCGACGACCACGACCAGGTGCTCCGGATCGACACCGGCGACCGCGCGGACCGCGTGCTCCACCAGCGTGCGGCCGGCG
>DATBDL010000006.1:0-1891 GCA_036269975.1 Pseudonocardiaceae bacterium | reverse complement strand
GCCGACCCGAAGGACGTCGTCCG
Organism: Pseudonocardiaceae bacterium; assembly: GCA_036269975.1. GTDB lineage: Bacteria > Actinomycetota > Actinomycetes > Mycobacteriales > Pseudonocardiaceae > DATEPR01. The sequence continues at coordinate 1,868 of DATBDL010000006.1, read as the reverse complement.
GTTCTGACGACACCACCGCGTTGCCCTCGATCGCGACACCGCGCAGCACGTCGTACGTACGCCCGTCCTCGATCAGGCACGTGACCCTGTCGTCGCGCAGCAGGTTCCGTACCTTCTGCGACTTGACCTTGGTCTCGAACCAGATCTCGCTGTCCAGCACCGCATACCACATGGCGACCAGGTGCGGCAGCCCGTCCGGCCCGTTGGTGGCCAGTGTGGTGGTGCGGCTGCGCTCGACGAACTCAGCGATCTCGGCGTCGGTCATCCTGATCTGCGCCCGCTGGTTCACGCCCACAACGGCACCCTACCCTCCGTGCCTACCTCGGGCGGGGGATGACGACGGCCACCCGGTGGTTAGCATCCCAAGTGGACGACCCTGCCCCGAACGACCGCATTTCCCGGCCGACATCCGCCGCCCATCAGTTCGGGAGGCATCATGAGCATGGCTGTCGAACACATCCTGCCACTGACCGAACCGGTCGCGTCGTTGACGCACTACCGGGCCATGGGTGGTGGTGCTGGGCTGGCCGAAGCGCTGCGCGTCGGTCCGGACGAGGTGATCGCCGAGGTGCGCGCGGCCGGGCTCCGTGGCAGAGGCGGGGCCGGCATTCCGACCGCCACCAAGTGGGCCGCGGCCCATGGACCGGTGTCCGTCGTGTGCAACGCCGCCGAGAGCGGGCTCGGCACGTTCAAGGACCGCTTCGTCTTGCGCCGCAACGCATATCAAGTACTCGAAGGGCTCGCGATCGCAGCCGTCGCCGTCGGCGCGTCCCGCGCGTTCATCGGAATCCGCGAGACCAGCCACGTCGAAATCGCCGCCCTGGTACAGGCATTGAACGAACTGGCGGCCACCCGCCTGCTCGGACCGGCATCGATCCGGCTGGTGCTCGGACCGGACGAATACCTGTTCGGCGAAGAGAAAACCATGCAGGCGGCCACCGATGCCGGCGAAACAGCGGTGGTCAACAACGTCGAGACACTAGCCCACCTGCCGGCGATACTTCGCTTGGGCGCCAACGCTTTCCGCGCCAACGGCAGCGAGGATTCGCCTGGTACCACCGTGTTCACGCTCTCCGGCGACGTCTGCCGCCCCGGCCCCTACGAACTGCCGCTCGGCGTCTCGCTGCGGCCGCTGATCGAGCTGTTCGGCGCCGGCACGCCGAGTGGCCGGCCGGTGAAGGCCGTGTTCCCCGGTGTCGGCGCCGCGCCGCTGACCGGGGCCATGCTGGACGTGCCGCTGGACTACGACTCGCTGCACGCGGCGGGTTCCGCGCTCGGCTCCGCCGGGCTCGTGGTCTACGACGACTCGACCTGCATGGTGGCCGCGGCCCTCGCGTTCTGCCGGTTCCTGGCGACGGCCGGCCGATGCCCGGCGTGCCAGGGACTCGACCAGCGGATCGCCGACAGCCTGACCAGGATCGAACGCGGCGACGGCACGCAGGGCGACCTGATGGTGCTGCGTCTCGGTGGCGGCCAGCGCTGCTGCCCGCCAACCGGCGCCGCAAGACTGGTCCGTGGCGTACTGGACGTGTTCGCCGACGAGTTCGCCGCGCACGTCGCCCGAGGCTGCCCGACACCACGCGACCTACCGACCCCGAAACTCGTCGACTTCGACGAGTCGAACTGCCGGTTCACCTACCCCGCGACACCGGCACACGTGCGGTGACCGTCGTGCCGCTGCCCGGCCGCGATCGCACCGTCAGCTCACCGCCGACCAGTTCGGCCCGCCACGCCATGCTGGCCAGGCCGTAGGACTCGCCGGGCGGGTCGGCGGCCTGGTCGAAACCGACCCCGTCGTCGGTGACCCGCAACGTGGCCATGCCGGCGTCCACCCGGAACACCACACGAACGGTATCGGCCGAGGCGTG
>DATBDL010000005.1:0-6094 GCA_036269975.1 Pseudonocardiaceae bacterium | reverse complement strand
ACTTTCCGTTACCGAGTGCGATCGCGTTGGGCTGTTTGTCCGGGTCACCGACGTCCGGGTGACTCCATGATGTGACGAACAACCCGTCCACATGTACGGCGTTCAGCAAACCAGGGGCACACAACCGGCCCGCGATACTTTGCGCGATCGTGACCTCACCAACCGCGAAGGAGTTGCGATACACCATGGACAACCAACTGAGTCGACGACAACTGATACGGGACGTCGCGATGACCGGCACAGTCGTGGCCGCAGGTCTCGGCGTCGCGGCCTGCGACAGCTCAACTGATTCCGCTGGTTCGTCCGGCTCATCTGGCTCGGGCAGCGGTGGCGCGTCCAACGGCTCGCTGACCAGCACGTCGGCCATCCCCGTCGGCGGCGGAACGATCTTCGCCGACCAGAAGGTCGTCGTCACGCAGCCTGTCGCCGGCGAGTTCAAGGGCTTCAGCACGACGTGCACCCACCTCGGCTGCCAGGTCGACAAGGTCGCCGACGGCCTGATCCAGTGCCCGTGCCACGGCAGCCGCTACAGCGTGGTCGACGGTTCGGTGAAGGCAGGCCCGGCGCCGCGACCGCTACCGGCCCAGAAGATCACCGTCAAGGGCACGCAGATCGTGCTGGACAGCTAGGCAACTCACAGCCATCCACGACGTGCGGACCGCCTGTCCACAGGGCACTCCGCCCATCCACAGCCGCCGCGAATCCGAGGCGGACCCAGACCAATCCGGAATAGACTGGAATTGGGGGGCGCCCCAAAGGATGGGTTGTGGCGCAACGTGAGTGGGGTGGGCGACGGGACTTGACTGAGATGGGTGGCGCCGGCTCGGGATGGGTGGGTTGCTGCGCAACTGAGATTGGTGGCGGCGGGCTCGGGTCAATCAGGTTGCGGGGCGACTGAGACGGGTGGGCGGGCTCGGTGGATGGGGTGTTGCGGGCCCTGGGGTGCTGGCCACCTGGCACGGTTCGGGCCTGGTATCGGCGATGAGCTGACTTGCTGGTGCGGCCGGGATGGTCGTACGGACACGGCCGAACGCCGACCCAACACGCAGCACTGGGTACCTTCGGACATATGGCGCACATCTACGACGACATCGGCACCGGCTACACGCTTGGCCGTCGCACCGACCCTCGGTGGTTGGCGGCGATTGTCGACGCGCTGGGTGACGCTCGGTCGATTGTGGACGTCGGCGCCGGCACCGGGAGTTACGAACCGGCTGGTCGGACCGTGCTGGCGATCGAGCCCTCCGGCGAGATGATCCGACAACGCAGTACGAGCGCGCCTGCGGTTCGGGGGGTCGCCGAGGCATTGCCGGTGCGTGATCGGTGCGCTGACGCCGTGCTTGCCGTCCTGACCGTGCATCACTGGACCGACTGGCGACTCGGGCTGGCCGAGTTGCGGCGGGCGGCCCGCCATCGCGTCGTGCTGTGTTACGACACCGGCCGGCATTGTGACTACTGGCTGGTTCGCGACTACGTGCCCGAGATCGCCGAACTGGAGCGGGGTAGGCCATCGGCGGCCGACATCGCGGACGAGCTCCGCGCTCACACCGTGACACCACTGCCGCTGCCGTGGGATTTCACCGATGGCGTGTTCCCGGCGTACTGGCGCCGGCCGGCCGCCTATCTCGACCCTGCCGTACGGCAGGCATCTTCCGCGTTCGCGCAGACCGACCCGGCCGCCGTCACCCGTGGCATCGACCTGTTGCGCCGTGACCTGGACAGCGGCCGCTGGCACGAACGGCACCGTGACCTGCTCGAACTGGACGAGTGGGACGCCGGCTTCCGACTGGTCGTGTCAACTGACTGACCGGACCGAAGCCGGATGCAAGGATGGCCATATGACCGTATTGCGCGTTCGTGGCCGTGCCCTGCCGGACGGTGAGTTCGTCGATCTCTACGCCGACGGTGACCGGTGGACCACCGATCCGGTCGCCGGCGCGGAACTGGTCGCGGAGGGCTGGCTGCTGCCGGGCCTCGTCGACGCGCACACACATCCGGGGGCCGCCGAGCCCGGCGATCCGCTGGACGAGGAGTTGCTACGCGCTGACCTGCACGAACACGTCAACGCCGGGGTGACCGTGATCCGCTCCCCCGGCCTTGCCGGTGATCCGCCGGACTGGTTCGGTAACGACGCCGACGTGCCACGCGCTTCGCACGCGGGGCCGTGGATCGCGCAGCACGGCCAGTTCTTCGACGGCTGGGGCCGTAGGGCGACCTATGACGAGCTGCCGGAACTCGCGGCGGCGCAGGCCGCCCGTTCCGGTTGGGCCAAGCTGATCGGCGACTGGGGACCGGACGAAGAAGTAGTGCCCGAGAAGGTGTTCCGCGCTGTCGTCGAGGCGGTGCACGCGGTCGGCGGCCGGGTCGCCGTGCACTCTCAGAACGTGGCCGGCGGGGCGGGCGCGGTGGCCGCCGGCGTCGACTCGCTGGAACACGGCATGTGTCTTGACCCGGATCTGTTGACGCAGATGGCGAAGCAGGGCACCGCACTGACGCCGACGCTGTCGGTGATCCTCGGCGTGCTCGACTACCTGCGGGACAGGCCGGACGGTCCGAGGAAGGACTGGCTGGTCAACGGTGCGAGCGTGCACGGGCCGCTGGTGGCCGCGGCGGTCGAGGCCGGCGTCACGGTGCTGGCCGGCACGGACTCCCGGCCACACGGCCGGATCGCCGACGAGATCCGCGCATTCGCGGCGGCGGGCGTCGCACCCCACGACGCGCTGGGTGCCGCGTCGTGGGGTGCTCGTGCGTTTCTCGGCATGGCGGGGCTGGTGCCTGGCGCGCCGGCCGACGTCGTCGTCTACGACGAGGACCCCAGGGTCGATTTCGACCAGCTCGCCGTACCACGGGCGGTGGTGCTGCGCGGCCGGCTCATGCACCGACGGTCATGACGACGGGTACACGATCTGCTGAATCGCCCAGCTATTGCCGTCGGGGTCGCTGAAGTAGACGAACCGGCCCCACGGCAGGTCCTTGACGTCACTGACCTCGGCGCCGCGTGCGACGAGTTCGGCGCGTGCCGCGTCGGCGTCGGCCACCACCATCATCAGGCCCTCGACCGAGCCGGGCTTCGCCTGGGTGAGGCCCTTGCCGAAGGCGACCGAGCACGCCGAGCCGGATGGGGTGAGCTGAACGAACCGGACCTCGTCGCTGACGGTGTGGTCGTGGTCGGCGTTGAAGCCGATCTTGTTGACGTAGAAGTCCTTCGCACGGTCCACATCGGACACGGGCAGGATCACGACCTCGATCTTGAAGTCCATTTCGGTCTCCTTCGTCGGTTGCTGTACTGACGACACTACGGCCCATTGCGGACAGCTTCGGTCCGGAAAGTAAAATTGATCGATGGCGACCAAGCGCAGTGCTGGCATCCTCCTGTTCCGCGGGACGAACGACCAGGTTGAGGTGCTCATCGCCCACATGGGTGGCCCGCTGTGGGCACGGAAGGACGCCGGCGCGTGGTCGGTGCCGAAGGGCGAGTACGAACCGGATGAAACGGCGGAAGCGGCCGCACGCCGTGAGTTCGGCGAGGAGTTGGGCCTACCGGTGCCGGAAGGCGACCTGATCGACCTTGGCGAAGTCACCCAGTCGAGCGGCAAGATCGTGACAGTCTGGGCGCTGGAGGGCGACCTCGATCCGGCGCTGGCAGTGCCTGGGACGTTCGAGATGGAGTGGCCGAGGGGGTCCGGCGTGCTGCGGGTGTTCCCGGAGATCGACAGGGTGGCGTGGTTCGACCTGGCGACGGCGCGCGAGAAGCTGATCAAGGCGCAACAGGCGTTCCTGGACCGACTGGCCGACCGCGTCATCCGAGAGTGGCCGACCGACCGCCTCTGACCCTAAGGTGGCCGACCGACCGCGTCTGATGCGTGGGTGGCCGACCGCCTCTGATCACAGACCGGCTCGTACTGCCTGGTAGAAGGCGGTGAGGTCGGCGATCAGGTCGTCGCGGCTGGCCGGGTCGGCCGGGTCCGCGTCCAGCATCCAGTCGGCGACCAGGTCGAACAAGCCGCCGATCACGCCGATGGCCACCCGGTAGAGCTTCGGGTCGGTGGCTCCCCGGTAGCGGCTCCACACCGACGTGAGGAATCCGGCCGCCCATCGCCGGTTCTCCCGCCGCTGCCGCTCCACGGCCGCCGAGATCCCGCCGGCCTGGCCGAACGTGACCATGGCGAACCGGGGATCGTCGACCAGCGCGTGCGCGAAGGCGATCAGCAGCAGGCTCGCCGCTTCGGCCTCGTCGGCGGGGGCGTGCTCCAGCGCGGCGTCCATCCTGGCCTCGATGGTCGCGGACACCTGCCGCAACAGCGCGACGTAGCAGGCTTCCTTGCTGTCGAAGATCTCGTAGAACCCTTTGGTACCAACGTAAGCGGCCTGGCAGATCTGTTCGATCGACGTGTTGGGGTATCCGGTCGTCGCGAACAGGTCCAGCGCGGCGGCCAGCAGGTCGTCCCGTCGCTGGGCGCGCCGCTGCTCGGCGTCCAGGCCCCTGATGCGTCGCCCGCGCGTCGTCTCCACCACGTGTCGACCCTACTCACCCGAACGTGAAATCAACAGGTCGACCTTTCTCGAACAAGAGATCTTGTTGTCAACAGGATGACCTGTTCTAATGTGGCGCATCGCACATCCAACCGCTCGCCGGAGGGATCTTCATGCGCACACTCGCGAGGGCGACGCTGGCCTTGCTTGCCACCGGAACGCTCCTGCTCACCGCCCAGGCCGGCGCGTCGGCGGCCACCCCGCACGCCGGTTTCGACGACTCGTCCTGCCGACCGTCCTCGGCGCACCCCGACCCGGTCCTGCTGCTGCACGGCCTCGGCGGCAACGGCCCCGGTAACTTCGCGTTCCTCGGCCCGGCCCTCGCGGCGGCCGGCTACTGCGTGTTCGCACCGACCTACGGCGAGGCGGCACCGCCGGTCCCGGTCGGCGGCCTGGTGTCGATCACCCAGTCGTCGAAGGAGATCGCGGCGGACATCGACCAGATCCGTGGTAGCACGGGAGCCGCGAAGATCGACGTGGTCGGCCACTCCGAGGGTGCGTTCCAGTCGTTGTACGTGCCGAAGGTGCTGGGATACGCGAACAAGATCGACCGGGTGGTGGCACTGGCGCCGCCGACCCACGGCACGACGTTCGCCAACCTGGTCGGCGTCGCGGACCTCCTCGGCATCCGGCCGGAGGTCGACCAGATCCTGAACACCTTCGGCTGCGCGGCATGCGACGAGTTGATCACCGGCGGATCGGCGGTGGCGGCACTGACCAACGGCCCGATCGCCCAACCGGGCGTGTCGTACACGGTCATCGCGTCGACCGGCGACGAGCTGGTCACGCCACACGAGACGTCGTTCGTGCGGGAACCGGGTGTGCACAACGAGTTCGTGCAGGACACCTGCCCGTTCGATCCGGTTGGTCACATCGGTCTCGCGTACGACACGGACGTGGCGCAGTTGATCGCCAACGCACTGGACCCCGCGCACGCGAGCCCGGTCCTCTGCGGTGTCGGCGCGCCCTTCTGAGCACCGACATATCTGCACCCGACCGGAATAGTCGACGACAGTGCCATTCCCAGCCCGTGAGCTGAATCAGCTCGACGGGCTCGGAATGTTGACCCCGGTAGCCGCCGGTCGGCATGCTGATTGACGTCAGCATGCCGACCACCGGGAGACGTTCGCGATGAAACGTGCTCTGCTCGCCGCTGCCCTGATTCTGGTTCTCGGCGGCGGTACCGCGTGCGCCACTTCGAACGCGGCCACGAATTTCGGCGCCGGTTCGGTCACGTTGCGAATCGGCGACCAGCAACAATATGTCGAAGAACCGCTGAAACTGTCCGGTGAACTGAGCAACCTGCCGTATCAGGTGAAGTTCGACCAGTTCGGCAGCGGGCCGCTGGTCAACCAGGCATTCGGCGCCAACGCGATCGACGTCGGCTTCATGGGTGACACGCCGGCCATGTTCGCGCAGGCCAGCAACCTGCCGCTGAACGTCATCGCGGTGAGCAGCACCAGCGGGCCCGGCACGACGTTGCTGGCCAGGGCGGGCAGCGGCATCCACAGCCTCGCCGACCTGCGCGGCAAGAAGATCGCCAGCACGCGCAACACCGCGC
>DATBDL010000004.1:0-7581 GCA_036269975.1 Pseudonocardiaceae bacterium | reverse complement strand
TACGTGCGGCAGGGATCGGGAAGAGCAGGAAGGACTGAACAGCAGGATTGCTCTGGCTGATCGAGACAACCCCTCGGGTTCGGGCCCGGTCCGTTGGACGGGTGGCCGCGTTGGGCTGGCCCTCTTGCGTTGGTGGGATTGGGTTGCCGGTCCTCGTGCCCTACCAACGCGTCTGAGCTAGCTCGCTTGTCAGAGCTGCGCGCCGTCGTCCCAGCCTGAGTCGGGGGGTGGGCCCTGGCGCGTTCTCAGTATCAGCCAACCGATGCCGGCCGTCAGTGCCACCAGTGCCAACGGCGTCGCTATGCGCGGTGCCAACCCGATCAGGCTCGGGCCGGCCAGTAGTAACACGCCGATGGCCATCAGCAGGATGCCGAATATGGTCGCCGGTCGCAATCGTGGCAATGGGGGTGGGTCGGGTGGTACGTAGTGGCCTTCCTCCTCCGCCGTTACCGCGTCCTCCCACGACACACTGGGTACTCGCCAGCCGACCGGTTCTGTCGGCGACGGGTCGGTGGGGGTCAGGTCGTTCAGGTCCGGGAAGGCTGTCGGGTCCAGGTTCGCTTCGACGACCGACGCTCCCAGGCCCTCGCGTTCCAGATCGGCCACGATCTCGGCGAATGCCGCGTCGACATCCTCCGGACCGTCTGATCCGCCCGGCCGTCTGGTCACATCCCCTCCCTCGGCCACTACACGGGCTGCCCGGTTCGTTCCCGATGCACCCGCTGCGCGAACTCGATGCTCGACGAGAAGATCAGGTCCGCGTCGTTGTCCAGGGTCGCCACGTGATAACTGTTCTCCAGCACGATCTCGCGTACGTCCGACGTCCGCACCCCGGCCAGGATGGTCGCCGCGTTCACCGGTTCCACCACGTGGTCCTCGGCCGAGCGCAGCAACAGCAGCGGCTGGTCGATCCGGTCGAGATCACCCCGCACCACCTGCCACAGCTTGCTCAGGCTCGCCGCCGCGCGCAATGGGAGCCGCCGATACGCCAGCTCCGTGGCACCCGGTTTCTTGATGTCGTTGGAGATTCCCGGCATGGACGGCAGGATCTTCGACAGCAGCGGCAGGAATACCGCGTCCTTGCGCTCGGTCATGACAGACGGGTTCACCAGCACCAGGCCGGCCACCTCGCCACCGTGGCGCTGCGCCAATCGCAACGCCAGCGTTCCGCCCATCGAGAGGCCGAACACGAACACCGTGCGACAGCGGGTCCGCAAGTCCTCGAAAGCCTGGTCGTCCTCGCGGTACCAGTCCGGCCATCCGGTCCTGTTCATCTCCTGCCACGTCCGGCCGTGACCGGGCAACAGGGGACACGCCACCGTGAAACCGGCATCCGCGAGACGCCTGCCCCACGGCGCCATGCTCTGCGGCGAGCCGGTGAACCCGTGGCAGAGCAGCACACCGATCTCACCGGAGCCGTCGTGGTCGAACGGCTCGGCGCCAGGCAGGACGGCCACCGAAACCCTCCCGTTGTCCGATCGGTTGGGGCCGACCCATCGTCGCACGGACTCATGTCGAGCGGGCGATCCAGTTGGTCGGATCGGCCGGTGTCGTGACCGTTCTGTCGACCGGATCGTTGTGCCAGGTAGACGCGCTTCGTAGGCTGGACATCACGGGCACTGGTGACACGGCGCACAGTTGACGAGGCGTGCACGATAGTCAGCGGACGGTGAGGAGGCTGGTCACCCGGTGATGTACTGGTTGATGAAGCACATATTGCTCGGTCCGCTGTTGAAGTTGGTGTTCCGCCCCAAGGTCGAGGGGGCCGAGCACATCCCCGCCACCGGCGGCGTGGTCCTGGCCAGCAACCATCTCGCCGTCGCCGACTCGTTCTTCCTGCCGCTGGTGGTGTCCCGCCGGGTGACGTTCCTCGCCAAGCGCGAGTACTTCACCGGCAAGGGCGTCAAGGGCCGGCTCAAGCGTTGGTTCTTCGCCGGGGTCGGCCAGGTGCCGATCGATCGCTCCAGCGGCGCCGCCGCGCAGGCCGCGCTGGACACCGGCGTCCGGTTGCTGACCGGGGGCTCGATGCTGGGCATCTACCCGGAGGGCACGCGCTCACCGGACGGCCGCCTCTACAAGGGCAAGACCGGCCTGGCGCGGATGGTGCTCCAGTCCAGGGTGCCGGTCGTGCCGGTGGCGATGTACGGCACCGACAAGGCGAACCCGATCGGGTCGAAGATGTGGCGGCCGTATCCGATCCGTATCAAGATCGGCCCTCCGCTGGACTTCTCCCGCTACGACGGGCTGGCCGGCGACCGGTTCGTGGAACGGTCGATCACGGACGAGATCATGTATGCCCTGATGGAACTCTCCGGCCAGGAGTACGTGGACGTCTACGCGACGAAGGTCAAGGAGGACCTGGAGAGCGCCGCCAAGAGCCGCGCCAACGGGGTGGCCAACGGAGTCGTGCCGCAGCAGACCCCCCATGTCGAGTCCGATCGGGTACAGACCACCAAGGCCGGCTGATCAGCGGCGACCGATACTGTCGACGGCGTGCGGTACTTCTACGACTGCGAGTTCATCGAAGACGGCGTCACCATCGATCTCGTGTCGATCGGCGTCGTCGACGAGGAGGGCCGCGAGTTCTACGCCGTGTCCACCGAGTTCGATCCGGGGAAGGCCGGCCAGTGGGTTCGGCAGCACGTGCTGCCGAAGCTGCCACCCCCGGCCGACGCCGCGTGGCGGTCGAGGGCCAGGATCAGGCGGGACCTGATGGCCTTTCTCGGGGTGAACGAGTCCGACCGCTGTGAGTTGGAGTTGTGGGCGTGGATCGCCGCGTACGACCATGTCGCGCTGGCCCAGTTGTGGGGCGCGATGCCGGCCTTGCCAAGAGCCCTGCCCCGCTTCAGTCACGACCTGCGCCAGCGCTGGGAGGACGTCGGCCGGCCACGGTTGCCGGCGGCGCCGTCGGACGCGCACGACGCGCTGGCCGACGCCCGCCACAACCTGGTGCGCTGGCAGGTGATCGAGGCGGAACGCCGGCGACTCGGCTTTCCGTCGGAGTGAGCCGAGAAGGTTGCTGCACCGATCCAGTCCATGACACCCTCTGCGGTGCCGACACGGAATGCCGGCGCCGGGCCGGCCTGATGAGGAGCGAATGAGATGCGTATCGGTGTGCTCACCGGCGGCGGTGACTGCCCAGGGCTGAACGCGGTGATCCGCGCGGTCACCCGCAAGGGGATCGAGGCACACGGCTGGGAGGTGGTCGGCTTCCGCAACGGGTGGCAGGGGCCGCTGGAGGGGCTGACCCGCCCGATCGGGCTGAACGACGTCGAGGACATCCTGGCCCGCGGCGGCACGATCCTGGGCTCGTCACGGACGAACCCGTTCAAGGTGGACGGCGGTGTCGACAAGATCCGCGCGGTGCTCGCGGACCACGGCGTCGACGCGCTGGTGGCCATCGGCGGCGAGGACACCCTCGGCGTCGCCAAGCGGCTGACCGACGAGGGCATCGGCGTCGTCGGCGTCCCGAAGACGATCGACAACGACCTGAACGCCACCGACTACACGTTCGGCTTCGACACCGCGGTGATGATCGCCACCGAGGCGATCGACCGGCTGCGCACCACGGCCGAGTCGCACCACAGGGCGCTGGTGGTCGAGGTGATGGGCCGGCACGCGGGCTGGATCGCGCTGCACTCCGGTCTTGCCGGTGGTGCGAACGTGATCCTGGTGCCCGAGCGGCCGTTCGCCCTGAACAAGGTGATCGACTGGGTGGAGAGCCGGTTCGAGGCGCAGTACGCCCCGATCATCGTCGTCGCCGAGGGTGCGATTCCCGAGGGCGGCAACGAGGTGCTGCTGTCCGGCGCGAAGGACGCGTTCGGCCATGTGCAGTTCGGTGGGATCGGCGACTGGCTGGCCAAGGAGATCGCGACGGCCACCGGCAAGGAGTCGCGTGCGGTCGTGCTCGGCCACGTGCAGCGCGGCGGCACGCCGACCGCGTACGACCGTGTCCTCGCGACGCGCTTCGGCCTGCACGCCGTGGACGCGGTGGCGGACGGCGACTTCGGCGTGATGGTCGCCCTGCGCGGCACCGACATCGTCCGGGTGAAGCTGTCCGAGGCGACCGCCGAGCTCAAGACCGTGCCGGCCGCACGGTACGAGGAAGCCGAAGTCTTCTTCGGCTGAGCCCTCCGCGCCCGGAATTCAGGGGACGGTATCCGGTTCGCCCGGATACCGTCCCGGCATGACCGACGCGATCACCGCCAAGCTGGCGCTGCGGTTCGGATCGGGTGTCGCCGAGTGGACCGCCGGGATGTCGGCGCTGGTGGCGGACTGCGCGCGGCGCTGGCGGCTGGACGTCGGCGAGCCGTTCGACGGCGGCGCGTCCTCGGTCGCGATCCGCGTCACCACGGCCGATCGCCGGCCGGCCGTGCTCAAGCTCGGCCCCGACGTGCCGTTCCTGGCCCAGCAGGCCGAGATGCTGCGCCTGTTCGAGCCGACCGGCCGGGTGCCGGACCTGCTCGCCGATGCGCCGGGCGCGTTGCTGATGTCGGCGGTGGTGCCGGGCACCGAGATCGGTGATCTGCCGCGCCAGCCGACACCCCGTGAGTACGCGGCGCTGCTGGCCGACCTGCATGCCGTCCAGCCGCCGCCGGAGATGATCCCGCGCGACCTGCGGCAGCGGACCGACCAGTTCCTGCACCGGGGGATCGGCCAGCTCGGTGAACCGGCGTTCGCGGGATCGGGGCTGCGCCGCTCGGACTTCGAACAGGCGATGGCCGAACTGGACGACCTGCTGTCGACGCCGTGGCCCACCGCACTGCTGCACGGCGATCTGCACCTGGGCAACGTGCTCGACGGCGGCACTCGCGGCATGGTGGTCATCGACCCGAAGGCATGCGTCGGCGACCGGTGCTTCGACGCGGTCGACTACGTGCTGGCGGGAGCCGGCCGATCCGGCGGCATCGAATACCGCCTGTACGCGCTGGCCACCGAGGCCCGCCTGGACACCGACCGGCTGTACGCCTGGTGCCGGGTCGTCGCGGCGGCCACAGCGGTTCCCCTGATCCGGGAAGGCGGGCAGGCGCGGGCGGTGGGCGAACTGCTGGCGCTGGCCCGTGAACCACGCTGACCCGCCGCACCGATGAACGGAAAGTCGCGCGACGGCGCCGATCCGCCTGGATACCGTCCTGGCATGACCGACGCGATCACCGCCAAGCTCGTGCGGCGGTTCGGCCCGAGTGCCGCCGAGTGGACTGCCGGGCTGCCGGCGCTGGTGGGGGGGTGCGCGCGGCGCTGGCGGCTGGACGTCGGCGAGCCGTTCGACAGCGGTGCCCTGTCGGTCGTGATTCGCGCGACCATGGCCGATGGGCGGCCGGCGGTCCTCAAGCTCAGTCCGGACGCGCCGTCGCTCGTCGCGCAGGCTCGGATGCTGCGGCTGTTCGAGCCGAGCGGCCGGGTGCCTGCCGTGCTCGCGGACGCGCCGGGTGCGTTGCTGCTGGAGGCCGTGCAACCGGGTACCGAGATGGATGCCGGGCCACAACGGCCGACGCCGGCCGAGTTCGCCGGGTTGCTCGCCGACCTGCACGCCGTCGACCCACCGCCCGGTGCGGACCTGGCCGACGTGCGGCAGTTGGCCGAGCAGTTCGTGCGCGACGCGATGGGCCGGCTCGCGGAACCCGCGGTCGCCGCACGGCTGTACCGGTCGGACTTCGAACGAGCGCTGGACGAGTTGGACGCCCTGTCGGCGGGGCCGGCGCCGACGGTGCTGCTGCATGGTGACCTGCACCTGGGCAACGTGCTCGACGGCGGTTCGCGCGGCATGGTGGCCATCGATCCGATGGCGCGCCTCGGCGACCCCTGTTGGGACGCGGTCGACTACGTACTCGATGGCGCCGGCCGACCGGACGACGTCGAGTACCGGCTGCACGCGCTGGCCACCGAGGCGCGCCTCGACGCCGGTCGCCTGCGTGCCTGGTGCCGGGTGGCCGCGGCGGCCACGGCGATTCAGGCGTTGCGTCAGGAGCGGGTGGTCGACGAACTCCTCACGCTGGCCCGCGAGCCACGCTGATCAGCCGGTCGGCGTTGATCAGTCGGTCAGCGCGCCGAGGTCGAGGTAGCTGGCGAACGTGCCGAGCCAGTGTTCGGCCGCGTAGCCGTACCCGAACACGTACTGCCAGCCCGCATCCCGATGCACGTCGGCCGCCTGGCGCGCCAGTTCGACGTGTCGGTGGCCGGCCGGCAGTGCCGCCGCGATCGACGACCAGCACCACGCCCTCGACAGCGCGAGGCCGGACAGGTGTGAGCCGTACGGGTCGCTCGGGTCGGGTACCGGGATCGGCTCGCGCAGCGTCTGCCAGCGGTCGCCGGGGATGTCCGGCAGGAAACCGTCGAACCAGGTGGCGAACGCGGCCGGGTCGAGCACGCGGCGCATGAGGTCGGCCTCGACGAGGGCGGGGGAGAGGAAGTCGGCGGCGTCCGGTTCGTAGCCGCCGTACGCCCTGTCGTGCGCGAACCACCTGCGGGCCGCCGCCTCGGTGACGCCGGCCAGTTCGTCGTCGGAGGCGGCCCGTGCCGCGTCCAGCACGAGGCCGAGGGCGAACGCGCTGTTCGTGTGCGTGCCGACGCGCACCGGCAGCGCGGCGTCGACCAGCCAGTTCAGCCACCGTTCGCGCAGCACGTCGGTCAGCGGTGAGAGGTTCTTGGCCCAGTTGGTCGCGTTCGTGGCTGGGTCGCGGGCCTGCCAGCCGCGCAGTTCGGCATCCAGCAGGAACAGCCAGGCCCAGCCGTAGGGCCGTTCCCAGTGCCGGCCGTTCTCGCCGCGGAAGAACTCGGCCTCGGTCGCACCGCCCTCGACGGTGAGCAGCACGTCGAGCGCGTCGGCCGCGTCCGCGGCACCCGGCAGGTCTGGGCGTAGGCGCAGCAGCCGGACGATCAGCCAGGTCTGGTGCACACAGGAGTGCCAGTCGTAGGAGCCGGCGAAGACGGGGTGGCGGGTCCGCTGCGGCACGAGTTCCTCGGCCGAGTGAACGAAGTGCGTCCAGTGCACCGGATAGTCACGCTGCACGTTCGCCACCGCAGTGGTCAGTAGACGGTTCGCGTCACTGTCATCCAATCGGGTGGTCACATCGAGTCATCATGCCGGCTGATACCTGAATCCAACAGCATCTTTGGTAAGGCGATCGCACCAATTCGATGGTGATCACGAGACTACTCGCGAGCTTTGTCGTGATTGATGCGATTGCGGTCCGGCCGTCGATCAAGCTCGGTTCCGGGGGTCGGCCCGGCGACAGTCCGCAACCCTCAAGTTCAGGGCATTCCGCACACCGCCTACCCTGGTGGCGTGACCAAGCGCGGTTTGGAAACATGGACCGTCGACGTGCCGGTGGACGAGCTGCCCGAGCTGCCGCCGCTTCCCCCCGAGCTGCGCCGCAAGCTGGACGAGGCGCTCGCGCGACCTGCGGCACAGCAGCCGAAGTGGCCCGACCCCGAGCAGGTGGACCGGGTACGCACCGTGTTGGAGAGCGTGCCGCCGATCTGCGTTCCCACCGAGATCGACCGCCTCCGCTCGCAGCTCGCCGAAGTGGCCAACGGCCAGGCGTTTCTGTTGCAGGGCGGTGACTGCGCCGAGACGTTCGC
>DATBDL010000003.1:0-14524 GCA_036269975.1 Pseudonocardiaceae bacterium | reverse complement strand
TGCTAATCCGGTCGGCATGTCAGGGTGGATCAAGCACAATATTCGCGTGAGCACCGACGGAGTAGCAACAGTTCCGAACGAGCAGCGTCTGCCCGTTCGCAAGTTGAGCACCGCAGAGGCGGCGAAGTACGCCGATCTTGTTTCGATCGCCCAAGATCTCTGGTTTGTAGTACAGGCATGCAACCGCCTACGCACCGAGATGGTCAAGGCCGAGGACCACCAAGATCCAGTCGTGGCTCGATCACTATGGACCGCCGCGCTCATCGCATACAGCCGGTGCTTCGAGAACACCCGACGGAAGGGCCTAGCCGTAGCGGACGTGCGAGCGCTACCTCTACAGGGCGAAGTGGTCGAGTGGCACGATTTTCTTCGGAGCATGCGCAGTAAGCACATTGCCCACAGCGTCAACTCGTTCGAGATGATCTCGATTGGAGCTATCGAGGGGACATCAGGGACAGCGGAAGGCGTTGTATGGCTATCCCTACAGCACCACGGAGTAGAAGACGGTGGCATCGACCAGACCGCCACGCTTGCGGGCGAACTACACAAGGTTGTCACGGCGCGTATTGAACAGCACTCCCACGTCGTCCTCGACGAAGCGAAGACTCTGACGCCGAGCCAGCTAGGTCAGCTTCCTGATCTTCGAGCCGATATTCCTGGCAACGAGGTCGCAAGCAGTGCTCGCCCAGTGTTCACGGGCGATAACCCGACTGGTTGACGATGAGCGCCGTCGACGGTGGCGCCAGTCCGGGCGCGGAGCGCGCACGGCGCCCGGCCGAGAGCGGAGCGGCAGGCCGGTGTGCCGGGCCGGCCAGGGACACTGGCCAACGTGGCCGGACCGAGCGCCGCAGCCGGCGGCGCGCCCTTGATCCCATAGAGCCAAATTCAGCAGAACACCGACAGCATCAACTGCCCAGACAACGCCTCGACAGTGTCGCGGTTCGACTGACGCTTGACACTCTGGCCGATCATGTTCTGTCAGTCTTTCGGGCGTGCCGCGCTCGTCATGTGAGTGATCGGCTCTCGCCCACCTTCGCCCAGGGCCTAGAGCCCAGAATGCGAGCCATCAGTTCCCATATGCAAACTTCTTGCGAATGCTCGGCGTGTCGACGCGACATACGGATGGTGTTTATTTCGATCTTGGTGGACACTATCGCCGCAGGTTGAGACAGTGATAACTGCCGTAGTGCTCGGCTAAGTGATCAGGACATCCGTCGAACAGTGCGATATGTGATCCACATCACACCCTCTAGGGTTATAAACCATGTACGCAACTGCCCAGAAAACTATGTACAGTTATACAGTGGTCCTCGGGATGGAGAACTCACATGAAGATCGACACCAACGACATGATCAGTGTAACGGAGGCAAGCAGGGAAGGTATCTCAAAGCTTGTGACGGCCGCCAGTGAGGGCAGGCAGGTCGTTGTCTTCCGAAAGAACCAGCCCGCTGCTGCAATTGTCGATATCAAAACGATGGAACGCCTACAAAGGCTCGATGAGTTGGAGGATGACTTGAGACTAATTGCGGTTGCATGGGTCCGGACTCTAACCGATTCGGGCGAACGATACGACTTGGACGACGTGGCCGCTGAGTTCGGCGTCGACCTCAGCGAGGAGTGAGTCCGGATGGCCAAGGTGCAACTCACGTCTGATGCACGTGAGGACCTGCGAGACCTTGACGGTGCTGCGCGGCAGGTCGTACTGAAGGCCATCAACAAGTTGAAAGAGGAGCCTGAAAAGCGTGGGCTTCCTCTAGGATCCCGACAGACCGGCAACCTGACCACATTTAGAAAACTGGTCGTTGGGGACCGTGAATACCGAGTAGTGTATCGAGTTGAGCAAGATGGAACAGTCGTTGTGGTGTGGGTAATCGGGCGCCGCGCCGATAACGAGTGTTACGAGCTTGCCTTGTCCCGGCTCCGTTTACACGGAGACAGGGAGCTGGCCACAATGGCAGCGCGATTGCTCAAGGAGACTTGGAGTTCAACCGAAGACTGATAGCTCTGTTAGAACGGCCTCCGCTTGGCGACTGGAACCAGTGGAGGCCGTTCTAGTTGACTTTGCCTTCGCGAGCCCCCTCCAGAGGATCTTGGGTCACTACCCTTCCGCGTCAGGCCAGACGCCCCCCGCAGGCGCGGCGCGCCAACCCGGCTTGTCGGCTGTACCTCTCGGCTGTACGCCGCCGAGGGATATCGGACGGTTGCGGGCGGCCGGGACTCCGACACCATGGTCGTCGAGGTGTCGCGACTCACAGGCGGTCCAGGTTGCCTGTGATCAGGCGGCGGCGTTCTGCCATTCGTTCCTGGTCGGCTTCTGGTTGCTCCGCTGGGTTGCTGACCGTCACCACGACCTCGACCATGCCGGCTGCTGGGGTGCTCTGACTTGTCCTGATCTTCGTGCGCAGCGCTCGGCCGGCTCTGCGGCCCGCCGCTCTTGCTGCCGCTATGTCGTCCGTGTCGCTTGCGTTGTAGCGACGCACCCACTGCCAGTCGATCTCCAGAGCTCTCATGATCTCTAGTTTCAGCTCTTCGGCTGGATCGTGACTGCTCATGCGCACGACGGTATCGGTGGCGACCGGGGCGCGCGAGCATGCGATCGGGCTACTGGCGGCCGTCCAGATATTTCAGCACCGACAGCACTCTTCTGTGGTCGTCGTCCGACGCTGTCAGGTTCAGTTTGGCGAAGATGTTGGCTACGTGCTTTTCGATGGCCCGGTCCGTTACCACGAGTCGTTTGGCGATGGCCGAGTTCGTTCTTCCTTCTGCCATCAACTCCAGGACCTGGCGTTCTCTCGGGGTGAGGGTGGTTATTCCGCCCTCCCTCGGGCCCGCGCCGAAGAGTTGGGTCACCACCTCCGGGTCCAGGGCCGTGCCGCCGGTTGCTACGCGGTCCAGCGCCGCCGTGAACTCGTCCAGGTCGCTCACTCGTTCCTTGAGCAGGTAGCCGACTCCGGACGAGCCTTCTGCCAGTAGCTCCCGGACGAACCTTGTTTCCACGTACTGGGAGAACAGCAGCACGCCCAGGCCATGGTGGGCGCGACGCAGGGCCAGTGCCGCCTGTAGACCCTCGTCGGTGTGGGTGGGGGGCATCCTGATGTCGATCACCGCCACGTCGGGGGCGTGTTCGGCCACCTCGGCCCGCAGGCTCGTCGCGTCGGCTACCGCCGCCACCACCTCGTGGCCTCGCATCCCCAGCAACTGGGCCAGTCCTTCTCTGAGGATGACCGAGTCCTCGGCTATCACGATGCGCATGGACAACCCTCTACAACGTCAGGTGTGCAGTGGCAGGTCGACAGTGATGAGCGTTGGACCGCCCGGTGGGCTGTCGACCGCGAGCCGACCGTCCACGGTACCCACTCGTTCGGTGAGGCCACGCAGTCCGGTTCCACCGGCTACGTCGGCGCCGCCTCGACCGTCGTCGGTCACGGCTAGGCGTAGGCGGCCGTCCACTTCGACGATGTCGACCTTGATTCGGTTGGCGCCGCTGTGCTTGGTTACGTTGGTCAGCAGCTCGGCCGCCGAGAAGTAGGCGATCGTCTCGATCGCGGCGGCCGGGCGGTCCGGTAGGTCCGCAGTTAGGTCGACCGGGATGGGGCTACGGGCGGCCAGCGTGGCCAGTGCGGTTTCGAGACCGCCGTCCAGTGCTGGTGGGTGGATGTTGCCGACGACGTCCCGCAGCTCGACCAGCGCGTCCTTCGCGTGGTCGCGGGCGGCGGTGAGCAGGCGGCGGCTGTCCTGGTCGATGTCGGGACCGAGTGTCTCGTTGAGCATGGTCAGGTTCATCGCGACGGCCACGATCCTGGCCTGGGCGCCGTCGTGCAGGTCGCGTTCGATGCGGCGGAGGGTGGCTGCCACGTCGTCGATGGCGTAGGCGCGGGAACGCTCCAGGTCGCGGATGCGTTCGGCCTTGCCGCCGGGGCCCAGCAGCGCTCGGATCAGTAGGCGGTCGACCAGCAGCAGCGCCCGCACCGCCCATGGGGCGATCAGGAGCAGCAGTGCGCCGACGACGGTGATCAGTAGTTGTCGGGGCCACGTGTCGAATACGACGTCGAAGAAGACGAAGCCGTGGTGGACGGTGCCGTCGGCGTCGACCTTGGTGTCGAGGTTCCAGCCGAGTGCGTACTGGACGGGGTACGTCAGCCCGATCAGGCTCCACAGCCACGTCGCCGCCACCACGTACACACCCACAAGAGTCAGGGGCACCGCGATCATCAGGTACGCGATCGCACGCCAGCCGACCCGGTCGCGCAGGCGGCTGGACATCCGGCCGAATACGCCGGGTAGCGGGTCGAGCGGGAGTGGCGCCGCCACGTCCTCGCCCAGGAAACGGCGGGCCATCCGACGCCGTAGCGAGCCGAGCCGGCGGGCACCATGGACCGCGAACCCGATCAGCGGTACGCCGACGGCGGTGATCGCGAGGCCGGCGCCGAGCGCGAGCGACACCACCGCGTACACCACGCCGAGCACGGTGACCGGGATGTTCAGCAGGAAATAGCCCAACTCGGCGAACGCCCTGCGGGACACGGGCTCGCGCAGCACCAGAACGGCGACGGGTGGCACGCGGTGCGCCGGCCGCTGGTGAACCGTGTTCGCGGACATGGTGGGCACCTCGGGTCGTGGGTGGGCATGTCCATGATCGGGGTGCGGGCCGGTGCCATGCCATGGTGGCAGCACGGTCGTTGCCGTTCGGTTCGCCCTACCCTCGATCGTGGCGCCAGACCGTGGCGCGGGTGGTGTCGGCGGCTTCGACGGCAGCGGTGGCTGGGACGTCGTAGCTGGCCAGGGCCGTGCCGCCGGTGCGGGGGAAGTGCGGTCGGCCTGGGTCGCCGATGACGACCTCGATGCCATGGCCGGCCATCCTGGCCAGGAACGGCAGCACCCTGGCGGTCATGGCGCGGTCGTAGCAGACGTCACCCGCCAGAATGACGTCCGCGTCGACGGTCGGTTCGTCGAGGACGTCGATCAGCCGGGCATCGACCGACACGTCGTTGGCCTGCGCGTTCCTGGTGATCGCGTCGATCGCCAGTGGGTCGATGTCGGTCGCGATGACGGTACCGGCGCCGGCCATGGCGGCGGCGATGGCGACGAGGCCGGAACCGGATGCCAGGTCCAGGACCGCTCTGCCCCGGACCAGGGCGGGGTGGTCTAGCACATGGCGGGCGACGGCCTGGCCGCCGGCCCAGGCGAACGCCCAGTACGGCAGGTCGTCGCCGGTGCGTTCCCACAGCTCGAACGGCTCGTCGGCCATGCGCAGCGTGATCTCCGGCACCAGCGGTGGCCGGCCGGGTGCCGTGTTCGCCATGACGAAGTCGGGCATCGTCCTCCGTACGGTCCGAATCGGTACTCAGCAGCGTGCGAGGACCAGCGCCTGGTCGTCGTGGCGTTTCGGGCGTGGCCAACGCAGGCCGTCCGGGTCGGCGCGTTCCGCTTCCCGCACGCGGGCCAGTACGGCGGCGGGGCCGTTGTCGACGGCCATCGCCAGCACGTCCGGCCACTCGAACAGGTGATAGTCGTCGACGCCGCAGGACACACCGTCGCTGGCCACCAGCGCCGCCGTGACGTCGTGGCGTGGCCAACTGCGGACCCGTGCTTGCGCGGCGGCGGCCGGGTCCGCTTCCGCGACCCAGAATCCGCCGGGCACGTTGCGCAGCCGGTCCGTGGTCCGGCCGGCGGTACGGACGGCCGCCACGTGGTCGGGGCCGTAACCGGCGCCGGTGCGCAGGCGCTGTCGGTAACCGCCGGGGAGCAGGCCGGCGATCCGGTCGTCGGCGAGTACGTCGACACCCTCACGGGTGAACACGATCACCGGGCTGTCGGCCAGTACCAAGGCGTCCACTCGATCGGGGGTCCAGCGCAGCATCGCGACCGTGCTGGACGGGGCGGCCCCCGCAACGAGGCCGTACTCCGTGACGAGGTCCTCGATCGCGGCCGCCAGCACGGATCGCAGGTCGGCGGCGGGGTTCTCGGTCAGCCGATGTGCCAGCGCGGTGCACAGGTGGTCGGCGTACCAGCCGCCGGAGCGTTCGTCGTCGCGCAGGGCGGTGGCGCCGTCGGCGAGGACGACCGCGTTCGGCAGTAGCACGACGCGGTCCTCGGTCGGGCGGTCGCGACCGTCCAGGCCGACGCCGGCCGCCTCGGCGACCACGATCCTGGGCTCCCCCACTGGAGTGACACTAGCCGCGCCACGTGCACCGCGGCAGGAACAGTTGGATCAACGGACCGATACCGACCGCGTACAACAGGGTGCCGACGCCGACCGTGCCGCCCAGCAGCCAGCCCGTGACCAGCACGGTCAGCTCGATTCCGGTGCGCACCAAGCGAATCGACCAGCCGGTCCGGCCGGCGATGCCGGTCATCAGGCCGTCGCGCGGTCCCGGTCCGAGTCGGGCGCCGACGTAGCCGGCGGTGGCGATGCCGTTGAGCACGATGGCGCCCAGCAGCATCGGCACGCGCATGACCAGCGCGGTCTGCGGCGGCACGACGGCCAGCACCAGGTCGATGGACAGCGCGATCACGACGATGTTGGCGACCGTGCCGACACCGGGCCGCTGGCGCAGCGGAATCCACGCCAGCAGCACCACCAGCCCGACCACGGCGCTGACCAGGCCGAAGTCGACGCCGAACCGCTTCGAGACGCCCTCGTGCAGCACATCCCACGGGTCGAGGCCGAGGTGGGCGCGCACCAGCAGGCCGTCGCTGACGCCGTAGAGCCACAGGCCGACGGCCAGTTGCGGCAGCCGTCTGGCTGGCCGGACGGTCACCGGAACGACGGTTATCGTGCTCACGCCGCAGACACTGCCCCCGATTGGCCTTCACTTCGAGAGCCAATGCTGCGAAAGTGGACTGGTGAATGCACCTGTGATGCCTGGTGGCCGGGTATCGGCCCGACGATTGGCCGAGTTGCTCGGTGCCTGGCGGGCGCCGAACGGCCGGCGGGGCGCGACCGACCTGGCCGGCGGGGTACGGCTGCTGGCGCAGGAGGGCCGGCTGCCGGCCGGTACCCGGTTGCCGGCCGAGCGCGAACTCGCCGGCGCGCTCGCGGTCAGCCGCACGCTGGTCACGGCCGCGATGGACGTGCTGCGGATCGACGGCGTCATCGCCAGCCGGCGCGGGGCCGGGTCGTGGATCACCGCGCCGGACCACGTGCGGGCGGCCGAACCGGCGGACAACGTGGGCATGATCGACCTGGCACGGGCGTCACCGGAGGCCGTGCCGGCGATGGCGGACGCGGTCGCCGCCGCCACGCACCGGTTGCCGGTCCACCTGCGCACCCACGGCTACCAGCCGCACGGGCTGCCCGAGCTGCGGGACGCCATCGCGGCGCGGTTCCGGGCGCGTGGGCTGGCGACGTCGGCCGACCAGATCGTGGTCACCACCGGCGCGCACCACGCGTTCGGCCTGATTCTGAGGCTCGGGGTGCATCCGGGTGACCGGGTGCTGGTGG
The DNA here is from genome assembly GCA_036269975.1 of Pseudonocardiaceae bacterium. GTDB lineage: Bacteria > Actinomycetota > Actinomycetes > Mycobacteriales > Pseudonocardiaceae > DATEPR01. Next base: position 7,079 of record DATBDL010000003.1, on the reverse strand, counting down.
AGCAGCCGACGTACCCGAACGCGCTGGACGCGATCCGGGCCAGCAACGCGTTCGCGATCGGCGTCGCCATGACCGAGGACGGCTGGTGCCTGGACGGGATCGAGGCCGCGCTGCACCAGTCCGCGCCCACGCTCGCCTATTTCGTGCCGGAGTTCCACAACCCGACCGGGCACCGGCTGGACGACGAGGGGCGTGCCCGGCTCGGCACGCTGCTGCGGCGTACGCGGACCGTCGCGGTCGCCGACGAGACGCTGGTCGAGCTGGATCTGGACGGCGATCCGCCGGCCGGGCCGGCGCCACTGGCCGGCTTCGCGCCGGACCAGGTGATCACCATCGGGTCGGCCAGCAAGTCGCACTGGGGTGGGCTGCGGATCGGCTGGGTGCGGGCGCCGCTGGACATGGTGGACCGGATCGTGGGCGTGCGCGCCACGATGGATCTCGGCGCTCCCGTGTTCGAGCAGCTCGTGCTGGCCGAACTGCTCGCCGACCCGGAACCGATCCTGCGAGAGCGACGCGCAGAACTGGCCCGCCGGCGGGACCTGCTGCTGGCAGAGCTGGCCATCCACTGTCCACACTGGATCGTGCGTCGGCCGGCCGGCGGCCTCGTCACCTGGTGTGAGCTGGACGAACCGGTGGCGACCCGGCTCGCGGTCGCCGCGGAGGCGCAGGGCCTGCGACTGGTGCCTGGGTCTCGGTTCGGTGTGGACGGTGGCTGGGAACGCTGGCTGCGGGTGCCGTTCACGCTGCCGCCGGCCACGCTGGCGGACGCCGTCGCGCGGCTGGGCCGGGTGGCCCGCGCGGTCGGCGGCCGGCACGTGACCGACGGCATTCGGGTGCCGATCGCCTGAGAGTGCCGATCCCACAACAGGCCAAGGTGACCACTGCGACGTTTAGGTGTCCCGGTGCCGTGGGGGCACACGACACCGGGACCGGTCCCGACCTGACCGGGCGCGGTTACAGGCCGGGTGGTATTTGGGCGCGTGGTCACGCGAACTGCCAAGGGGCAGCACGAATCGACACGAATCGATGCGGTATCGGCGGATCAGCCGCGTACGGGCGTACGGGAAACGGTCTGCGACCGGAAACGGACAGACTTCACCCGTGGAACGGGGTCAGTCTGGTGTGGTGGGCGGCAGGCCCAGGTGTCGAGCGGCCATGGCGGCCGAATCGGGCGAACCCACGCTGAACGCGGCCGGGGTCGGCGCGGTCAGGTGGGTCGCACAGGCGCCGAGCACATGGCGGGCGGGGCCATGGGAACCGTGACCGGGGCTGGTGAAGCTGACCGGAACGGCGGGAGCGGGCGCTGGCTGGGGAGCGGACGGGTCGTCGGGCAGCGACTGACCCGGCAGTACGAGAACGTGCCGGACAGGCGCCCAGACCTGTTGGGCGACAACGGAAGCTGACTTGTGGACGACGACGGGTGCCGCCGGCTCGGTCACGGACACGGTGACCGGTGCCACGACGACTGCGGCCGGCGCGACCGGTGTCGCTGCGGTGTCGACGTGCTGGTCGGTGGGCTTGGTGCCGGCCGATGGCGACCGCGTTGTGCCGCCTGGCTTCGGGTTGCCGGCGCCGGTTGCGCCGGGCGAAGTGGTCCCGTGCGTGGGAGCGACGATTCCGGTGACGGTGTCCAACGTGCTACCGAGGCCGGACGTGAGGTCGCCGACCAGTCCGGTGGTCACACCGGTCACGGAAGAGGTGAGCGACGATACCGTTCCGGTCACATTCGAGAGCGTGCCGGAGAGGGTGTTACCCAGGCCGCCGAGTAGCGAACCGAGCAGGCCGTTACCGCCACGCAGTTCGCTACCACTGTTCCCGGTGGCTTCGGAATCGTTACTCCGCGTCGAATGGGTACCACCATGGTGCTGCGACGAATTTTCCGCAGCCGAGGCCGTTCCGGAATTCACCACGGAGCCGAGCAACCAGGCCAGGGCGGCCAGGACGGCGCCGGCCAGCAGTCGGAGCGCGGCACGACGCAGCCGGCTACCGATGCCAGGCGTCACCGCCGTTCCGACCACCAAAACCTCCACCAATGGATGTGAGCGAGCCGACCATACCCGTTGTATATGTAGCACCGCGAGAGGCATTTTCGCCGGTAAGTGTGCTGATCCACCCGTAGGGACGTTCGAATGCGGCCATTCGGCGGATGCCTTGGTGCACATGGGTCACCCGAATTCACGCTAATCCACCACAACGGGTGATTTACCGAATCGGTCGCGCGGCCGAACCCATCGGCCGGCACCGTTGGTCCATGTTGCGGTTGACCGAACTGCTCGACCTGACACGCCCGTACTCGCACAGCCTGGTGCTGCACGACCCGGACGGTCCGACGGAAACCCTGGTGCACGCCGGGGAACTCGTCGCACTGCCGGCCGCGGTGGCCACCGTCGTCGAGCGGCTGGGCTCCCGTGTGGACAGGGTCGTGTACGGCGACGTGGCGCGCGTGATGCTGCGGCCGGACGTGCGGCGGCGGTGCGTCGAACTGGTCGCCGACCTGCCGGCCGGTCTCGATGTGGCGCCGCACCACGTGCAGTTGGGCTGCCCGGTGATGTTCGGCACCCCGGAGCTCTGTGCCGAGCCGGGGACCGACGTGCGGCCGCCGGACGTGGAGCTGTGGCAGCCGGCGGTCACCGTGGCCCTGCTGGACACCGGACTCGATCCGCATCCGTGGTTCGCCGGCCGGCCGTGGCTCTCGGAGTGGGGGCTGTCGCCGGAGGTGCTCGATCCGGAGTGCGTGCGCGACCGGGACCGGCAGGCGGGGCACGGCACGTTCGTGGCGGGCGTGTTGTTGCGGCACGCGCCCGGCGTGACGGTCCGGCACCATCGCAGCCTGTCGTCGTTGGGCCTGACCGACGACCTGACGGTGGCGGCGGCGTTGCGGCAGGTGCAGCGGCAGGCGGCGGCGCACGGGAGCGAGATCGACGTAGCCGTGCTGACGGCCGGTTGCCACACGGCCGACGACCGGTGCCCGCCGGTCCTGCGCCAGGAGATCGGGCGGTGGCCGCGGACGATCGTGGTCGCCGCGGCGGGCAACAACGGCGGCAGCAGGCCGTTCTGGCCGGCCGCTCTGCCGTCGGTGGTGGCGGTCGCGGCGACCGGACGGGATGGCACGCTCGCCGCGTTCTCCAACCGGGGCGACTGGGTGGACACGGCAGCGCCGGGCGTGGACGTGGTGAGCAGTTACGTCCGGCTCGTGCCGGGCGAGGACGGCGTGGCACCGGGTACGACGACGCGCGTCTACGGGACGGCGCGGTGGAGCGGCACGTCGTTCGCCGCGCCCAGGATCGCGGCCGACATCGCCCGGTTGCGTCATGACGGCGTGCCGGCGGCGGCCGCGCGGACGATGGTCCGCCGACCACTCGTTCGTGCGAATAGCTGATCTTGGCGGATCGGTTCCGCACGCGGTCGCATCGGAGGGTGGTCGGAGTTCTTGATGATCATCTCTCGCGAGGAGTTCGGTGTCCGAACTACGGATGGTGGCCGCGCCCGAGTTGGTGCGGCGGGCGGCTGACGCGGATCCGGCCGCGTGGCAGGAGTTGGTCCGGCGGTACTCGTCGGTGGTGTGGTCGGTGGCAAGGGAATACCGGCTGACGACGTGCGATGCGGCGGACGTGTCACAGGCGACGTGGCTGACCCTGGCGGAGCACCTGGGGCGGCTGCGGGCGCCGGACCGGCTGGCCGGCTGGCTGGCGACGACGGCTCGACGTGAAGCGCTGCGAATCCTGGCGGTGCGACGGCGGGAGGCGCCACTGGAGTGGGCGGAAGGTTCGTCCATCGTGGACGGCCCCGACGTCGCGGTGGTCTCCGGCGACGCCGAGGGCGTGCTGTGGCGATGCCTGCACGGCATGCCGGACCGATGCCGGGCGTTGCTGCGGCTGATAGCGCACGCGCCCGATCTGACGTACGCGCAGGCCGCCCGCTGCCTCGGAATCCGGGCGGGCAGCGTCGGACCGATGCGCAGCCGATGCCTGGCGGTGCTGCGACAGCGACTGGCCGGCGAGGGAGTGCTGAGATGAACGACAGCGAACTGTTGGCCCGACTCGCCGACGTGCTGGACCGATTCGACCCGGTACCGGCGGAGGTCGAGATGGCCGCGACCGGAGCGGGGCGGTTGGCCGGGCGAGTCGCCTCGACGTTGGCGCTGGTCGCGGATGGCCTGCCGGGGGCACGGGGTGGCGGGCGGCTGCTGGGTTTCGCCGGCGACGGGCGACGGGTCGAACTGGAGATCGAGTCCGACGGCTCCGTTGTCGAGTTGACCGGGGTCGCTTCGGGTGTCGCGGAACTGCGGGTGCGGTGGCCCGGTGGGGAGCGCGTCGTCGATGTCGACTCCTGGGGGCGGTTCACGGTTGCCGGATTGCCGGCGGGGCCCCTGAGCATGGTCGTTCGAGCGCCGGATGCCGTTGGACCCTGGTTCGTCGGATGAGTCCTGAGGAGACGCTGCTGTCGCGACACCGCTCGGTGCTGGCCGACGTCGAGGCTGGACGGGTCGCCGGCGCCAGGCGGGTGTTGTCGGGATTGATCGGGCGGGCCGAGCGGGGCGGACTGGCGCCGCTGGTGCCTCGGTTTCGGTTGACGTTGGCCTGGGTCGAGTTGGATCGGGGGCGGCTGGCCGCGTGTCGGGTCCAGTTGGCCGCCGCGCTGGATTCGCCGTGTGAGGAGGATCGGGTTCGGGGTGGTTGCCTTGCCGCCCTGTCCCGGTGCGCGGCCGGGGAACATGCGGCGGCGGTTGCCGAGTTGTCCACCGCCATCGCCGGGTTGCGTCGGTTGGGTGAGCGGCGGTGGCTGGCCAACGCGTTGGTCGGGCGGGGCACCGCACACGGATATCTGCACCGGGTCGTCGACGCGGACATCGATTTCGCCACCGCCGGTGCGTTGTACGCGGGACTGGGCGAACGGGTACGGGCGGCGGCATGCGTGCACAACCGGGGCTTCGTCGCCGCTCAGGCCGGTGACCTGCCGTCGGCGTTGCGCTACTTCAACGACGCCGAGACGGCCGGCCTACCCGTTGACCGGCATCCCGAGGTGTTGATCGACCGGGCTCAGGTGCTGGTGGCGGCCGGTTTGGCGGCTTCGGCCCGGCCAGTGGTCGCGAAGGCGGTTTCGCTGCTGGGCGCGGCGGGGCGGGGTACGAAGCTGGCCGAGGCGACCTTGGCGGTGGCCCAGTGTGCCTGGCGGGCCGGGCAGCCGGACGTCGCCGCCGAGGTGGCCGCGCGGGCGGCCGTCCTGTTCCGGCGACAGGGCCGGGAGTCGTGGTGGCCGGCGGCGAAGGCGGTGGAGTTGACGGCTGCCGGGGTCGTGTCGCCGGGATTGGTGCGACGGGTGGCGGCCGGCGCCGATCGACACGGGTGGTGGCTGGCCGCGGCCGAACTGCGGCTGGCGGCCGGGGTCGACCTGGCCGACGTGGCCGTACGGCGGCATCGTGGGCCGGCCCTGTTGCGGGCGCTCGGGTGGTTGGCACGGGCTCGGCTGGCGACGAACCGGCTCGGCGTGTTGGCCGCCTGTCGAGCCGGGCTGCGGGCGGTCCGGCGGAACACGGCCACGATCGCGGCCTGGGAACTGCGAGCCGGGGTGGCCGGGCACGTGGCCACGTTGGCCGACCTCGGACTACGGGCGGCATTGGCTGGCGGGCGGGCGCGAACGGTGTTGCGGTGGGCCGACGAGTGCCGGGCGGTGGCCGGGCCGCCGGTGTCACCGCCGGCCGATCCGGTGCTGGCCGAACGGCTGGTCGCGTTGCGGGCCGCGATCGCGAGCGGCGGTTCGCCGAATCTGGTGCGCCGGCTGGAACAGCGGGTTCGGGCGCGGGAGTGGCTCGGCAGCGGGGTCGCCGACGACGAGTCGCGGTGGACGTTCGGCGAGTTGGTGCCGCGGTTGGGTGCCGCCGCATTGGTCTGCTTCGGGAGTGTCGGCGGGGACCGCTTCGCGGTGTCCGTTGTGGACGGTCGGTGCCGGCTGCACCGCTTGGGGCGGGCGTCGGTGATCGACGCGGCCGTACGGGCGGTGCGGTTCGCGGCGGCCGTCGGGCGCCCCGGTGCGCTGGCGCGGTCGGCGGTCGAGGTGGACGACGCCCTGTTCGGGCCGTTGCGTGGGGTGATCGAGGGCCGGCCGCTGGTGGTGGTGCCGGCCGGGGCGGGGCACGCGGTGCCGTGGGGCGTCGTGCCGTCCTGCGTCGGGCGGCCGGTGTCGGTCGTGCCGTCGGTGGCGACCTGGTTGCGGGCACGGTCCGTAACCAGGCCGACGTCCGGTGAACGCGTGTGGGTGGCCGGGCCTCGGTTGCGGTACGGCTGCCGGGAGGTCCGGGCGCTGCACGAAGCCCACGGCGGGCAGCTACTGACCGGACGGCGTGCGACGGTGTCGGCCACCCTGGCCGCGCTGGACGGCGCCGAACTGGTGCACGTCGCAGCACACGGTCGGTTCCGGGCGGACCAGCCGCTGTTCTCGGCGGTCGAACTCGCGGACGGCCCGCTGTTCGCCTACGACGTCCAGCGACTGCGGCGGGCACCCCGGCTGGTCGTGCTGTCGGCGTGTGATGCCGGGCGGTCGGTGGTGCGGCCGGGCGGTGACGTGCTGGGCCTGGCCACCGCGTTGTTGCGATCGGGGACGTCGACCGTGATCGCGTCCGTGCTACCGGTGCCGGACCGGCAAGCGGTGGGGCTGGTCACGGCCCTGCACGCCGGGTTGGTCGCCGGGTCGGGACCGGCGGAAGCGCTGGCCAGGGCCCAGGTCCGGCATGGCCAGCTCGGGTTCGTGTGCTTCGGAGCCGGCTAGTTGTCCACAGTCTGACACCGAGTTATTCACAGGTTGTGCACAACATCACGTGCTCAGTGTGGACAGGCGGCGGATGGCTTCGTCCAGGACCGGGTCCTGTTTGCAGAACGCGAACCGGACCACGTGCCGCCACTCGTCCGGGTGGTCGGTGAACACCTGGACCGGGACCGCGGCGACGCCGATGCGTTCCGGCAACGCGAAGCACAACTCGGCGCCGTCGGTGAAACCCAACGGCCGGACGTCCGCGCAGACGAAGTAGGTGCCCGACGTCGGCCGGACGGCGAAACCCGCGTCCGCCAGGCCGGCCGAAAGGC
>DATBDL010000002.1:0-13511 GCA_036269975.1 Pseudonocardiaceae bacterium | reverse complement strand
ACCCGGTCGAACCGGGCGAACGTGGCGTCCTCGGCGTAGCGCTGGGCCAGGCCCGCCGTGTCGCCCGCTTCCAGCAGTTCCACCTGTCGGTCCAGGAACTCCTGTGGCGCGCTCTTGGTGTTGGTCATGTACTCGCTCCTGTTCTTTTCTCCTTGTGCTCACCAGCAGAACTGGGTGTTCCTGATGTGGTCGGGGATCGTCGAACCGCCTGGTTCGCACACGGCGTCGAGCACCAGGAACGCCTGCGCCACCGAGACCAACGTGACGTGGTGGTGCCAGCCGCCGAAGGACCGCCCCTCGTGGTGGCCGAGCCCGACCGACGTGGTGAGCTCGTCGAGGTCGTGCCGCGCGTGTGGGGCGAGCTTGACCAGCGTCGCGAGCTCGCCGACCGGGCGGTCGCCGATGTTGGTGAGCCAGTACGCCCTCGGCGTCGGCCCGCCGAGGCGCCACTCGACCAGCAGCGACCGCTTCGGCGCGGGCGACCGCATCGAGACGGACGCCGGCTCGGCCGGCACCGGCAGGTGCGCCGGCACGGTGGCGAACTGGGTCCGCAGGCTGTGCGCCTGGCCGGGCGGCTGCCAGACCACGGTCAGCCGCTTCGGCGGCGGCTGGTCGACGCGTTGCGGCCCGGCCGGAACGCGCCGGACGCCGGGCGCCATCCGATGTCGTGCCGTGAACTCGCCGGAGAGCTGGACGAGGTAGTCCAGCCCCCGGTTCTCCAGCTCGGCGACGAGCTGCTCCGGTGCCTTGCAGTAGCGCGCGTCGATCAGCACCGGTGCCAGCGGGATGCCCCAGTCGCCGGACAGGTCGTCGAGCATCTCCAACTGGTAGCGCCAGTACGGCTGGTGGCGCTGGTCGGCCGGCATGTGGGCGTTCTTGCGGCGGACGCCGTCGCCGTCCCAGCTCTTCGGCACGGCCAGCCGCCAGTCGACGGCCACGTTGGCCCGCTCGGACGCCAGCATCGCCACCGCGCCGAGCTGGCAGTTCAGTACCCGCCCCGCCGACGGCACGAACTGCCGCTCGACCGCGGCGGACTGCTCGCCGTGCTTGTCGAACGCGATCTCGTCCAGCACCCAGGCAGTGGGCCGGAGCCAGTAGGCGATCGCCCTGGCCAGCGCCCTGCGTACCGGGTAGGGGTCCCACGGGCTCTGGTTGACGAACTGTTGCAGCGACTGGTCGGAGCAACCGCCGACCTGCGCCACGATGTGCTTGATCGATCGTCTGCCCTCGCAGTACAGCAGGCCCCGCACGTAGACTTCGCCCCATCGGCGCTGGTCGGCTCGATTGAGCGTGCCCAACACGAAGTCGCAGTATTCGCGCAGCCGATCGTCGACGACCTCCTCGCGCATTTCCACTGTACTCATAGTGGGCTCCCACCGGGTACGTCTCCTGTGCCGCGGGCATCTATCGGTTGAGCGCGAAAGCCCCCTCCGTCATGGTCTGTCTGAGTTTGTAGGCGTACGCCATCGACGCGAGCGTCACGTGGTGGTGCCAGCCTGGGAACGAGCGGCCCTCGAACTGCTGTAGGCCGACGGTCTCCTCCATCTGCCGCAGGCTCGCCGCGGCGCCGTTGTGCAACGCGGCCAGTTCGGCCAGCTCGGGCAGCCGGGTCCGGCTGAGATTGGTCAGCCACAACGCGTTGGGCTGGCTGCGGCCGGCGGGCCATTCCGCGAAGAGCTGCTGCGGCCCGGACGCCGGACGCCACGGCAGCCACGAGACCTCCTCCGGGCGCGGCTGGGACGTCGCGATGATCCGGGTGCCGGCCGCCGTGTGGTCGTGGCAGGTCTGCCAGAGCGGCTGCCCCGCGCCGGGCCGGCCGGCGAGCGCCGCGATCTCCCCCACGGTCGGCACCCGGCCGGGGTGCCGGTAGGCGGCCCACCTCGTCGCGGGCGTGTTGGGGGAAACCCTTACCAGGTAACGTAGTCCGCGTTCCTCCAGGCTGCGCAGCCGGGGTTCGAGGTTGGGCTCGTGGGTGGCGTCGAACAGCAGCGGCGCCGCGTTGAGGTGCCAGCCGATGCTCATCTGGTCCACCGCGTCGACGAGGTAGTGCCAGCGCGGGCGGTGCCGCTGGGTCTGCGGCAGGTGCGTGCGAATCCGCCGGACGTGGTCGTCGTCCCAGGACTGCGGCAGCAGCAGCCGCCAGTTGACCGGGCAGCTCGCCTCGGCCCCGACCAGCAGCACGGTCAGGCCGAGCTGGCAGTTCAGCACCCGGCCCGCCGACGCCGCGTACTGCTTGGCGACACCGACCGAACTGGTCCCGTTCTTCGGGAACGCCGTCTCCAGCGCCACCCACGCCTTCGGCCGGATCAGGCCGGTGACCTCGTGGGCGAGGCTGCGCCGGACCGGTTCCCACTTCCACGTGCTCTGGTTGACGAACTGTTGCAGGCACTGTTCGGCCCGCCAGCCCACCACCTGCTCGGCGATGCGCCGGATCGACTTGCGGCCGGGCACCGAGACCAGGCCACGCACGTACACCTCACCCCATCGCCGCTGATCGGACCGGGCCAGTGAGGACAGGTGCGATCGGCAGTACTCGAGGACATCGGTGTCCGGCCGCGTCGCGTTCGGTGCTTCCATGACTGCGGGCACAGTTCTTCTCCCCTGCCGTCGTGTGCCGACAATCCGGCATCTGCTGGTGGGTCACTTCTCACCGCGTACGGTCGCGTCCGCGAACGGGGCGGATCGGGCGTCGACCATGTCGTGCAGCAGCGACTGCGCCATCGCCGTCGCCAGTGGCGCGTAACGGGTACGCATGTCCTGGAAGATCTGCCACGCCTCGCGCGGGCTGCGCTCTGCGGGCAGCCCGGCGGCCGTCGTCACCCTTGTGGTGTCGTCGAATCCGAACTGCTCGCGGCCCTGCAGGCTGACCGTCTGGGTCGCCAGCCGGATGTCCAGGTCGGCGCCCATCCGCTCGACGCACCGGATGCCGGTGTCCAGCAGGGCCTGCGTGAACGGCAGTGCCCAGCTCGGCGCGATCGCCTCGAGCAGCGCGGCGGCGTCCAGCATGATCACGGCGGCCTGTAGCCAGCACAGTTCGCTGGCCGGGCGGATGTAGACGAGCGACGGGTAGTTGACGTGGCTGCACCGCACGTCGGCCAGCCAGCCGGTCCACTCGGCGAACAGGTCGTCGAGTTCGTCGCGGCGGCCCGACCGGATGTAGGTCGCCAGGATTCGCTCCGCGTCCGGTGGGCGCGCCGCACGGGCGGACAGGCGCGCGGCCAGCAGTTCCCTGCGGCCGTAGGCGTTCGTGACCGCGACGAGGTAGGCGACGAACGCGCCGACCACGCTGATCGCCGACAGCCACCAGACGACGCCGATGATCTGCGTCGCACCGGTGGTGTCCAGCGCGAAGAACCGGCCGAGTTCCTCGGACACCACACCGGTGCCGGCGATGCCGGCCGCCAGCAGCACGCAGCCGATGCCGATGCCGAGCAGCCACGACGACAGCATCAGGAACAGGCCCAACGGCGCGGCCAGCGCCATCACCCGTTCCCTCGGGGCGCGCGACAGGCGGCGGCCCAGTGGGGTGACGGCCAGCGTGACCCAGCGCGCCGACCAGCGCGCCGCTCTCGGCGGTGCCTGGCTCGGCAGCAGGGTGTGCAGCACGCTCGCCCACACGGCGAGCAGCACCGCGACTCCCGCCACGGTCAGCAGTACCGGGATCATGCCGACCACGAGCCGCCGGCGGCCATGACCCGTGAGGTAGCCGCGCCGCCTCCCGCCCAGTCGTTCATGACCCCATCATCGAACTCGGCGGTGGTTTTACCCAGAATGCGGAAATGGGGGTACCAGCAATACCAGGCTACCGGCGTGAAACCTCAATGATACCGTCACCCGGATGGCCGATCGGTTCCGGCCAACGGGACATGCAATTGAAGCATCCGTCAATAATGGCGGCGTTAGGCCGATCCGGTGTCGTCGGAAACCGGCCGGAACATGTTCTGAGGCCCGGTGGCCGCACGGTCGGCGCCGGGTACGGAGTGGACAGCGAGCCCGGTCGTCCCCGCTGATCCCCGGCTTTGCATTCGATGCGCATCGGGCCGGCGAACTGGCCGAACGCAACTCGGGGCGCAACTCCGCTTGCGTAGCCGATGCCGGCTAACGACTCCCCCATACGTGTGAGGCGACGACGTCCTGGCGAGGTGTCGAAATGCCCGTCTGCCCGAGTTAATTGGCCCGAAACAGTTGTATGAGTGAACGATTGGCGGATACCCCGACAGCCGCCGCCTTGCTCCGAACGGCCGAGGGGGCCCACATCAAATCGCGGTAAACTCCGCCGAGGGTGGGTTGACATCGCAGTGCCGCGCGCGCCTCGTTGTGTGTTGGTGAGTAAGAAGACTGTCAACAGGGGGAGCTGTCGACATGTGTGGCCGCCGCCCGGTCGGCGCGAGGACGGCACGGTTCAACGATATTGACCGCGTTGGGTAAAGTGACCCACGCTCATAGCTCACTATGGTAGGCGAATATGCCTCTGTGCTGGGGGAGACATCGTGCCGACCGCCGAGAACAGACGGGAACTCGCGCGATTTCTCCGGACCAGGCGCGAGCGAATCACACCCACCCAGGTCGGCCTGCCGGCCACCACCCGACGCCGCATTCGCGGACTCAGAAGGGAGGAAGTAGCCGTACTTGCGGGACTGAGTCCGACTTGGTACACGTATCTCGAACAAGCGAGGGACATCCGCCCGTCGCCGGAGGTGCTCGACAGCCTCGCCGACGTCCTGCTGCTCGACGAGGACGAACGCCAGTACCTGCACCAACTCGCGCTCGGGCACGTCGAGGCCCTGCGCGCGGTCGCGCCGTCGGCGGCGGTCAACGCCCTGATCGTCGACCTCGTGCGGTCGGTCGGCCAGACCGAGTACCCGGTCTACGCGATCGACTACGCGGCCGAGGTGATCGCGTGGAACGACGCGGCCACCGAGTGGTACACGGACTGGGGCGGCCTGCGGGGGCTGGAGCGCAACATCGTGTGGTGGATGTTCATGAACGCCGAGGCACGCGAGCGGATCGACAACTGGACCGATGACGCGCGGGACATAGTCGGCCGGACCAGGTCCCTGTCCGCTCGTTTCCCGCACGACCCACGGGTGCGCGAGCTGATTTCCCGGTTGCATGCCGAAAGCGCCGACTTCGACCGGCTGTGGCTGGACCACGAAGTGCGCGGCCAACGATTGCGGTCCCGCCGGTTTCGACTCAAGGATAACACAGTTCGAACTATGCGGCTCGTTGTCGTTCACCCCGCGGATGACCTTCAGGTAACCATAGCCTTCCATTTGCCCGAATTGCCATGACGTAAATTTCAACTGGAAGGTAAATTTCAAGAGAAGCACCACAGATTACGTTAGCTCCGTATTGAGTCCGACCGATGCCAGCCTGGAACCTTCAAATCTGGAAACGTGCTCGGGAAGTTTCGAAGTCGCGGAGGGGAGACGGCAATGAGATCGGTAGCCGCCAGGGAAACAGCAGCGTCAAGACGGTACGGTAAGGCGTCGACCCAGGCTGTCGAGCCGATCGCAATCGTTGGCATGGCCAGCCGATTGCCACACGCGCCGACTCTTGCCGCATTCTGGGACACCTTGATGAGTGGCCGCGACCTGATTAGTTCGGGCATCCCCGAACATCTGAACGAAAGTAACTGGTCTGACGTGCGAGTCGCACTCGGCAATCCCGATGCCGACAGGTTGGGTGGTTTCTTCGACCATATCGACGAGTTCGACGCCGGTTTCTTCGGGCTCTCGCCACGCGAGGCCACACGCATGAGTCCCGTGCACCGAATCATGATGGAGACGGTCTGGGAGGCGCTGGAGGACGCGGGAGCTCCGGCCGAGGAACTCGCCGGCAGCGCCACCTCCGTGTTCACGAGTTGCCTGCTGAATTCCGAGTACTGGAACCTGCTCGTCGATCGCGGCATCCACGACATCCACGCGTTGCTCGGGGCGGTGATGCACGGCGCCGCTTCCGGCCGGATCGCCTACGCGTTCGACCTGCGCGGGCCGAACATGGCCGTCGACGCCACCTGTGCCGGTTCCCTCGTCGCGGTGCACCTGGCCTGTCGCAGCATCCGGTCCGGCGAGTCCGAGATGGCGATCGTGGCCAGCGTGAACCTGCAACTGGACGCCCTGCACACGACGGCGCTGGCCCGCGGCCGGGTGCTGTCCCCGACCGGCACCTGCCGGTTCGGTGACAGCGCGGCCGACGGCTACGTGCGCAGTGACGGCGCCGCCGCCGTCCTGCTCAAGCCGTTGGACGCGGCGCTGGCCGACGGCGACCGGATCTACGCCGCGATCCTCGGCAGCGGCGCCAGCGGCACCGGACGCGGCCCGTCGATCGTCGCGCCGAACGCGCCGTCGCAGGCCGTCGCGATCCGCGCCGCGCTCGCGGAGGCGGCCGTCGACCCCGCCGACGTCGACTACGTCGAGGCGCACGGAACCGGGACGGCGGAGGGCGACCGGACCGAACTGACCGCGCTGGCCGACGTGCTGCGCGGGTCGCGCGCCGACGGGCGGCCGTGCCTCGTCGGTTCCGCGAAGTCCAACGTCGGCCACACCGAGGCGGCATCGGGGCTCATCGGTCTCGTCAAGACCGCGCTCGCCCTGTGGCACGGCACGATTCCCAGGACGCTGCACGTGCGGCAGCCCAACCAGATGTTCGCCGACCCGAGGTTGCCGTTGCGGCTCGTCGACACCCACCTGCCGTGGCCGGTCGACGAGAACCGGAACCGGCGGGTCGCCGGGGTCAGTTCGTTCGGCATGTCCGGTGTCAACGCGCACGTCGTCCTCGGCGACGTGGCGACCCAGGTGCCCCGCCGCACCGATCCACCGGCGACCCCCGGATTCTTCCTGTTACCCGTGTCCGCCCGCGCGCCGAGGGCGGTCGACGAACTCGTACAGGCATACGTCAAGCAGATCGACTCCCCGACCACGGCCGCCGAGGCCCGCGACATCTGTTTCAGCGCGGGCGCGCGGCGCACCCACCACCAGCACCGGGTCGCGATCGTCGGATTCGACCACCGCGAACTGGCGGACGGACTGCGCGCGTACGCCACCGGCGGCGCCTTCGCCAGCCGGGTCGTCGTCGGCGACCGACCGGTCCGGGAAGCCCCGCGCGTCGCGTTCGTCTTTCCAGGTCAGGGCTCGCAGTGGGCCGGCATGGGACGGGAACTGCTGGCCGCCAACGAGGTGTTCCGCGAACGCATGCTGGAATGCGACGACGCGGTGTGCGCCGAACTCGGCTGGTCGGTGATCGATCGGCTGGTGAGCAGTGCGCCGCTGCGGGGTCCCGTCGTCCAACCGCTGCTGTGGGCGATCGAGGTGGCCATCGCGGCGGTGTGGCGGGACTGGGGACTGGAACCGGACGTCCTGATCGGCCACAGCATGGGCGAGATCGCGGCGGCGACCGTCGCCGAGGCGCTGACCGTGCGCGACGCGGCCGCCGTCGTGTGCCGCCGCAGCACGTTGCTCGGCGCGCTGCACGGATCGGGTGGGATGGTGGCGGTGCCACTCGGCGAGCGGGAGGCCAGGGACGCGATCGGCGATCATGCCGGCCGGGTGGTCGTCGCGGTGGTCAACAGCGCGCACTCGACCGTACTCGCCGGCGACAGCGACGCGCTGGCCGACGTGATCGAGCCACTGCGCCGGCGCGGTGTGGCGTGCCGCCAGGTCCGGGTGGACTTCGCGTCGCACGCGCCGCAGGTCGAACCGCTGCGCCACCGGTTCGTCGCGGCGATCGCCGACGTGCGCCCGCGCCGTGGCACGGTGCCGATCCGGTCGACGGTGCTCGGCCGCGAGATCGACGGCAGCGAGATGGACGCCGGCTACTGGATGGCGAACCTGCGCGCGCCGGTCCGCTTCGCGGCGGCCGTCGACGACGAGATCACCGACCGGGGTGCCACCCTGTTCGTCGAGATCAGCCCGCATCCGGTGCTGGTGCCCGCGATCGAGGAGACGCTGGAGTCGTCGGGCTCGTCCGGCGATCGGTGCGGCGTCATCGAGTCGCTCCGTCGCGACCAGCCGGAGTGCTGGTCCATGGCCACCAACCTGGCGCGTGCCTACGTGCGCGGGTCCTCGGTGGACTGGGAGCGGATCAACGCCGGCGGCACGTTCGTGCCGCTGCCGGCCTACCCGTGGCAACGGCAGCGCTGCTGGGTCGATCTGCCGCGCGTCGCCCGCCCCCGGCCGCTGACCGTGCCGCTTCCGGTCAGTTCGGCGGATGTCGCTCCCATCGCGGCGCGGGCGAGGTCCGCAATGGACGCGGGGCAGTTGTTCATGGCCCTGCTCGCCGATCTGCTGGACACGTCGGTCAACGAGATCGACACCACGGTTCCGCTGCCGCTGCTGGGGATGGACTCGTTGCTGGCGCTGAACCTGCGCAGTCGAATCCGGACGGAGTTGGGCACCGAACTGCCGCTGCACGAGCTACTGGGCACGCGAACAGTGGCCGAGCTGGCAAACGACGTCGGACGGCGCAGGCATGTCGGTGCTCGAAAGTAAAGTGCCGGCATGACCGAACCCGACGACGAGACCACCGGCATCGGCCGGCCCGGCGATCCCGCGTTCACGGCCGCGACCAGGACGTTCAACCTGGCCGCGCCGCCGTCGCCCGCCGCGGCGACCACCGCTCGTACGGTGGCCGACGTCCAGCACGCGGTGCGGCACGCGGTCGCCAACGGGCTCGGCGTGCGGGCCCACACCACGGGTCACGCCGCACCGTCGTTCGGGTCGATGGCGGACGCGCTGCTGGTCCGGACCGCGTTGGCGGGGGACGTCGAGGTCGACGTCGCCAATCGGATCGCTCGTGTTCCCGCTGGTGCGCTGTGGGGGGACGTCGTCGCGGCCACCAGCCCGCACGGCCTGGTCTCCGCGCACGGGACAGCCTCCTCCGTCGGCGTCGTCGGCTACCTGTTGCGTGGCGGGGTCAGCTTCTACGGCCGCGAGCTGGGCCTCGCGCCGAACACCGTTCGGGCGATCGAACTGGTGGTCGCCGACGGGTCCGTCGTCCGGGTCGACGCGGACCACGACGCCGACCTGTTCTGGGCGTTGCGGGGCGGCGGTGGCGGGTTCGGCGTGGTCACGGCCGTCGAGATCGCGTTGTACGAGGTTCCCGCGGTGATCACCGGTGCGTCGTTCTGGCCGCTCGCGCACGCGTCGGAGCTGGTGCCGGCGTGGCGATCCTGGACGGTCGACGCGCCGAATTCGGTGTCCACCTCGCTACGGATAGTGAACCTGCCGGCGGTGCCCGGCATTCCGGCGGTGCTCTCGGCAGGGCCGACGGTCTGCCTGGACGGCGTGGTGCTGAGCAGGAGCGCCGACCTGACCGAGGCCCGCACCGTGTTCGACGGGCTGCTCGGGCCGTTGCGCGCCATCGCAGATCCGGTCATGGACACCTGGCACGACGCCGGCCCCGCCGACGTGCCGCAGACCCACATGGACCCGCCGAACCCGGTGCCGTCCACCAGCGACCACATGCTGCTCGACGGTGTCGACGACGCCGCGATCGCCGCGTTCCTCGAAGCGACCGGATCCGACTCGCCGTTGCTGGCCGCCGAACTGCGTCAGCTCGGCGGCGCGATGACCGTCCCCGACCCCCATGGTGGCGTGCTCGACCATGTGCGCGAACAGTTCGTCTGCCAGTGCATCGGCTCCGCGGCCGACGAGGAAGCGGCCAGGGCGGGCCGCGCACGGGCCGCCGTGGTCCGGGCCGCGATGGCGCCGTGGGACACGGGTCGCACGATTCCCAGCCTCGTCGGCGGCCGCGACCAGCCGCAGCGGCACCTGGACGCGGACCAGATCGCCGCCGTCGACCTGGTTCGGCTGCGGGTCGACCCGAATGGCCTCTTCCGAGGTGACATCTCCCCCAACGCCACCGCGTCATACTGACCGGGGAGCCTCGCGATCGTCTACGGTTGCCTCCCGCCAACTCGGCGGTTCCGGGGGTTCTCAGGAGAGTGTGGAACAGTGGAGCGTGCGTTCCAGGTCGACCTGCGCGGCATCGTCGACCTGCTGAGCCACCACCTGTACGGCAGTCCGCGCGTGTACGTGCGGGAATTGCTACAGAACGCGGTCGACGCGATCACAGCGCGCAGGGCTGTTGAACCGAACTGCGCCGAACCGAACAGTGCGGCGCGGGTGACGATCGAGTCGCCGGCACGGACCGGTGACGGCACGGTCCGTGTGCACGACACCGGAATCGGCCTGACCGAGGCCGAGGTGCACGACCTGCTGGCGACGATCGGGCGCAGCTCCAAGCGGGACGACTTCGGCTTCAGCCGGCACGAGTTCCTCGGCCAATTCGGTATCGGGCTGCTGTCGTGCTTTCTTGTCGCCGACGAGGTCCGTGTGCTGACCAGATCCGTGACCGGCACGCCGACCGTCGTGTGGCACGGCCACGCGGACGGCCGCTACGAGGTGCACACCGCGCCGAGCGAACGGGACGAGCCTGGCACCACCGTCACGCTGCTGCCGAGGGCGGGCGTGCGGCAGTGGCTGGAGCCGGGCGTGATCGCGGACCTGGCGCGGTTGTTCGGCGGGCTGCTGCCGGTGGACGTCACGGTGGACGGACAGCGGGTCACCGGCGACGGGCCGCTGTGGCAGGTCGCGTATCCGACGCCGGCCGACCGGCAGGATGCGTTGTCCAGCTACGCCGAGGACCTGTTCGGGTTCACGCCGTTCGCGGTGCTCGACATCTCGGTCGCGGAGGCGGGGCTGACCGGGTTGGCATTCGTGTTGCCGCAGGCGGCGAATCCGGCCGTGCGCGGCGGTCACCGCGTCTACCTCAAGCACATGCTGCTGGCCGAGAGCGTGCCGGGGCTGCTGCCGGAGTGGGCGTTCTTCGTGCGGTGCGTCGTGGACGTCGCCGAGCTCCGGCCGACCGCGAGCCGCGAGGGCCTGTACGAGGACGACCTGCTGGAGACGACCCGCGAGGCGCTGGGCAACCGGGTACGGGACTGGCTGCTGGACCTGTCGGCGACGGCGCCCGGCCGGTTGGCCGAATTCCTGCGGGTGCACCAGCTCGGCGTCAAGGCGCTGGCCGTGCACGACGACGAACTGCTCGCGCTGGCCGATCGCTGGCTGCCGGTGGAGACCAACGTCGGGGTGATCCCGCTGGCCGAGTTCCGACGACGGTTCGACGTGGTGCGGTACACGCCGTCGGTCGAGGAGTTCCGGCAGTTGGCGGCGGTCGCCGCCGCGCAGGGCGTCGGCCTCGTCAACGGCGGCTACACGTATCACAGCGAGATCGTCGAGCGACTTCCCGTGCTGGACCCCAGAATCCGGGTGGAACGCCTCGATCCCGGTGCGCTGGCCACCCGGTTCGAGCTGGTCGACCCGGCCGTCGAGCTGGCCCTGCGGCCGTTCCTGTCCACGGCGCAGCGCACCCTCGCCACGCTGGACTGCGACGTGATCCTGCGGGCGTTCGACCCGCCCTCGGTGTCGGCGCTCTATCTGGTGGACCGGGAGTCGCGGCACCGCGCCGAACTGCGGGCGACCAGGAAGGTCGCCGATGACCTGTGGGCGGACGTGCTCGGCGTGTTCGACGACGACGCCGCGAGCGACCGGCCGCAACTCGTGCTCAACCACCGCAGCCCGCTGGCACGCCGGATCTCCGAGCTGCCCGATCCACGGCTCGCCGTGACGGCCGTGGAAGCGTTGTACACACAGGCACTGCTGCTCGGCCACCATCCACTGCGGCCGGTGGACACCGCGCTGCTCAACCGTTCGTTCGCCGGCCTGCTGGAATGGGCAGTGCACGACCCGCAGGGGGATGCGCGGTGAGCACCGAGGAGAGTCTGCGCCAGCAACTCGACCAGGCACAGGATCTGCCCTACGGCGACACCAAGGACGTGCTGCTGGAGGATGTCCTGCGGCACGCGGAGGCGGCCGAGCTGACCAGGCTCGCGTTCGACGTCCGGATGCAGCAGATCAACGCGTACGCGATGGGCATGACGCGGGCCAAGGTGTTCGTGCCGTTCGCGCGCTGTCTCGCCGACTACGACCGCAATCCGGCCGAATACGGCCAGCGGGTCGCGCACACGCTGCTGTGGTCGTTCAAGTACGCCATCGGCTCGATGACGAAGTTCCCCGAGATCTCGCTGGACCAGGTGCACGGCGCGCTGGAGGACATGGCAGGCCGCTACGAGCGCGGCGGTCACAGTCCGCACGCCGTGTACAAGTACCGGTACCACGTCGCGTCCCACGTCGGCGATCAGGACGCCGCCGATCACTGGTACGAACGGTGGTGCGCCGCGCCCCGCGACCAGCTCTCCGACTGCGTGGCGTGCGAGCCGACCAGCATGGTGGACTACCTGAGTTCGCGCGGCCGGGACGCCGAGGCCATCGCGATCGCGGAACCCGTGCTGGGGCAACAACTCACGTGCGAGGCACAACCGCAGGCGATCCTGTCGACGCTGCTGTGGCCCTACGCCCGCACCGGTCGCGCCGCCGAGGCCAGAGCCGCCCACCGGCGCGCGTACCGGCTGTTGCGCACCCGGCCACAGGACCTGGACGACCTGGCCGACCACGTGTTGTTCTGCGCCTGCACCGGCAACGAGGCGCGCGGGATGGAACTGCTGGAGCGCCACATCGGGTGGCTGGACCGCGCGTCGAGCCCGTTCCACGGCATGCGGTTCGCGGCGACGTGCGCGCTGTTGTTGCGCCGTGTCACGGAGTCCGGCCTGGGGACCATGCGGATTCTACGGCCCGGCCACGCAGATCGTCCGACCGAGGAGATGGCCGTGGCGGCCCTCGGCGCCGAGCTGACCACGTACGCCTTCGCGCAGGCGGCCCGATTCGACCAGCGCAACGGCAGCACCCACCAGACCGAGCGGATGCGCACCCTGATCGACGCGGCACCGGTGGCCGAGCACATCCCGCTGTCGGTGGTGACACCAGGCCGGCCGGTGCCCGAGAGGGCACCCGAGCCGACCTGGACCGGCCTGTCCACGGCCGAGATCGTCGAGAAGGCCGAGCAGAGCCTGTCCCACGGCGACGAGGCGGCAGCCCACGCGGCGCTGCGCGAACTGGCCGACCGGACCGACGACGATCCGGTCCTCTTGGGACGGATCGCGGCGCTACGCGGTCGATCGGACCTGACCGGCGGCGAAGCCGACTTCCGGCAGGCTGCCGAGCTGTTCGCGGCGGGCGGCGACGAGAGCCGCCGGCAGTCGGTGCTCGGCCGACTGGGTGCGCTGCTGTCCCAGCGCGACGGGGCCGAGGACGGCATGCCACTGCAACGCGCGGCGCTCGCGTACTTCCAACAGACCGGTGACGCGGAGTCCGAGGTGTGGACATCGTTACGGCTGGCGGGTTCGCTGGTAATCCTGTCCGATGTGGACGAAGCGGCGAAGCTGCTGGACCGGGCGACGGAACTGGCGGCCGGCCTCGACGACGACCTGATGCCCGGCGCGCTGGCCTGGGCGCGGGTCGACCTGTGCGGCTCGGACGCCGACGCGGCCATCGTGGCGACGGACGAGGCGTTACGGCTGTTCCAGCGGACCGGCCTGGCGCGGATGATCGCCG
>DATBDL010000001.1:0-17250 GCA_036269975.1 Pseudonocardiaceae bacterium | reverse complement strand
TGTCAAGGGCGCTCCTGCGTCGCGTCGGCTCCGCCGATGGCTACGCCACCCTTGACAACACACCACCGACCGCACGTGCGGCATGGATCGGGGTGAGGCAGAAATGATCAAGCAACCCCAGGTTGATCCCTTTGTTCGGGGTCACCCCGCATGTTTTGGTTCTTGCCGGCCTGCTTCTGTGGTGGGTGCGGTGCTTTGAGCCTCTTGCGTTGCTGGGCGGCGGCTGTGTTCGGGGCCGGCTTTCGCGGTCCGTCTGCGTTGCTCGGCCAACCTCTAGGCGGCCGGATAGAAGTTCCGCCAGTTGGGACGTGACGGCTGTGTCCGGCCCGCCGGCCCCGTCCCGAACAGTTTCAGCAGGTTCCCCGTCATCGCGCCCACCGCGCCGGCCGGGCACGGTGTCGACCCGATGCAGTCGCCCAGTGCTGGTATCCAGTTGCTGGTACCGCTGTCCCACACTCCGGCACTGGACGTCGGATCGCTGTAGTAGGTCATGTCGGAGTAGAAGACCGCGCCATTGCGAGTCGTCGGCTGTGCCTGGCTGGCTGTCAGGGCCGAGTGGGCCAGCACCTGCACTGTGTTGGGCACGCTCGGCGCCGGCTCCAGACTGTCCACATCGGACCCGATCAGATTCTGTACCGCCGATCCACCTGTCAGTCCGCTGCCCGCGAAGATCCACGATGTCGGGTCGGCCACGGACAGCGGCGCGCGTACGCCGGCGTTCAACGTGCCGTTGAACGCCTCGCCGATCAGCGCTGCGCCCGGTCTGCTCGTCGGCGGTGACGCCCACGTGTTGCCTGTGACTTCGCCTGGATCTCCGTTGCTGTTCAACGGATCTGTGGTGGCGTCCCGATAGTCCACCAACTGCCGGTCCGTACCCAGTGGCGACGGCTGCGTTCGCACGTGGGCCAGGATCGCGGCCGCGCCGAAGAACGCCACGTTCAGGCCGGCGCCTTCTGCCTGCGTCACGGCGTTCCGCTCACCTAACGACCAGGACTCGTCGTGGCCTAATGACAGCAGTGCGCGATGGTGCTCGAGTACGTCCGGATTCTGCTGCACCGTCAGGTCGTTCACGTACGCGACGTCCAGACCGTGCTGCTCCGCGAAGCGCACCAGCGGCGCCTCCAGTGTCAGGAAGTCCGCCGCACCCTGACCGCCGGCGTACGGCCGGTCGTAGCTGACCACCCTTGCCCGCGCGCACGGCGGATACACCTTCGCCGGGCAGTTGCCCGTCCCGGCGTAGAAGTCGAAACCGCCGTAGTCGTTCCATGACTGCCACGTGAACACGTCGTTCTTCACCACGTACGTCGCCTGGCTGTTCGGGTCCCACACTGTCAGCGGCACGTAGCTCTGTTCGTTGTCCGCCCCGATGAGCTTCAACAGGTAGTCGCCCTGCGGGAACGACTGCGTGACCTGCATCGACAGCTCGGACGACCAGTTGTCGCACGACACCAGGTTCACGCCGGCCGTCACCCCGCACGCCGGTTGTTGCTGCCCGCCGTAGTTCGGCGACGCCCACACCAGCCGCCCGCCCTGCCCGTCGTAGTAACCGATCCGGTACGCCTCGACGTGGAAACTCGCCGCCGACGTCGACACGTACAGCCGGACCGCCTGGCCGGCCTTGGCGTACGTCGTGTCCGCGAAACCCTCGACGAAACCGGTTGCGGGCGCGTTCGTGATACGCCAGTTCGACGTCCCCTGCAACGCGTTCTCCACCGTGACCCAGTTCGCCGTGACGCCGTCCGCGCCCTCCTGCGTCAGGGCGAGGGGGCTGCTGGTGTCCGACGGCCCGCCACCGCCTACGCCCTGCGTGGCCGTCGCGCTCACCGGCTGTGGCCGATGTCCGGCCAGCAGGGCGATTCCGGTCGCCACCAGCACACCGGTGAGGCAGATCATGGCCAAGCGCCAGCTTGGACGCGGCATCTCGATCACCTGGCACGTCGAAGTCGGGGGGTGTCGACGTGGGGACGACCGTTGCATCGCCTGGCCGTGCCGTCAATCCCCCGCTGTCGAACGTAAGCCTGTTATCGGAAAGTCGACAGCGCGAGACGCAGCGTGACCGGCCCCGGCCGCAACTCGTAGCTCGGCAGAACGCCCGGCCCGCACGACGCCGAACCGAGTCCCTGCTGCGCCGCATCCAGGTTCAGCCAGATCCGGTCGCGCGGGCGCAGCTCGCCAGTGTGCCGCGCCTCGGTCAGGTCCTCGCCGGTCCAGCGGCGCGCTGTCAGCCCGAACACCGGATCGCCCTCGATCCGCAGTCCCGTGCCATCGCCGTCGGCCAGTGTCGCCCAGCGCACGTCGGAGCGGTGCCCGTTCTCCTGCGGGTACACGTACGGCGTCTGCCACTCGTCCACGTCCAGCGCGAACCGCCCCACTCGCACGGCTTGCCGACTGTCCGGATAGGACTCACCTGGTCCGGCGCCGTACCACGTGATTCGGCCCAACGACTCCGGTACCGCCATCCGCACGCCCACCCTCGGCAGCACGCCGTACCACTCGCCGACCGGCTGCACGTCCACGGTCAGGCCGAGCCGGTCGTCCTCGGCGACCCACGTGTACACCGCGTCGAAGGCCAGGTCGGTCGCTGCTCCGCCGACCCTGGTGGTCACCGTCAGCCAGGTCGATCCGGTCGTCACGGCCTGGACCCGGTGCCGCAGCCGGTGCAGGCCGAGCGCGCGCCAGCCCTCGGCCACCGGGAAACCGTGGTGGCCCTCGTCGTTGTCGGTCGGCGCCCGCCACAGATCCAGCCGTGGCCCGTCCACCGACAGGCCGCCGATCGCGGTGAGCCGCCCGAGTTCGTCGAACACGCCCGGCCCGAGCCGGCCGCCGGTCAGCGCGGCGCTGGACCTCGGGAACACCCGTGTCGGCACCCGGACCGCCGCCTGGCCCCAGGCGACTTCGTGCCCCGCCGGCGCCCACGCGGTGTCGGCCGCCAACAGTGCCCGCACGGTCACCCAGGTCTCACCGTCGTCCTCGACGAACGTCGGCAGCGGCACGTCGACGGACTCGCCGGCCGCCAGCACCGGCACGTCCAGTGCGCCCGTGGCAACAACCATGCCGTCCTGCGAAACCGACCACTCGAACGCGAGATGCCCGGTGTCGACAGCGTCGTAGGCGTTCGTGATCCGTGCAATGCCGCCGTCGATCACGATCCGGACCGGCTCGACGACCTTCTTCAGCTCCACCAGGCCCGGACTCGGCGTGCGGTCGGGGAATACGAGGCCGTCGGCGATGAAATGGCCGTCGTGCAGGGGTTCGCCGAAGTCGCCGCCGTAGGCGTAGTCGCCGGTCGTTGGGCGCGGGATGCCGTGGTCGATCCACTCCCACACGAAACCGCCCGCGCAGCGCGGATACGCCTCGAACAGCTCCTGGTAGTCGGTCAGACCGCCCGGCCCGTTGCCCATGGCGTGCGCGTACTCGCACAGCACGAACGGCAGCGTCCTGCGGTGCGCGTCGGCGGTCGCGTCGTCGGGCGGCGGCTCGACGGCGCGGCCGATCTCGTCGACGTCGGCGTGCGGGTGGTACATCCGGCTGTAGACGTCGGTGTAGGCGCAGTTCCAGTCGCCCTCGTAGTGCAGCGGCCGGCTCGGGTCGCGGCCGTGTGCCCAGTCCGCCATCGCGGCCAGGTTCCGGCCGGTGCCGGACTCGTTGCCCAGCGACCACATGATCACCGACGGATGGTTCTTGTCGCGTTCCACCGTGCGCCGCATGCGATCCAGCAGCGCGTCGGCCCACGCCGGGTCGTCGCTCGGGTTGCGGCGCCAGTTCGCGAACAGGAACCCGTGCGTCTCCAGGTCGCACTCGTCGACGACCCACAGCCCGTACTCGTCGCACAGGTCGAGGAAGTGCGGGTGTGGCGGATAGTGGCTGGTGCGCACGGCGTTGACGTTGTGCCGCTTCATCAGCAGCACGTCCGCGAGCATCGTCTCGCGCGGCACGGCCCTGCCGTGCTCCGGATGCCACTCGTGCCGGTTCACGCCACGCAGCAGCACCGGCCGGCCGTTGACCAGCAGTCGGCCGTCCGCTATCGCGACGGTGCGGAACCCGATCCGGATCGCGACGGTTTCGCCTGCCGTGCTCAGCGTGCCGTGATACCGGTGCGGGTCCTCGGCCGACCACGGCCGGACCTGGCCGACGGCATGGGTTTCGTTGGTGGGGACGTCGTGCAGCCCGAGTTCGGGCACGCTCAGCAGGGCCGCCCGATCGGTGTCGACGCGCAGCTTGCCGGCGCCGGTGGCGTGGTCGTAGTCGGCGTGCACGAAGTGGTCCGGCAGGCCGTCGGCGGGACGTGCCAGCAGCGTGACGCCACGGAAGATCCCGGACAGCCACCACATGTCCTGGTCCTCGAGGTAACTGCCGGCCGACCACTGGTGCACCCGCACGGCGACCACGTTGCGGCCGGCACGCAGGCCGGCGGCCGCGAACTCGGCCGGCAGCCGGCTGCCCTTGGCGTGGCCCAGTTCGGTGCCGTTGAGCCAAACCCGGAAACACGAGTCGACGCCGTCGAAGCGCAGCACGGTGTCGTCGGCCGGCCAGTCGGCCGGCAGCGTGAACTCGCGCCGGTACTCGCCGGTCGGGTTGTCGTCCGGCACGTACGGCGGATCGATCGGGAACGGGTAGGCGACGTTCGTGTAGGCGGGGGAGTCGTGGCCGTGCAGTTGCCAGTGCGACGGCACCGCGAGCACGTCCCAGTCAGCGTGGTCCACATCGGGGTCGTCGCCGCACCCGTTCGCGGTCGGGTACAGGCGAAACCGCCAGTCACCGTCCAGCACGAGTGCCGGCGCGTCGGAGTCCGATGTCGACCTCGGCGGCAACACGCCAGCACCGGGAGTCACGTCGTCGTAGTACGGCACCCACGCATTATAATGAACGGATCGACCAGAAAATGCAGGCCACCCGAGGCAGGGGCAGGCCACGCAGCGAACGGGCCCGGCTGGCGATCCTGGCCGCCGCCGGTGAGCTGATGCTGTCCGGTGGCGTCAACGCGGCCTCGATGGAGGCGATCGCGGAGCGGGCCGGCGTCAGCAAGGCGACGATCTACAAGTGGTGGCCCAGTCGCGGCGCGGTGGCACTGGACGGCTTCCTCGCCATGGTGCGCGATTCGATCACCGTGCCGGAGGGCCTGAACACGGCGGACGCGTTGCGGTTCCAGGTGGGCGCGCTGGTGGTGCTGTTCCGGGACACCGCATCGGGTCCGCTGATGCGGGCGCTCGTCGGCCAGGCGGAGTGTGACCCGGAGATCGCGAAGGCGATCCGCGAACGATGGTTGGCACCACGCCGCGCCGTCACCGCGGAAATCCTGCGCGCGGGCATGGACAACGGCGAGATCCGGCCGGACATCGACATCGGCGTCGCCGCCGACCAACTCTTCGCCCCGATCTACCACCGCCTGTTCTTCGCCCACGAGCCATTGGACGATGGCCTCGCCGACCGGTTGGTGACCCAGGCATTGGCGGGCATCGTGCTTTAGCTGCCGTCCGGATAACCGCCCCGGTGCAGCACCATCGGATGGTGCGGCAGCATTGCCGGCCGGCGGATCGTCGCCCGCCAGCCGTCCGGATACGGCTGCGGCAACGGCGCGCCGGCCACCGGCTCCAGCGCTGCCCGCAGTCCGCTGAGCGTGGCCACGCCGAACCTTTTCTCCCAACGGCTTTCGATCTCCGCCACCAGCTCGTGATACGCCGCCTGTGCCCGCTGTCCGTTCGGGTTCAGCGCGACCGACTTGCCCCGCCCGGCCGGCTGGAGCACCACGAACCCGTTCCGCTCCAGGAATCCCACCGCCGCCGCGATCGACTCCTTCGACACCCCGGACCGCCCCGGCAGATCCCGCACCAACACGCCCGATTCGTCCAGCACCCGCAGGACGTTCGCGCTGATCGGCAGCGACACGTCCGACGCCGCCTCGAACTCCAGCGTGAACGCGATCAGCACCTGCGACAGCAGCACCGACAGGTCCACCTCGTAGTCCCGCCGCAGGTCGGGTACGGCCGTCCGCATGCCGTCGCCGTAGTTGACCACCGGCAGGTACCGGGGGAGCGTGCGGTCCAACCGGCTGGTCAGCGCGCGCAGTGCTGCCGTGAGCCGTGGTACGTCGAAGGGTTCCGCCCAGCGCTGTTCGATCTCGGTGCCCAACGGCAGCCACACCGACCGCGCCCGCAGCGCCGCCGCCGTTGGCCGCACCACGTGGTCGCGGCGCGGTGCCTTCGGTCGGTCGCCGGGTGGCGTGATCGTCAGGTAGCCCCATCGTTCCAGGCCGCCCAGGTTCGTCATCCGGACCAGGTCGTCGACGTCGCGCAGCGGGGCGCCGTCCTCGTCGAGGTGGTACAGGAAGTTCGACCACATCGCCATCGACACCAACCACGGCCCACCACGCGCACCGTGCCGTGCGGCGCCGACGGACGTGCGGTGCGGCATCCGGTGCTCGAACTCGTTGTCGAACTCGATCGTGAAGGCGACCAGGACCTGCGACAACAGGATCGCCAGCGAGTGCTGCTCCGACATGACCCGACGCTATCGTGCGGATCTGACGTAGGCCGGGTCACGATTCCTACCGCAACCAATTTCTAAACGGTATGTTCGGAAATATGACGACGGTGGCACCCACCAGGAGCCTGCGGCTGATCACGGTCACGATGGCGGTCGCGTGCGGACTCGCGGCGGCCAACCTGTACTACGCGCAGCCGCTGCTCGCCCTCGTCGCCGGCTCGTTCCGCATCAGCCACGGTGCCGCCGCCGCCGTCGTGACGGCCAACCAGATCGGCTACGCCATCGGCCTGATCCTGTTGCTGCCGCTCGGTGACCTGGTCGACAACCGGAAACTGGCGCCGCGCACGCTGATCGCGACGGCCGCCGCGCTCGCGATCGCCGCTGTGGCACCGAATGCCGGGCTGTTCCTGGCGATGTCGGTGCTGATCGGCGTGACGTCGGTCGTGGCGCAGATCCTGATCCCGCTGGCCGCCCACCTCGCGCCGGCCGAGCAGCGCGGCAAGGCCGTCGGCCAGGTGATGAGCGGCCTGCTGCTGGGCATCCTGCTGGCCCGCACGGTCGCCAGCCTGGCCGCGGCTGCCTGGGGCTGGCGCAGCATCTACCTCATCTCGGCAGTGCTCATGCTCGCGATGTCGGTGGCACTCGTCCGCGTGCTGCCCGAGCACGCGCCGGACCACACCGCCAGCTATCGGCGGCTGATGGCGTCCGTCGTCGACCTGGCGCGCCGGGAGGCGGTGCTGCGGCAGCGCGCGTTCGGGCAGGCGCTGATGTTCGCCACCTTCAGCGCGTTCTGGACCGCGATCACCTACGAACTCGTCGGCGCGCACCATCTCGGCCAGGCGGCGATCGGCGTGTTCGCGCTGGTCGGCGCGGCCGGCGCCGCGATCGCGCCGCTGGCCGGCCGGCTCGGCGACCGTGGGCACGGCGTCATCGGCAGGGCGGCCGCGATCGTCGTCGGCCTGCTGGCGATGATCCTGGCGGGCGTCGGCGCCGGCAGCGTCGTCCTGCTGGCAGTGGCAGCGGTGCTGCTGGACGTGGCGGTGCAGGGCCACGGGGTGCTCAGCCAGCGCGACATCTACGCCCTGCGCGGCGACGCGCGTGCCCGCGTCAACACGGTGTTCATGAGCACGATCTTCGTCGCGGGCGCGCTGTCCTCCGCCGTCACCGGCTGGCTGGACGACACGTACGGCTGGACCGGCGTCACGGTGTTCGCGGTGGGGCTTCAGGTCGTGGCCGGCGCGGTCTGGCTCAGATCACGTTTCGGTCGGTCGTGAGGTGGGCGTGAGGCGGCTCGTCTATCTTCGGCGAGCGTGACCACACCTTCGGATCCCAACGAGCCCAACCAGGGCTACCAGTCCGGGCTGCCCGACTTCCCGTCCGCGCCGCCGCCCAGCGACTACGGCAACCAGCAGCCGGCGCAGTCGTTCGAGGCGCCCCAGACGATCATGGCGTCGTTCTGGTGCTTCATCGGGGCCGCCGTCATCGTCCTGCTCGGTGGCCTGCTGACCACGGGTGACAAGCAGGCCATCCTGGACCAGCTACGCACCGCGAACACCAGCAACCTGAGCGAGAGCCAGCTCGAGAGCCTGGCCGGCACGGCCGTCGTCATCGCGGTCGTCGCCACGGTGATCATCGCTGGCCTGTACGTGCTGTTCGCGTTCAAGGTGCGCGCCGGCCGCAACTGGGCGCGGATCGTGCTGACCATCGTCGCGGTGCTGGACCTGCTCGCCCTGGTCACCGGTCAGGGTGGCGCGGCGGTGGGCTACATCGGCGCGCTGGCCGCGATCGTCGGCTGCGTGCTGTCGTACCTGCCCAGCTCCGCCGCCTACTTCGCGGCGGTCAAGGCGGCGCGATACCGCGGGTAAGCGCCGTACCGGCCGGTAGCATCGAAGACGTGACGGGAACGGGCTTCTTCGCCTCGGTCGACGACGTGTCCGAACGGCTGGCGCGCACGGGATATCTCGCGTCGGCCGCCGTGGCCACCACGGTCTGGATCGCCGACCAGCTCGGCAAGCCACTGCTGGTGGAGGGCCCGGCCGGGGTCGGCAAGACCGAGCTGGCCAGGGCGGTGGCCGACGCCGTCGGCGCGCGCCTCGTCCGGTTGCAGTGCTACGAGGGTGTCGACGAGGCGCGGGCGCTGTACGAGTGGAACCACGCCAAGCAACTTCTGCGCATCACCGCCGGCCGCGACGAGAGCTGGGCCGATGCCAAGACCGACATCTTCGGCGAGGACTTCCTGCTCGCCCGGCCGCTGCTGAGCGCCATCCGCAACCCCGACCCGACGGTCCTGCTGGTCGACGAGACCGACAAGGCCGACATGGAGTTCGAGGCCCTGCTGCTCGAGGTCCTCGGCGACTTCCAGATCACGGTGCCCGAACTCGGCACGATCACCGCGACCCGCCGGCCGTTCGTCGTGCTCACGTCGAACGCCACCCGTGAGCTGTCCGAGGCGCTGCGCCGCCGCTGCCTGTTCCTGCACATCGACTTCCCAGAGCCGGAGCTGGAAACCCGGATCGTGCGGCTGAAGGTGCCCGCCACCGACGAGCGGCTGGCCGAGTCGCTGGTCCGGGTGATCGGCGCGCTGCGCGCGATGGACCTGCGGAAGGCGCCGTCGGTCGCCGAGTCCATCGACTGGGCGCGGACGCTGCTCGCGCTGGGCGCCGACACGCTGACCGAGGACGTCGTGCGCACCAGCCTCGGCGTGATCCTCAAGCACCAGGACGACATCACCCGCGCCGGCGGGCAACTGCAACTGGACAGTGTGTTGTGAGCATGGTGGGCGTGCCGGCGCGGCTGGTCGAGTTCGTCGGCGCGCTACGGCATCGCGGCATACCGGCCGGTCCGAGTGAGACGGTGGACGCGGCCGCCGTGCTGGACGTGCTCGGCATGGCCGACCGGGAACGCATGCGGGCCGGCCTCGCCGCCGCCCTCGTCCGCCGTGGTGGCCAGCGCGCTGTCTTCGATGCCGTGTTCGACCTGTACTTCCCGCTCGGCGTCGGCACGCCGGAACGCGTCCGCACCGAACCGGACGAGGCGCGGCTGGCCGACGACCTGGCCGTAGCGCTCGCCGCCGACGACCAGTCGGCCCTCCGGCAGCTCGCCGGCCAGGCCGTCGACCAGCTCGGCCGCTACGGCGGCGGTGACGGTCCAGGCGGCGGCTACTCGGCCTTCCAGACCCTGGACCGGCTGCAACCGCAGACGCTGCTCGCCCGCGTCCTGGCCGCGATCCGGGCCGGTACGCCGGCGGACGACTTCGCGGACGACTTCACCGACCGTCTGGCGGCCGACGACGTCCGTCGCCGCATCGAGCGCTTCCGTGGCATGGTCCGCACCGAGGCCCTTCGTCGCGCCGCCGAGCTACGCGGCCGCGACCGGATCGCCCGGCATGCCGTCGCGCCCGTTGCAGACCAAGTGGACTTCCTCTCGGCCAGCCGCGCGCAGCTCGCCGACCTGCGTCGCGCGATCAACCCGCTGTCCAGGAAACTCGCGACCCGGTTGGCCGCGCGTAGACGTGGGGCCACCCGTGGTCAGATCGACATCCGCCGCACGCTGCGCCGTTCGCTGTCCACCGGCGGCGTGCCGCTGCGGCCGGCGTACCGGCGGCCACGGCCCGGCCGGCCGGACATCGTGCTGATCTGCGACGTGTCCGGCTCGGTCGCCGGCTTCGCGAACTTCACGATGCTGCTGGTGCAGGCGTTGCGCGACCAGTTCAGCAAGGTCAGGGTGTTCGCGTTCATCGAGGGTATGGACGAGATCACCCACCTCGTCACAGCGGGCGCGGGCGACCCGGAACAGCTCGCCCGCCGCATCATCGACGAGACCAGGATCACCAGGTTCGACGGTCACAGCAACTACGGCCAGGCCCTGCGCGAATTCGAGGCCCGCTACGCCGACGCGATCGGCCCGCGTACGTCCGTCCTCATCCTGGGCGATGCCCGCACCAACGGCGGCGACCCCCATCTGGCCACGTTGCGCGGCATGCTTGCCCCCGCGAGGCACGCCTACTGGCTCAATCCGGAACGCACCGCATTGTGGTCGACGGGGGATTCGGTGGCGCACGCCTATGCCGAGATCGTCGAGATGTACGAATGCCGCAACGTGCACCAGCTCTCGGCCCTCGTGACGACTCTGCTTCCGACATAACGTCGGCGGGGACCCCATTTCTCGACCACACGGGCCGCACGGCAGACTTCCGGCATGGTCATCAGCTCTCCGGTGGGGTACGCCTGGCACGGCGCCCTTCGCCACGGGCGGTTGGGTGCCCTCTCGCACCACATTCTCTCGGTGATCGCGCACCACGTGGTGAGCCCCGCGGTGCGGGCCAGCTTCATCTCCCCGTACCAGGTGCCCGAGTACACCGCGGTGGCCACGTTCGGCGTCGTCGTCGGGGTCGTCGGCATCGTCGCCAGCCGCCGCTGGGCCGACCCGACTCGGGCCGCCCGGCATTCGCGCTGGTGGGCTGCGGTGACCTGGTACCGGCACCCGCCGGTACTGGTGACCGCCGCCGTACTGGGCATGGCCGCGACGACCGTCTGGATCGTGCACTCCATGCTGGTCAGCCCGCGTGGGTTCGTCGACCTGAGCGTCTACCGGCTCGGCGTGCAGGCATGGTGGCAGCGCGCGGACGTCTACGGCGTCCTGCCGGCGACCGGGGTCGGCATGGTGCTGCCGTTCACGTATCCGCCGTTCGCGCTGCTCATCCTCGGTCCGCTCGCGCTCCCGCCGTGGCAGTGGTCGATCGGCGGCATCACGGTGCTGTCCATCGCCTGCCTGGCGCTGGTGATCTACATCACCATCCGGAAGGGGTGGCCGGCCGGGGGCATCCGGGGCGCCGTAGTCGGCACCGCGGTGCTGCTCCCGCTGTCGCTGCTCACCGAGCCGGTCGCGGACACGATCTGGTTCGGTCAGGTCAACCTGCTGCTGATGGCCCTCGTCGCGCTGGACTGCCTCGCGGTGTCACCGCGCTGGCCACGCGGCGTACTGATCGGCATCGCGGCCGCCGTCAAGCTGACACCAGCGGTCTTCCTGCTGTTCTTCCTGCTGCGCAAGGACTATCGCGCGCTGGTCACGATGGCGATCAGCGGCATCGTCGCGACCGCGATCGGCTTCATCGCCGACTGGTCCGGTTCGTTCACGTTCTGGCTCGGCTCGTCCGGCGGCGCGCACGCGGTCGGCGACTCGGCCGTGGTCCTCAACCAGTCGCTGGCCGGCGGCATCGCCCGGCTGGGTATGTCCGGGCACGCGCAGACCGCGTTGTGGCTGACGCTCGTCGCCGTCCTGCTGGTGTTCGCGGTGGCCGGCATCCGCAAGGCGCTGCTGGCCGGCTCCGTGCCGCTGGCGATGGTCATCACGGCCGGGTTCGGCCTGATGGCGTCGCCGATCTCGTGGGGCCACCACTGGGTCTACGTCGTGCCGGCGACGATCCTGCTGGTGGCGGAGGGGATCGCGCACCGCAGGCGGGGCTGGCTGATCGTGGCGGCGGCGGTGGCCGTGGTGTTCCACGTCGCCGCGTTCCTGGACGTCGGCACCACGTGGCCGCCGCTGTCGCTGCTGGCCGAGAACAGCTTCGTGCTCACCAGCGTCGCGCTGCTGGCCGGCTACGCCGGTCCGAACGTGTGGCGGGCCGCGGCGCGAGTGGCGCGCCGGGTGCCGGTGCCGGTGCACGTTCCCGCAGCCGAGCAGCCGACGCCGGTGACCTCCGACGCTGGCTGAGCGTTCCTGGCCGTCGTAGCCGTCGTCAGCCGTCCAGGTCCTCGATCGTGGCAATCGACGGCGCCTCGGTCGCCCGCAGGCCAGCCGACACGTCGGCCATGTCACGCAGCAGCCGGATCGCGTTGCGCCAAGTGAGTTTCGCCAGGTCCACTTCGGACCAACCCCGGCCGAGCAGTTCGGCCACCAGGTTCGGGTAGCCCGCCACGTCGGTCAGACCGTCCGGCGTGAACGCGATACCGTCGAAGTCGCCGCCGATGCCGACGTGGTCGATGCCGGCCACCTCGCGCATGTGGTCGAGATGGTCGGCCACCGTGGCGGCCGTCGGGACCGGCCGGGGGTGCTCGGCCTCGTATGCCTGTTGCACCGCAATGCCTTCCGGCCCGGTCTCCAGCGGATGGAACCCGTGCGCCCGCATGTTCTCGTCCGCTCCGAGCGACCATTCCGTAGCCGCCGGCAACACGAACTGCGGCACGAACGTCACCATGGCCACCCCGCCGTTGGCGGGCAACTGGGCCAGCACGTCGTCCGGGATGTTGCGCGGATGATCACACACGGCCCGTGACGACGAGTGCGAGAAGATCACCGGCGACCGAGTCACGCGCAGGGCGTCCCGCATGGTGTCCGCCGACACGTGCGACAGGTCGACCAGCATGCCGACCCGGTTCATCTCACGCACGACCTCTTCACCGAAACGGGTGAGCCCATTGGCGGCCGGCTTGTCGGTGGCCGAGTCGGCCCACGGCGTGTTGTCGTTGTGCGTCAACGTCATGTAGCGGACGCCGAGCGAGTGCAGCGCCCGCAGCGTGGCCAGCGAGCACGCGATCGAGTGGCCACCCTCAGCACCCATCAGCGACGCGATCCGCCCGCTCGCCCGTGCCGACTCGATCTCGTCCGCCGTCCTGGCCAGTGCCAGATCGTCCGGGTAGCGAGCGGCCAGCGCCAGCACGCAGTCGACCTGTTCCAGCGTGGCCGCGACGGCCGTGTCGCCCTGGAGGCTGCTGGGCACGAACACCGACCAGAACTGCGCGCCGACACCACCGCGACGCAGCCGAGCCAGGTCGGTGTGCAGGTGGGCGGTCTGGTCCTGCGCGATGTCCCGCTGGTCGAGGTCGTAGCCGACCTGCTTGCGCAGCTTGTAGGGCAGGTCGTTGTGGCCGTCGACGACCGGATGGTCGGCCAGCAGGGCACGGGCGCGGGTCAGCAGTGCCGGATCAGCCTGGTAGGACATGGGTCTCCTCTCGATCGTCCCCCACGGTAGCGAAGTCTCGTACTGGTCGACGGCGAGACCACACGCTGGCCAAGCCCGACTCCGGCGAAGCCGCCGTCCGAAACAAGACAGGGCCTGCCCACGCGCCCACCCACCCAACGGATCGGACCCAAATCCGAGGGGTTATCCCGATCAGACTTGGGCGGCCTCTCTCGCGTTGGGCGCGGAGCTTCGGCGGTGGGCTGGTCCTCTCGGGCTGCGTTCGGCGCTTTGGCTCTGTGGCGCCCTCGCGGTTAACGTGGCTGCGTGATGATCCCGGCGGACGACGGTTGCTCACTGTGGGCCACTTCGGTCGGTGACGGTCCCTCCGTGCTCCTCTGCCACGGCGGCCCCGGCCTGTGGGACATGTTCGGTGACCTCGCCGCTTCGCTCGCGCCCGCTTTGCGCGTGATTCGCTGGGACCAGCGTGGTTGCGGCCGGTCGGCTCGGCGTGGTCCTTATTCCCTCGCCCGTTCCGTTGCGGATCTGGATGCCGTGCGCCGGCACTTCGGGCTCGCTACAACTGCCGTGTTGGGCCATTCCTGGGGTGCTGATCTCGCTCTCCGTTATGCCATCGACCATCCGGACCGCGTCGATCGGCTCTGCTACGTGTCGGGTGTCGGCATTGGGCGGGAGTGGCGGGAGCCCTGTCGCCGGAACTTCACCGCTCGCCTCGGTGCCGACTTCGCTCGGTGGGCCCAGCTCAACGAGCGCGACCGTAGCCCGGTCGAGGACCGCGAACTGGCGATCCTCCAGTGGACGGCCGATTTCGCCGATCGCGACCTCGCCGCCGGTTACGCCGAACGCATGGCCACGCCCTGGTTCGACATCAACTTCGAGTGCAACGCCCTGATGGACGACCTCACGGACGAACCGGAGCTGGCCGCTCGGTGCCGTAACCTGACCGTCCCCACCCTGATCCTTGATGGCGCACAGGACATCCGGCCTCGCCGGGCCGTTGACTCGCTTGCCGAGGCGCTGCCTTCGGTGACCAGGGTCGAGCTACCACACGTCGGTCACGTGCCCTGGCTCGAAGGGCCGGATCGGGTTCGTGATGTGCTGATCGACTATCTGACCAGCCATCGCGCGTAACGCGGTCTCCATCTCGAAGCGGTTGGGGTGGCGGGCCGGGTTGCGGTTCGTTCCGGGTTAGCCGGCTGCTGTTGCGAAGGCGTCTTCCAGGATGTCCAAGCCTTCGCGGATCAGCTCGTCTCCAATGGACAGTGGTGGTAGGAAGCGCAGGACGTTGCCGTAGGTGCCGGCCGTCAGTGTGACCAGCCCGGCCGCGTGGCATGCCTTGTTCACCTCGGCTGTCAGGATTGGGTTCGGTGTCTTCGTCGCTCCGTCGACCACCAGTTCGACGGCCAGCATCGCGCCTCTGCCTCTGATGTCGCCGATCTGTGGATGCTTGTCGGCCAGGGTGCGCAGTCTGGGCAGGAACAGGGCCTCGATTTCCGTTGCCCTGGTACACAGATCGTCCGCGACCATCGTCTCGATGGCACCCAGTGCCGCCGCGCACGCGACCGGATTGCCGCCATACGTACCGCCCAGGCCACCGGGATGTGCCGCGTCCATCACGTCGGCCCGCCCTGTCACGCCCGCCAATGGCAGACCGCCGGCGATGCCCTTGGCCGTCGTGATCAGGTCTGGTACGACGTTCTCGTGTTCACAGGCGAACCAGTCGCCGGTTCGGCAGAAACCGGTTTGGATCTCGTCCGCGATCAACAGGATTTCGTTGGTACTACACCATTCCGCTATCCTCGGCAGCCATCCGCTCGGCGGCACGATGAAACCGCCCTCGCCCTGGATCGGCTCCACGATCACGGCTGCCGTGTTCTGTTCGCCGATCTGGGTGTGGACCGCTGACACGAAACTGTCGAATGCCTCGTCCGCGCACCTCTCGGCGCCCGTCGGCCAGCGGTAAGGGTAGGCCATCGGCACTCGGTAGATCTCGCTGGCGAACGGGCCGAATCGGTGTTTGTACGGCATGTTCTTCGCCGTCAGTGCCATCGTCAGGTTGGTGCGGCCGTGGTAGGCGTGCTCGAACGCCACTATCGCCGCCCTGCCGGTGGCGTGCCGTGCGATCTTGACCGCGTTCTCCACCGCCTCGGCACCCGAGTTGAACAGTGCGGACCGCTTCTCGTGGTCGCCCGGTGTGAGGTCGTTGAGCGCTTCGGCCACGGCTACGTACTCCTCGTACGGCGTGACCATGAAACACGTGTGGGTGAAGTCGGCGACCTGCTCGCGCACCCGCGCCACCACCCTGGGTGCCGCGTTGCCCACTGTGGTGACCGCGATGCCGGAGCCGAAGTCGATCAGCGCGTTGCCGTCTACGTCCACCAGGATGCCGCCGCCGGCCCGTTCGACGTAGACGGGCAGTCCACTGCTCACCCCTGCCGCCACCGCTGCCGTCCGCCGGGCGTGCAGCGCCATCGATCTCGGGCCGGGGATCGCCGTCACCACGTGCCTTGCCTGCGGGATCTGGCCGGTGTCGGTGTGCGTCATGGCTCAACGGTAGCCGGGCGGCAGGCCGCTGACCGGGCCCAACCGCGACGCAACGATGCCGTTGACGAATGATTACACATTGTATATTATTGACCAGGAAGGACGATCCGAACCACAGACCCGGAGGACCCGATGACCACCGTCACACCGCTGGAGCGCCACCGTCAGGGTGGCCCGCCGCTGATCGTTCCGGCAGCCGTCGCCACGCTGCTGACCGTCGTCTCTGTCGCGCTCGGCGCGGCTGGTCCACGAATCACCGACAGCGCGGCCGACGTCCTGTCCTACGACCTCGGCCACCACACGCTGCTCGTCGTGCTCGGCACGATCCTGTTCGGCATCTCGATCCCGCTCGCCGTCTGGAGCGGCGCCGTCTACCGCCGGCTGCGGCAACTCGGCATCACGGCGCCGGGCACCGCGATCGGCCTCGCCGGTGGCCTGATCGCATCGGCGTCGCTCGGTATCAGTGGCCTCGTCACGTGGGCCGCCGGTGAGAGTGCCACCGCTGGCAGTCCCGGTGTCGCACGTGCCTTGACCGACCTCGCCTTCGCCACCGGGGGTGCCGGGTTCGTCGTGCCGTTGGGGCTGCTCATAGCCGGTGTCGCGATTCCGTCGCTGATCCTGCGCTTCGTTCCCCGCCCGCTGGCCTTGGCCGGCCTGGTCATCGGCGCGCTCGGCATGCTCGCCACGTTCTCGCTGGTCTTCCCCGTGCTCGACCCGCTGCTGCCGATCGGTCGCTTCGGTGGCCTCGTCTGGCTCTGCGTCGTCAGCGTCCTGCTGCCGCACAGTCGAGCACGGCGCAACCAGTCGCAGCAGGCCCCGGTCGAACAGACTATGACCAACGCCTGAGCCGACACCACTACGAAGGGGAACAACGATGTCGCACCACGACACGGTCGCCGAACTGCTGGCGGCATGGGCAGACGCCGAGACCCGAGGCGACGCCGACCAACTGGCCGAGCTGCTGACCGACGACTTCACCGCCGTGGGGCCGCTGGGTTTCACACTGTCCAAAGCGGACTGGCTCGGGCGGCACAATGGCGGCCTGAAGTACAGCGACTTCCACCTCGACGGCGTGACCGTCCGTGAGTACGGCGACTCGGCCGTGGTGGTCGCGACCGAACAGGCCGACGGCACGTTCGCCGGCCACCCGGTCCCGGCCACGCTGCGCGCGACACTCGTCGCGGTACGAACGGAATCGGGCTGGCGGCTCGCCGCGACGCACATGAGTTTCGTCGCCGGAACACCGGGTGCGCCGCCCATTCCGGGGCGGGGCTGAGCGCGAAACCGGCCGGATCGGTGGCCAC